>JAHWIB010000001.1 GCA_019322815.1 Candidatus Woesearchaeota archaeon | reverse complement strand
TTTTTCTTCTTTTCTTCAATAAAATCCATAAAATTTTTTGGATCAGTTGCTTTGTAATGCTTTATCTGCCCTTTTTTTATATAGCTTATAAGTCCTTTGTCCTGCAGTTTATGCAGAGCATTATGCACTACAGAACTTTGCAGATCAGATTTTTCTATAATTGGGCCTACTTTTGTCTGGCCTAGTTCTAACAAAGTCAAGTATACTTTGATCTCAGCATTTGTCAATCCTAAATCTTCTAATGGTGTTATATCCATATAGATTAGTTAGATTAAGTTGTATTTAAATCTTTTTGTAACTCTCCTTTTTTGGAGAGTTAATATTTAATTAGTGTGGTGTTCCACTATATAGTAAAGAAATATGAGGTGGTTGAAATGATAAAACAAATCATTGAATGGTTAAATAGAGAAAATCCTGAAATTGAAGATCAAGAAAGATTGGAAAATGAATTGGCTGCAATAGAGCCGTTGATATGAGGTAAAAAAATGAGCATTGCAAGATTATTAGGACTGAAAGAGGAGATATCTGATGTTGACATAATCAGAATGATGGCTAAGGAAAATGAAGTTGAGATATATGGCATTCTAATCAGAAAACCAACAATAAATCAAAATGGTGTATCAGGGGACTTTGGAGAACCTGCACCAATATAGGAGGAAAATAAAATGGAAAAAACAAGAGAACCTTATGTCCACATAAAAGTTGTAAGACATGAGAAAAGTGATAAAACTAAAGGTGCAGATAGACCTACTGCTGATGGTTTTAAAGCAGCTTATGAGAGAGGTATTGCTTTAAGAGAAGAAAATCCTGATCAAATAATTAGAGGTTATTATTCAAATAAAGCGAGAAGCCAGATCTGTTTGGGAGCATGGTTAGATGGAGCAGGATCTTTGCAAGTGAGAGGAAGGAGTTATAGTTACCAGCCATTTGCTCAATTAAGTAATGCATTGAATCCAGTAACTAATACACCATCAGAAATTAAAGAAGCTAGAGAAGGAGGAGCTGACGCTTCATATACTATGGGTTTATGGTTAGGAAAATATGCAAAATTAGTTGAACCTTGTGCAGAAGCTATGAGAAAACATATAGTCAAAATCCTTCAAGATATTCCTAGCGGAGGAATAATACTAAACGTATCTCATACGCCTGTTGTTGAAGCATCTTTGTTGAGATTGATGGGAGAAGAATTAGACAGCAAGAGATTAGAAGACATAATTGGAAGATCACATTTTGCAGAAGGAACTGGTTATGATGTGGCATGTGAATTTACAATAGCAACTATTGATAAACCTAAGATATATGTTGCAGAAAAGACATTTGAGACAAACATAGATGTAGAAAAAGAATTAGGCCCTGCCTTCGAATACTTAGCTAGTTTATAGTTAGCTAATATTTTTTTCTTTTTTTAATTTTTGAAAATGGAAACAAATAAATTAAGAGAAATTGCAAAGGAAATTGCTGAAAGAGAATGGTATATTGTGATAGAAAGACCTTTATCACCTGTACTGGATTGGGATGGTTCTGTATCAAATGTTAATGATTATTTAAGTAAAACTCTTAGAACACCTTTTTTTCTAGATGGGTTTGTTTTTTTTCAGAATAAGCTAATGAAGGATATGAAAGAACACAAAAGGACAAATGAATTTATTTTAAATAAGTATAGAACAGATAAGTATTATATAAAAGATCTTGCAATGAGGATGGAAAATGAATGCAATGATTTTATAGAGTTTACCAAGAAGTTAGATAAAAAAGATTTAAATTCAATCAAAAAATTCTTTAATGTATTTAATGAAGGAATTATTACCCATTTTAGATGGATCTATAATGCAGCAGAGGTTTTTGAAAAGATAGTAAAAGAAGCTGTTGAAAAACCCTTGAAAAAGAATTATATTACAAAGTACAATATTGCACTTGATGAAATCAGAAAAAAAATAAAGAATAAAAATATTGATTTGGATAATATAAAAGAAGATAAAGAAGCAATGGACTTAATTAATAAATTCTTGAAAGATTTTGCGTGGATTAAAATATTTCATCATCAAGGAGATTTTCTTGATTTTGATATGTTTATAGAAGAGTTGAAAAACAGTATTGATTTGAAATTAAAAAAAGATGAAGATACAAATCTTAATGAAGATGTTGAATTATTAAGATATACAATTTTCTTAAGAACTCATGTTGCAGAATCAAATGCATATGCAGGAGCAATCATGAAGCCAACTTTTGAGTTATTAGCAAAAAGATTTGGATTGGAATATGATGATATAACTTTTTTACGACAAAAAGAGATAATTGAAATGATAGATACAAATAAATTATCAGTAACAAAAGAAGAGATTAATCAAAGAAAGAAGGGTTTTGCTTGTATAAATCTAAAAAGGAGATATTATTTTATTTATGGGAGTGATCTTCAGAGATTATATTATTTTTATGATTATTTTTCTAAAGATAAAAAAAAGAATAAGGAAGAAAAAGTTTTAAGAGGAACTTGTGCTAATCAAGGCTATGTAAGAGGTATTGCTAAAATTGTTGTAAATATAGAGGAATTCAATAAATTTCAAAAAGGAGATATTTTAATAGCAAATTCTACCACACCAAATTATGTTCCAATAATGGGAAAAGCATCTGCTTTTTTAACAGATGAAGGAGGCATAACTAGCCATGCTGCTATTGTCAGCAGAGAGATGGGCAAGCCATGTATAACTGGGCTGAAGAATGCTACAAAAATCCTTAAAGATGGAGATTTGATAGAAGTAGATGCTACAAAAGGCATTGTTAGAAAATTAGAATAAGAAGGTGGAAGCCGGAGCGTTCTGAATCCCAACGCAGTCAGGCATCCAGCGCTTTGCGACTAACCACCCCAGCAGTATATATAAGTCTTCTGAGTATTTATATCTTAGGCATATATTGTATAACACATATAGAACTTTAAACGCACTTTTTTCTTATAAATAAAGTGTTTAGAAAGATTTAAATATGAGATAATTAAAAATAGAGTAGTGAGAGGTGTATGAAAAAGCATTTTTTATTGGCAATAATATTTATTTTATGTATTTTGACTGTTTCTGCAGCAGATTATGATGTAGAAATAACCCCTATTAAAGACAGCATTTTCTTGGAAGAATCTGCTGAATTTGAAATTGCAATTAAAAATAATTTGATGACTATTCAAAACTTTAGGATATATTCTTCTGAAGTTGAATGGGATATACCTTCTACTGATATTAAAGTTTATCCTGACAGTGTGGCAAGTGAAAGATTAGTAATAACACCAACAAAATATGTTGGGCCAGGGATGTATGGTGTTGCACTTACAATAAAAGATATAGACGCAGATGAAACAACAGAGGAATTGATATATATACATATAAAACCTCCTGGACAAGCAGTAAGTGAATATCTTCCTTCTGTAAAAATGAGTTATGAAATGAATGAACAAATTGCTCCAGAAGAACCTGTTACAATTAAAATTACATTAGAAAATAGGAATGTACTGAATCTAACAGATTTAGCAATTAAAATTACAAGCGATTTAGCTGTGTTCAATACAGAGCAACCTGTCCAGCTAAAACCTCTAGAAACAAAAGATATTGAACTTAGTTATGATTTAGATCCATTGCAGGCTCCAGGAGAATATAAATTAAATTTTGATTTGTTAAAATCAGGAAAAACGATTGACAGGCCTCAATCACAGATAATAATCATAGGAGAAAAAACCCTTGGTTTTGAAGAAGATGTAAAAAAAGAAAGTGTTTTTTTCAAAACTGTTATTGAAGCGACTTATAGCAGCAAATCAAATATAAAAGATGTCCAGGAAGTAAGGATTCCTGTAAGTTTTATAAAAAATCTTTTTACAGAAACAAATCCAGAATCAACTGTGATAAAAGAAGAAGATGGACAGAGGTTTTTACTTATTGATCTTGAGTTAGAGCCAGGCCAAACTAAAACAGTCTATATAACTACAAATTACAGAATCATAGTTTATATTGCAGCAGCCCTTATTATTATTGCTGCTATAGCTTATATAACAAGAAGCCCTGTAAAAATAAGAAAAGGAATAAGTGAAGTTAAGACAGAAGAAGGAGGAATATCTTCATTAAAGATTATGCTGCAGGTAACAAGCCTGGTAAAAAAACCAATAAAGGGTGTTATTGTAGCTGATTATATCCCAAGCATAGCTGAACTTCAAAGAGAATTTATTGCAGGAACATTAAAACCAACTAAAATACTGAAAAGCGAAAAAAAAGGGACTATATTACACTGGGATCTTGGGGAATTAGGACCTAATGAAGACAGATTAATCAGTTATAATATTAAATCAAAATTAAGTATATTAGGTGATTTCAGGCTGCCAAGAGCAAAGGTCTTGTTAAGAGTCAAAGGAAAAGAAAAGCATATTTATTCTAATAGTTTAGGTGTTGAGGTATAAGAAAACTTTATAAATCAAACTAATTCTTGTTATTCAGACCCCACCTAGCTCAATGGCTAGAGCGTTCGGCTGTAGGTTTAAACCGCTCACTGACTGTGTATTTTGCATAAAGGATGAAAGTGAGCCAGCTGATACCGAAAGGTTCCTGGTTCGAATCCGGGGGTGGGGATTTCTAGTTTAAATTGACTAAATTTGTTAAAAAACAGTAACATACAAAACTTTAGCGTTTTGAAATTACGGAAAAATTGACATTTTTCCGTAACATTTATAAACAAAGCCAAAATTCTTTGCACAATGACGCGTCAAATCTTTCTAATAGTCTAAAATATAGGCTTTAAAAGCGTATATCTTACTTTTAGAAGGATTTATAGTCATAAAATTGCCCTGGTAGTGTAGTGGCCTATCATGGGGCCCTGTCGGCCCACATAATTTAGTGTGGTGGAAAGGCCCCGACCCGGGTTCGACGCTTTAAGCCCTATAAAGAGCAAAAATGAAAATCCCGGCCAGGGCGTTGGGCCGGTAGCTCAGCCTGGTAGAGCACTGCACTTTTAACATTAGAGGAATGAAATGCAGTGGTCGCGAGTTCGAATCTCGTCCGGCCCGTTTTATTTTGGGAGTGATAATGAATGGTGAAAAGGAAAAAAATAGTAATCAAAAATCATGTTCTAATGCCAAAGCATGAAAAACTTTCTGAAAAAGATAAAAAAGAACTGTTTGAAAAATATCATATTGGCTTAAAGGAACTGCCAAAAATCAAAAAAGATGATCCTGCTATTGCATCACTTAATGTCAGTGTTGGAGATGTTATAAAGATAACCAGGCCAAGTCCTACTGCAGGTGAATCTATTTTTTATAGAGGGGTAATAAGTGAATAAAAATAATATTCTGATAAAAAGATATTTTGAAGAACAGAGTTTTGTAGACTCTACAATTGAATCTTATAATAATTTTATAGAGAAGGAACTGCAAAATATCATAAGCGAAAATAAAGAAATAGAGCCAACAATAATTCCTCCTGATATTGAAGAATTCAAAATAAGGTTTGATAAGATATGGGTCACTAAGCCAGAAATAACAGAAGCAGATGGAAGCAAAAGGGCAATTTATCCAATGGAAGCAAGATTAAGAAAATTAAGCTATTCAGCTCCTGTTTATATTGAAGTCAGTGCTCATATAAATGGCGTGCAAAGAGAATCATTTACTACACTTCTAGGAAATATTCCTGTAATGCTAAAAAGCAAATACTGCCATTTGAATTCCTTAAACCAAGACGAATTAATTAAATTAGGAGAAGACCCTGATGATCCTGGCGGATATTTCATTATAAATGGAACAGAGAAGGTATTAATAATTGTAGAGGATCTTGCTGCAAACAAATTTTTAGTAAGCAAAGAAAAGGTCGGAGCGAGCCCGTATGTTGGCAAGATTTTTTCTGAAAGAGGAGCATTTAAGATACCTCACACAATAGAAAGAACAAAAGAAGGGATATTCTATTTAAGCTTTACAAGAGTAAAAAGAGTTCCAATTATCATGGTGTTAAAAGCATTAGGGATATTAAAAGATGAAGAGATCATGAATATGATTTCAACTGAAAAAAGTTATGATGATGTTCTTACTAACTTATATGAATTTGTTGATATAAAAACAGAAGAAGATGCTCTTGACAGAATTGCCAAAACAATTGGTATTACCCAATCAAAAGAGATCAGAATTGAAAGAATGAAAGAAATCTTAGACAGATACCTCCTGCCGCATGTAGGCATCTCTAAGAACAATAGAAGACTTAAGGCTTATAATTTATGCAAGATGCTGAAAAAGTTTATTGATGTTTCAAATGGAAAACTTTCTACAGATGATAAAGATCATTATATGAACAAAAGATTAAAATTAGCAGGAGATTTATTGGCTGATCTATTAAGGGTTAATTTAAAAATATTGATTGGAGATATGCTGTATAATTTTCAAAGAATTGTTAAAAGAGGAAAATTTCCTTCAATCAAGGTAATAATAAGAGAAAAGTTATTGACCAACAGAATTTACAGCAGCATGGCAACAGGATCATGGGTTGGCGGAAGGAAAGGTATTTCACAAAGAATACAAAGATTAAATTTCTTAGAATTAATGAGCCATCTGCAAAGAGTAATATCTCCTCTAAGTGCTTCTCAAGAAAATTTTGAAGCCCGTGAACTGCATGCAACACATCTTGGAAGGTTGTGTCCGATTGAGACTCCTGAAGGAACAAACATTGGTTTAAGAAAGAATTTGTCTTTACTGTGCAAAACCAGCTATGATAGTGATGAAGAGGAGCTGTTAAAAACAATTAAAAGTTTTGGGTTGAAAGAAATAAAATGACTGAAATATATTTAAACAGTAAATTTGTAGGAGAGATAGAAGATCCAGTATTATTTTTAGAGCAATTTAAAAGTGAAAGAAGAAAAGGCACAATAAAAAATAATACTAATATACACTTTAACGAAAGAGCAAATATCATTGAAGTTGAAGGAAATAAAGGAAGAGCAAGAAGGCCATTAATTATTGTAAAAGATGGAATTCCTTTATTAACTGAAAAACATATTAAACAATTAGAAAAAGGTGAAATAACCTGGAGTGATCTAATCCAGCAAGGAGTTATTGAATTTTTGGATGCAGCTGAAGAAGAAAACACATTGGTTGCTTTTTCTGAAAATGAATTAAGACCAGAACATACTCATTTAGAGATAACAGCCATGAATATGTTAGGATTAGCAACTTCTTTAGTTCCTTATGCGAATCACAGCCCTCCTGCAAGAATTAATATGGGGAGCAAGAATCAAAAACAGGCTCTTGGCTTTTATGCTGCAAATTTCTTGGTAAGGATGGATATGGATGTTAATTTACTGCATACACCACAGATTCCTATTGTAAGGACTTTGATGCATAATATCTATAGTGATAGTCTGCATCCATCAGGACAAAACATTGTGGTGGCTGTAATGAGTTATGAAGGATATAATATGGAAGACTCAATTATTTTAAACAAAGGAAGTATTGATAGAGGATTTGGAAGAAGCACTTATTACAGGCCAAGCATCGCTGAAGAATTAAGGTACAGCGGAGGGTTGGTTGATGAGATTAGTATTCCTGATAAAGAAGTCAAAGGATATAAAAGCGAAAGGGATTATAGATATCTAGAAAAAGATGGTATTATTTATCCTGAAGCTAAGATTGCTGAAGGAGACGTTGTAATAGGGAAAACAAGCCCGCCTAGATTCTTAAGCAGCTTAGATGAGTACAATCTAGCTGCTGCAACCAGAAGAGAAAGTTCAGTATCAATTGCTCATGGTGAACAAGGAGTTATTGATTTTGTTTCAATAACTGAAAATGCAGAAGGCAATAAACTTGTACAAGTAAGAATCAGAGACCAAAGAATTCCAGAGATTGGCGATAAATTTACTTCAAGACACGGACAAAAAGGAGTTGTTGGATTAATAGTGCCAGAAGGAGATATGCCTTTCTCAATTAATGGGATTGTTCCTGACTTAATATTCTCACCTCATTCTGTTCCTTCTAGAATGACTATATCTCATATGGTTGAGTTAATAGCTGGAAAAACAGGTGCATTGAGCGGAAGATATATTGATGGAACAACATTCAGCTCTGAACCAGAAGAAGTATTAAGAAAAGAATTATTATCAATGGGATTCAGGGAAGACGGCTTTGAAACCCTTTACAACGGACAAACAGGAGAAGAATTCAAGGCCAAAATTTATGTTGGAGATATGTATTACCTAAAGTTAAAGCATATGGTTGCAAACAAAATGCATGCAAGAGCTCGCGGTCCAATACAATTGCTTACAAGACAGCCTACAGAAGGAAGAGCAAAAGAAGGAGGATTAAGATTAGGAGAGATGGAAAAGGACACTTTTGTTGCACACGGCGCTTCATTACTGCTAAAAGAAAGATTTGATTCTGACAGGACAGTTGTTCCAGTATGTGAAAAATGTGGATTAATTGCAATATATGATGAAAAACAAAACAAAAGTTTCTGTCCTATATGCGGAGATGTAGAAGTCAGCAACATTGAAGTTAGTTATGCATTCAAACTTGTATTAGATGAATTTAAATCATTATGTGTTTATCCAGCTTTGAAATTAAAAAATAAATACTAAAGAAAATGGCAGAAAAAGAAGAAACACCAAAAGAAAAATCAAAGGAAGAACCTGCTGAAAGAGAAGAAATAATTATATCTCAAAATTATATCTACAAAAAGGTAGACAGTGTTGTTTTTTCAGTCTTTAGCCCGCAGCATATTAAAAACATGGCTTCTGCAAAGATTGTCACTCCTGAACTTTATGATAAAGAAGGCTACCCAGTTGACGGAGGATTAATGGATATAAGATTAGGAGTTATTGACCCTGGTTTAAGATGCAAGACATGCAGAAGCAAACTAAAGGAATGCAACGGCCATTTTGGTTATATAGAATTAGCAAGGCCGATAATACATATAAGTTTTGTGAATATTGTGTTTGACTTGTTGAGGAGCACCTGTAAAGAATGCGGAAGAATTTTAATCCCTCAAAACAAGATTGAAAAATATAAGAATCAGCTGGAGAAAGTAGAAGAAGAGGCAGGATTAGAAGCAAGAAGAGGGGCAATAAAAGATATTTTATCTAAACTAAGAACAATCAGTAAATGCCCTTACTGCAAAGCCAGACAACAAAAGATAACATTGGAGAAACCAACAACTTTTATTGAAAATGAAAAGAAGATAAGCCCTATTGAAGCCAGGACAAGGCTGGAAAAAATACCAGATGATGATTTAGAGATATTTGGATTAAATCCTAAATCAGTAAGGCCTGAATGGATGGTTTTAACTGTACTGCCAATACCTCCTGTTACTATGAGGCCTTCTATTACTTTAGAAACTGGCGAGAGATCAGAAGATGACTTAACCCATAAATTAGGAGATATTGTAAGGATAAATCAAAGGTTGTTTGAGAATATAAATGCAGGAGCTCCTGAAATAATTATTGAGGACTTGTGGGATTTGTTGCAATATCATGTAACTACCTTCTTTGACAATAATGTAGCTCAACTGCCTCCTGCAAGGCATAGAAGCGGGCAGCCATTAAAAACTATCACTGAAAGGATAAAAAGCAAAGAAGGAAGAATCAGGCATAATTTAGCTGGAAAGAGAACAAATTTTTCCAGCAGAACTGTTATTTCTCCTGATCCAATGCTTGATTTAGATGAGGTTGGAATTCCGAAAAGCGTTGCAATGAAACTGACTGTCCCTGAAATAATCAATGAATGGAATTATATGTATCTAAGAAAATTTATTGAAAGGGGCCCTGTTAAATATCCTGGTGTAAATTATATTGTAAGACCAGATGGAAAAAAGAAAAAGATAACAGATGAAACAAAAGAAGCCTTGCTGGAAGAAATTAAAGTAGGTTATGCTGTTGAAAGGCATCTGATGGATGGAGATATAGCCATATTTAACAGACAGCCTTCGCTGCACAGAATGTCAATGATGTGCCATAGAATCAAAGTACTGCCAGGAAAAACATTTAGATTGAATCCAGCTGTATGCGCTCCTTACAACGCAGACTTTGACGGAGATGAGATGAATCTTCATATTCCTCAGACAGAAGAAGCCAGGGCAGAAGCAGAACAATTAATGCAGGTTCAGACACAATTGATTTCTCCAAGATATGGATTAAGCATTATTGGAAGCATACAAGATGCAATAAGCGGCAATTATTTATTAACAAAAGAGACTGAATTAAGCAGAGAAGAAGCAGTTGATCTTCTTTATAAAATAGGAATAAGTGACTTTTCAAAATTACCGAATAAAGCAAAAGTTGATGGTAAAGAAATTTTTTCTGTTATCTTGCCTGATAATTTTAATTTTAGAGGAAAATCAAAAGCAAAAGATAAAGACGGAAAAGATGAGATTATAATCAAAGATGGAAAACTTGTCCAGGGAGTAATAGATAAAAGCACAATAGGCGGAGAAGCTGGATTAATGCTGAGAAGCATACATAAAAGGTATGGAGAAAAAAAGACAATAGAAATTCTTGGAAAAATTTTCAGATTAGGAATCAAGGTGCTTTTAAAACGAGGATTTACTACCTCACTTTCTGATTCTGACCTTCCTGAAAATGCTAAAATCAGGATAAAAGAATTAATAACAAAAGCTGATGATGATGTAAATGCTTTGATAAATCTATATCACCAAGGCAATTTGGAAGTATTTCCAGGCAGAAGTGCAAAAGAAACACTTGAATTAAAAATACTTGAAATTTTAAATAGAATTAGAAACGAAACAGGAAAGGTTGTTATGGAATATTCTATAAAAAGAACACATTCATTGATTATGGCTGAATCTGGAGCAAGAGGAAATAATCTAAACATAGCTCAGATGGCTGCTCTTATAGGCCAGCAGGCTTTAAGAGGAAAGAGAATTGAAAAAGGATATAATGGAAGAACTTTATCACATTTTAGAAAAGGAGACCTAAGCCCGGAATCACATGGATTTATTGGTTCTGGATTCAAAACAGGAATGAATCCATATGAATTTTTCTTTGGAGCAATAACTGGAAGAGACTCATTAATGGATACTGCTTTGCGTACTCCTAAATCTGGTTATCTTTACAGAAGATTAGCTAATGCCATGCAGGATTTAAAAGTTGAGTATGATGGAACAGTAAGAGATGCAAGCGGAAAGATTATTCAGTTTAACTATGGTGAAGATGGTGTAGATGTCAGCAAGAGTGAAAATGGAAAAATTAATGTTGATAGGATCATAACAGGTGCTTAATAATGGTTAAAGAATTTGCAAAATATAAGGATAAATTGCCTATTAGTATAATTGAAGAGATAAAAGGAAAAACAAAAGATATAGCTGAAACTAGAGTTAATAAGATTTTAGAAAAGACTTATGAAGAATACAAAAAAGCCCATATTGATGCTGGAGAATGTGTAGGTTTAGTATCAGCTGAATCAATTGGAGAACCTGGAACACAGATGACATTAAATACATTCCATTTTGCTGGAGTTGCTGAAATGAATATTACTGTTGGACTGCCAAGAATAATAGAAATATTAGACGGCAGAAAAAATATTTCAACACCAATGATGGAAATTTTCTTGAAAAAACCATACAGCCAAGGCAAGGACATAAGAAGGATGGCTTTAACCATCAAAGAAACCACATTAAAAGAAATAATAATTGAGCTTTTGATAAATATGGCAGAAGCAAAAATTGAATTAATATTTGACAAACAAAAAATGAAGGACATTGGGATTACTCCTCTTATAGTAATAAGCGCTTTGAAAAAATCATTAAAAGGAATTTTAATTAAAAAGACTGAAAACGGGCTTATTTTAAAAGCAAAGGGAAAAGAAAATGCAGGAGATATATACAAGGTAAAGGATAAGATAAAAGAAGTCTATATAAAAGGAATAAAGGGAATAAAACAAGTTCTGCCTGTAAAAAGAGGAGATGAATTTATTATAATCACAGCTGGAAGCAACTTAGCTGATGTCCTTTCTTTGAGTGAGGTTGATAGTTCAAGAACAGTCACAAATGATATATTTGAAATAGGAAATATATTGGGCGTAGAAGCTGCAAGACAAGCAATAATAAATGAAGTCTTCAAAGTTATTGAAGCCCAGGGATTAAATGTTGATGTAAGGCATATAATGCTGGTTGCAGATACAATGTGCACAAGTGGAGAAATAAGCGGAATAACCAGGTATGGTATTGTCAGTGAAAAGGCTTCTGTACTTGCAAGAGCAAGCTTCGAAACTCCTATCAAACATGTAATAAATGCAGCTTTAGTTGGAGAAATTGATAAACTTAACTCTGTTGTTGAAAATGTTATGCTGAATCAGCCTGTTCCTATTGGAACAGGATTGCCTGGACTGATTACAAAGGTGAAATAATGGGAGATATAGAGGATATTAAAAAGGCAGTTAAGGAAAAAAAGATTATTATTGGCACTTTAAGGACTATGAAAGCTTTGAAATTAGGAAAAGTTTCTAAAATTTTCTTGACATTAAACTGCCCTGAAGATGTTAAAGAAGACATTGAATATTATAGCAAATTAGGAAAGGTTAAAGTTGTTAAACTTAAACAGCCAAGTGTAGAGTTAGGAACAATCTGCAAAAAACCATTTCCTATTTCTGTACTTTCTTTTACAAAATGATTAAGATCAAGTATGATGTCAATTTAATGAAATTTATATCTCTATTTGAGAGCATCACCAGGGCTGAAGTTAAGGATTGTTTTGAATTAGGAGAAAAATTAGTATTTATTGTTAAAGAAGGAAACATCGGCAAAGCTTTAGGAAAAGGAGGAAGTAATATTAGAAGACTGGAAAATATGCTTAAGAAAAAATTAAGGATTATTGAATTCAATGGTAGTTTACTGCAGTTTATTCAAAATATTGTTTATCCTTCAAAAGTCAAAGATATTGCTGAAGAGGATAAAATTGTTACAATAACTCCTCCTGATTCAGAAACAAGAGGATATTTGATTGGAAGAGGAGCTGTTAATTTAAATGCAACTAAGGATATTGTTAGAAGATATTTTGACATCAAGGATATAAGGGTAATTTAACCGTAACTTATAAAATTCCTTTGGAATTTTAAATTTGCAAAATTAAAAATTTCGCAAATTACAAAAATCTCTTTGAGATTTTTGAAGTTTCGAAATACATCTATTATTTCGAAACATTTTTAAACAAATCACTAATTTTTAGAGTAGAACAAAATGGGAAAGAAAGCAAGAGGATTAGGAAATTGCAGAAAACTGAAGAAAAGAAGAAAAAAAAGTAGATGGCATTTTAGAAAATACATAAGAAAAGCTCTTGATCTAAAGAAAAAATCAGACCCATTAATCGGCTCTTCACAAGCAAAAGGGATTGTGTTAGAGAAAGTTCAGTTAGAAGCAAAACAGCCTAATTCTGCCATGAGAAAATGTGTAAGAATACAGCTTATTAAAAATGGCAGGCAGATTACTGCTTTTTGTCCTGGAGACGGCGCTACTAAATTAATAGATGAACACGATGAAGTCGTTGTTGAATGCATTGGCGGAAAGATGGGCAGGGCAAAAGGAGATATTCCAGGAGTCAGATGGTGTGTTATCAAGGTTAATGATCAAAGTTTGGATGCTTTATTAAAAGGAAAGATTGAGAAAGCTAGAAAATAAAATAATTTTTAACAAATGATAAAAGTATTTAATAAATGGGATGCAGAAAGTATTAAAGTTTCAGATAAAGGTCTTATTGATTATATCAATATGGAGCCTAAGATTGTTCCAAGAACAGGAGCAAGATATGCTGGAAATAGATTCCATAAATCAAAGGTTTTCATTGTTGAGAGGCTGATAAATAAAGTAATGATCCCAGGGCATAAATCCAAAAAACACTTTAAGACAAGTTCTCATATAACTGGAAAGGCTTCTACTGCTTATGAAATTGTTAATAAAACTTTTTCTATAATTGAAAGAAGAACAAAAGAGAATCCAATAAAGATTTTTGTTGCTGCTTTAGAGAATGCAGCACCTAGAGAAGAGATTATCACAATTGAGTATGGAGGAGCCCGTTATCCAAAAGCAGTTGAATGCGCTCCACAAAGAAGGATAGATATTGCTTTAAGATATTTCACTCAAGGCGCTTATCAAAAAGCATTTAATTCCAAGAAAGCAATTGAAGAATGCCTTGCTGATGAGATTATCAATGCTTATAATCTAAGCCAGAGTTCTATGGCTATTTCTAAGAAATTAGAATTAGAAAGACAAGCTGATGCTTCTAGATAAGGTTTAAAGTTTTCTTAGTTTTAATAATAAAGATATTGGACAGTCTATTTCTTCTTCAAATCTAGGTGCTTCTTCTAACAATTCTTTTGTTATTTCTGGTTCAAGCGGCCTTTCTATCTTGAATCCTGCTTCCAATAATGCATCTGTATAATCCTGAATTGTTCTGTTATAATGGGGAGCTTTAATCTTTTCTTTATCTCTATTAGTAAAACAGAATACACTTTTGCATCTGTCAAAATAATCTCTTGAAGGAACTATCTTTTTTGGAGGTTCTCCTGTTAATTTTTCTTCTAAATATTTTTTTAAAGCATAAGCTGGATGTGTTACTAATAAAATATAAGTTCCTCCTGGTCTTAATACTCTAAATGTCTCCTGAATTGCTGTTTTTGGATTTTCTATTTCCGGCAGAGTCATGCTTGATGTTACAATATCTACAGAAGATGAATCTAAACTTAATGATCGGTTTAAATCTGCCTGTACAAATTCTAATTCACAAGCAACATCTGCTAAATTTCTTCTTGCATACTCTAAATTAGTTTCATATAAATCTAATAAAATTATTTTTTTAGGACGTTTTTCTGCCAGTTTTTTGGCTAAATGCCCGTTTCCACATCCTTGTTCAAGAACAACTTTTCCATAGGGTTCTGCTAATTCGATGATTAAAGGATCAGTAATATGTCTTTTATATGGCTCTCCTTGGCCTTTATTTCTTTGATTCCATGCATCTGCTTTTTCTTGATCATCCATAAGAACATTAAAAAAAGAGGTTAGATAAAAAGGTGTTGAAATAAAGATATACTCTTATCTTTTTTTGTGCCTATAAAACCACATATATATTCCATATATCCAGCTTATTGTGTATGCAAAAGACAGGACAAAAAGGCCCCACTGCTTATTTAGATATGATGTAAGAAAAAAGAAAGGCTGCGACAACAAACCTACAACAAAGCCCCATTTATTTTTGTGTGAAACCAGTACAATTGCAGTTACACCAAATATTAACATTCCAACTTGATTTATTGTGTCTAACAAGCCTGCTACCATTTTTTTAAGGCTTATTCCTTTGTATAAAAATGTTTCTATAAGTTATCTTTCCATCATGCTTTCTAAGGCATTATATCCTTTTACTGCATCTTTTTTTCCTGTTATAATTGTTAATTCTGTAAATGTAGATATTATTTCAAAGATATTTACTCCTTCCCAAGATAGTTTTCTTATTATGCTTGAAATAACTCCCGGAGTATAAAAGAATTCTTTTGAGAATCTTAAAGATAATGAAACTAGATCCTCTTCAATATTAATAATTTTTTCACCCTTTAACAACTTAAGGATTTTATCTTTATATTTTTGATTTGTGATTATTGATATTTCTGTTGTTCCATGAATCATATTCAATATGTCTCCTTTTTCATAGCTTACTAATGATTGTAATTGTTTTAGTTTTAACAATGCATTTGTTGATTTTTGGACTGCAATATCACAAAGATTTGTTTTCATAATTATTTCAGATGAGAAATCAAATTTAATTGGCTTGTGCTTTGATTTTAATTCTTCTGCATGCCTTCTTAATGCCATCACTATTGCAGGAAGTTTTACTTTTTTTCCTAGTTCTTTCTCTATCTCTGGCTGCAAGTTCTCTGCTAATAATGCAAAGCTTGCAATATCTTGTATAATCGCCTCTTGTATTATCGGCTTTTTCTGGATAATATCTTTTACTAAATGACTTATAGTTACCATTTTGTTAATTAAAAATTTTAATTTTTAATTTCAAAAATTCATCTTTTCTGAATTTTTGTTAGTATAATAACATTATGTTTTTATAAAGCTTACTGTTTCTTGTATAAAATGGAGGGAGCTATATGAAAAATCAAGCTATTCAAGCAGAAGAATTACAAGGAAATTATACAGCTTTAATTACAACTATGGATGAAAGAGGAAGAATTGATTATAATAAATTAGATATGCTAACAGACGATCAAATTGCAGCAGGAGCTGGTATTCTGGCCTGCGGAACAACTGCACAGAGTGCAACATTAAGTCCTGAAGAACATGTTGGATTAGCAGAACATATATTTAATTATGTTGGAGGAAGAACAAGAGTTATGGTCAGTGCTGGTTCTAACAATACAAGAGAGGCTATAGAATTATCAATAGAGATAGAAAAAAGAATAGGTGCAACAACATTTTTACATGTAACTGGTTATTATAATAATCCTCCTCAAGAAGGTTTATTGGCACATTATAGAACTGTTGCTAATGCTATCCGTCCTGACAGCAATATTATTTTGTATAATGTTCCTGGAAGAACAAAATCAAATATTGAAGCTGAAACTGCAATTGAATTGGCTGAACATCCAAAGATAATTGGTGTTAAGGAAGCTTCTGGAAATTTAGAGCAAGTTACAAAGATAATTGAAGGAACAGATCCTAATCAATTTAGGGTAATGTCAGGAGAAGATGATTTGGTTGCTAAAATTGTAGAGATGGGAGGATTTGGAGTAATCTCAGCAACTTCTAATGCTGCTCCTGTTTATTTTTCAAAGATGGCAAAAACAGCGTTAGAAGGAAGATATGAAGAAGCAGCTAGAATGCAGGAATTTATCAATCCACTAGTTAAAGCTGTATTTTGCGCAAAGAATCCAATACCTCTTGCCCATATGTTTGACACTAATGTTAGGCTGCCTCTTGTCAAGCTTCCTAAAATAGAAGAAAAGGTTATGAGGACATTATTAAGCTATTCTATGAAGGATTTAGGATTTTGCATTTCAAAATATCATAGAATAAAGGAAAAAGTTTAAATAAAAGCATTGTTTTTTGTTTTAAAATGAATTGTTTTAGTCAAAAGATGGATATAGGAACTGATTCTACTAAAGGTATGACTAAAACAATGATGAAGCAGTAAGCTTCTCATTTTTTCTTTAAATCATTTCTAAGAAAATGAGTTCAGCTGATAATAACCCGGATAGAGAACAGTATGTGCTTAAAATAGGCGGAAGTGTTCTTAAAAGCGATGAAGCTTATGCTTACCAAGCAAAGAGAATCGCTGAATTCAGTAAGGATAAAGAAAGAGTTTATGTTGTTTCGTCTGCAAGAAAAGGGCATACAGATGAGTTAGCAGGAGAATTATGCAGAACACCAGAGGAGAGAGAATCACTTAGAAGATTATTGAAACAAGGAGATTACAGCAATCCAAAAGATATTGAAAGATTTGATCGTCATTATGTTGCAAGCCATCTATTGAGCGGGGAGATTGATTCTATAAAAAGATTTGAAAGAGAGTTAAGAAAGCTGGGAATTTATCCTGAATTATTGATTCAAGGAGTTAATTTTCCTATAACTGCTAATGGAAGATATCTGCATGCTGACGTAGATTTTGGAGCTTGTGATAAAACTACATTAGATGGTTTAGAAAGCAGAATTATTTTAGTACCTGGTTTCGGGGCCCAGAACCATCATAAAGAAAAAGTATTGTTAGGAAGAAATGCTTCTGATTATGTTGCTGCTTTAATTGGGTTATTGGATCCAAGAGTAAAAGAAGTTGTTTATCTTAAAGATGTAGATGGAGTTTATGAAAACTTTGGAACAGATAGAGCAAGATTAATTCAAGAGATAAATTCAGCTGAATTGCTGGCAAAAGGCTGCGGAAAGGTTCTTGATGAAAGATGCTTATCCAGCATGAATGGAAACAGGTTCAGAATTCAGCATTGTGAAACTGAAATCGGCAAAGGAGGAACTATTATTTTACATGAGGAGGTGCTTGTATGAAAAAATTAAATGTTGGAGTATTCGGAGCAACTGGGATGGTTGGGCAGGAACTGCTGAAAGTCCTTTATGATAGAAGATTTCCTGTTAAAAATTTGAGAGTTTATGCAGGACAGTCTGCTGGAACCAGGGTTAATACTCCTTTTGGAGAAAAGATTGTTGAAGATGCAAATACAGCTGATTATTCTGAATTAGAATTAGCTTTTTTTGCAATAGGAAAAAAATGGCCAAAAGAAAATGCACCAAAAGCTGTTGAGGCAGGATGTTATATAATTGATAATTCATCTACTTTTAGATATGATAAAGAAGTTCCATTAGTAATCCCAGAGATAAATCCTCAGGCTATCGGTGATTCCAGATTAATAGCAAATCCAAACTGCACAACAGCTATTGCTACAATACCTTTATGGCAGATTTATCAGAATTTTGGATTAAAAAGAGTTGTAATTTCTACATATCAAGCTGCAAGCGGAGCTGGAAAAGCTGCCAGGAATGAGCTTAAGGAACAAGCTGAATTGTATCTTGATGGAGAAGAGCTTTTCTGCAAAGAATTTCAATATCCTTTAGCATTCAATGTTATTCCTCATATTGATGAATTTCAGCCTAATGGATATACTAAAGAAGAAATGAAAGTTGTTTGGGAAACAAGAAAAATATTTGGGGATGAAAAGATATTGATTTCCTGCACTGCTGTGAGAATACCTACAGACAGGGCTCATGCTGAAAGCATTACAGTTGAGACTGAGAAGATTATTGATTTGGAAAGAGTTGTAGAAATATTTGGAAAAACATCTGGAATTGAAGTCAGAGATGATCCTGGCAGAAATGTTTATCCAATGCCTTTGACAGCAACTGGAAAATATGATGTTGAAGTTGGAAGAATAAGAAGAGATTTAGCATTTGGAGATAAAGGATTAAGTTTCTTTGTCTGCGGAGATCAAATTGATAAAGGAGCTGCATTAAATGCTGTACAGATTGGAGAATTAGTTGCTCAGAGATATCAATAGATTATTTTCTTTTTATTATTTTTTACAAATCCTCCAAAACAATTTAAAAAATTCTTTGTAAGAATCAGCAACTTCTTTTGAGGTTATTAAGAAAACCATTGGTTTTGGTTTTAGGATTAAAGTTCCTACATTATTTCCATAGATATCTACTGCTGCTGGTGTTTTCATGTTTTTAGGCATATATTTAACTTCAGTATTTTGGAGTTTAGAATAATATTTGCCTGTTTCTCTGGCATCTGCATTAAATATCATCTTCATCTTTATGCCTTTTGCAACTCTTCTTTTTGTATATTCTATGAAGAATGTATTTGACATAAATGATTCGTCTGCTCCTCTTGCTCCGAAAACAAGGATTTCATCTCCTTTATTTAATGTTCTTACAATATTATCATAGACTGATTTTACTCCTTTGTATCCTTCAAACATTGTAACTTTTTCTTCACCTGGCTTATGTTTATGCATTAATTTTAATTCAGGCAGTATAGATACAATGTCTCTTTTTTCCTTTTCTAAAATATCTAAGATTATGTCTGGATTAGCTGCAGAATAGTGTTTTCTGTTTGCTTTAATAACAAAGCTTACTAATCCTTTTTCTATTAATTTAGTCAGAGATTCGTATATTCTAGAAGTATGAAGCTCTGATTTTTTTGCTAAAGGCCCTGTTGTGGTTGTACCTAATTCCAGCAGAGCTAGGTAAACCTTTACTTCATTCTTTGTTAATCCCATATTTTCTAATATTTTTACATTCATACAGTAAAGTAAGATTTACTCCTATATAAAGTTTTCCTCCTTTTTAGGAGGAATATTATTTATATCAAACTTTCACTATATAACCTATAAAATGAAAAAATGCCCTGTTTGTGGGAGAGTGAACATCGGAGATAAAGATTCTCTCTGCATAAACTGCGCGGCATTGAAAGATAAAAAGATGATTTGAGCGGATTGTTTTTGGTTAGTGCTCGCAAATTTGTTTCTAAATATTTTAATTGGAGGTAGGTAAAAATGGAAATAAAAAGAATAAAAAGTTTAAGGGTGGCAATAGTACCAGAAGATGTAGAATGCAGCACACTAACAAGAGAAAATGCTCAGCTGTTCTATACAGCAGAAAGATATAGTGTGCCTGTATTAAAAGGAGTTGTTAGTGAATTTGAAGATGCATTGAAGGAAGAATTAGGATTTGATGGAAAGATACCTAAAAAAACAAGAGAAAAAAGACTAAAAAGAGGAAGCATTGAGTTCAAGGTAAAACAAACTCCTACAAGCAATCCTAGTTATCAGGCAATAGGAGAAAGGATCGGGCAATATCTAACAGATATACAGGGATTAAATGAAGAAGGAATGAGAAGAGAGGGAGTAAGAACAATTGATGGAGAAGCATATCTTCTGTTAGATGATTTAACAGCAAAGATAGAAGGATTGGAAGAAGAATTTGCAAACAAAGGCTCAAGAACAAGCATAAGTTATTCTGAGATGAGGAAAGAGCCAGATCTAAGCAGAATGTTAGATCTAGAACCTGGAACTTATGGAGAAGTAACAGGAGAAAATGCAAAAACCTATAGAATTGCAAAAGAACAATTGAAGTTATTAGGAAAGAATGTTGTTAATCCATTCAAAAAATCTCTAAAAGAAACAACTGGTTACAGTAAAGATAATATACCTGCAGAAACTCAATATGATTTGTTTGAGGTTGGAGATTATATCTTTATGGTTGTGACTGCTCCTAAAAAAGATGTTAAATATGGAGAAGCTGCAAAATTCATCATCAATATGATTGATGAACCAGAAGAAGGATTTACAAGACAAAGAGATGGAAAAGAGTATGTCCCTGTTTCAAAATTAGTTGAAACATACAACAAGATAGTTGAAGAATGTACAAGAACAATTGTACAGCAGGACATTAAAGTGATGCCAGAACCAAAATATGACCAGGTCTTGGTAGAATAAAAAACCAAAGCCTTAAAAAGGCTTTTTTCTTTCTTTTTTTGTATATGAGGGTGATGTTTATTGAAGCAAAAAGTACTGCAGATGTTAAGAAAGCAGTAGAAAAAGCTATAAAATTATTGCCTAAGAAGGTTGGTATTGTGACAACTGCACAACACAAACATAAGTTAAAGGAAGTCAAAGAAATTCTTGAGAAAAATCAAATCAAAGCAGAGATTGGAGGGCAGATATTAGGCTGTGATGCGAGTTCTGCCAGAAAGATTAAAGATAAAGTTGATGCTTTTTTATATGTTGGAAGCGGAAGATTTCATCCAATTGAAGTTCATCTAGAAACTGATAAAAAAGTAATAATGGCAAATCCTTTGACAAATGAAGCAAAATTATTAGAAAAAGATGAAATTGAAAAGATTAAAAGACAACAAAAAGGAGCTTTACTAAAATTTTTGTCTTCAAAAGAAATAGGAGTTATTGTTTCAACAAAACCTGGGCAAAACAAATTAAAAAAAGCCTTGGAATTTAAAAAGAGATTAAAAGATAAAAGTTGCCATATATTCTTAACAGACACTATCAATCCTGCTGAATTTGAAAACTTTCCATTTATTGAATGCTGGGTTAATACAGCATGTCCTAGATTTGCTGATGGAAAAAAGGGTGTTATAAATTATGACTTGGTGGAAAAGATTTACAAATAGATTCAAAAAATATGAGAAATGGATTGAAATCAAAATTCCTAAATATTTACAAAATCAAGATAATGATCCTTTTAAAAAAGATAATGAAGAGATCTTAGATGATGAAGGAAGCGTACTTCAAGAATTAAGAAAAGAAGAAGAATGAAGAGATTAATCTGCATATCAAAAGGATGTTTCTGGAATCCCCATGAACGTGAAGATGTTAATAGGTATATAAGACAGGCTTCTAAACTAGATATTGATGGAATTGAATTTTTGATAGGAGATGCTCTTGATTTACTAACATTTAGATTAAAAAAAAGTTCTATTAAAATTTTAAAAAATCTTAAATTCAATACAATCCACGCTCCTTTTCATTTAGACAAAGAAATATTATTTTTTTCAAATAATAAAAGAAGCAAAAGGATATTGAAAAAACTTCATGAAATTTATGATAAGATGAATGCTGTTAATATTAATATTCATCCTCAGCAAATTGAAGACTTTAGAGTTTTTGATATGAAAAATTATAATTATAGCATTGAAAATATGGAGATGCATCATGAATTCAAGATAAAGGATTATAAAAAATTTTTAAAAAAAGGATTCAAGCTTGTACTAGATACAACACATGCTTCTGAAGCAAATGAATTAAACAAACTATTAAAAATTTTTAAGAAAAAAATTGTTTATACTCATCTTAGTGCAAATTATTTCAATCATCTACATATCCCTCTGCACGTGTTAAAGGAAGAATATTTAAAACCATTGAATATTATCAAAAAAGGAAATTTTCCAATAGTTCTTGAATCACAAATAGGAACAGAAGATATTAGAGAATATAAAAAAGAAGTTGAATTTGTGAGAAAATGGCTGAACTCTTAAGTCCTGTGCAGGATTTTGTATCATTAAGAGCAGCAATTGATGCTGGAGCTGATGCTGTTTATTTTGGACTGAAAGAATTCAGCATGAGAGTTGCTGCAAAGAATTTTAAATTAGCTGAACTAAGGAAAGTTGTTGAGTTGTGTCATAAAAATAAGGTTAAAGCCTATTTAACATTGAATACGATCATTTATGAGAATGAGATTAATAAGATAAAAAGTATTTTGAAGAAAGTTAAGCAAGTAAAGATTGATGCAATCCATGCATGGGATATGTCTGTTATTAAGGAAGCATTGAAATTAAAGATTCCTATACATTTATCTACACAGGTTTCTGTATCTAATTCAGAAGCTGCTAAATTCTACAAAAAATTAGGAGTGAAAAGAATAATCTTAGCAAGAGAGTGCAGTTTAAGTGATATAAAGAAAATAAAAAAAGAAGTTCCTGATCTAGAATTAGAGGTATTTATTCATGGAGCAATGTGTGTCTCTGTATCTGGAAGGTGTTTTATATCTCAATTTGAATTTAAGAAATCAGCAAATAGAGGAGAATGCCTGCAACCATGCAGAAGAGAATATATTATAATGGATGAAGAGGGAAAGCAGTTAAAATTAGGAAATAATTTTGTGATGTCCCCAAAAGATTTGTGTGCTTTGCCAATAATTGATAAACTGATCAAGGCAGGAATTGATGCATTTAAGATAGAAGGGAGGAATAGATCTCCGGAATATGTCAAAACAGTTACAGAGGTTTATAGAGAGGCAATTGACAATAAGGAATCAGACAAGAAAAGATTATTAGAAAAATTAAGAACAGTCTATAACAGAGGATTCAGCACAGGATTTTTCTTAGGAACTCCCACAAAAGATGACTGGGCAGATATTTATGGAAGCAAAGCAACTACAAAAAAAGTCTATATTGGTAAAATAATACATTTTTACAGTAGAATAAATGTCGCTGAAGTAAAAATAGAAACAAAAAGATTGAAGATAGGAGATAAAATAATGATTCAAGGGCCTACAACTGGAGTTTATGAGCAAAAATTACAATCAATTGAGGTCAAGCACAAAAAAATAAAACAAGCCAAGAAAGGAAATGTAATTGCTGTAAAGTTAGAAAAGCCTGCAAGAAAGAATGACAGGTTATATATAATTGTAAAATAGTGAATTTCTGGACGAATTATTGACGGAAACAAAACGAAATATTTAAATACTTAAAAATTTTTATAGAATGAAACAAGACGAATTCTCGTCTAAAAAACTAAACGGGGTGTTAAACAAAAATGGCAACAAAAGTAGCAAAAGTTGGTGTTAAGAAAGAAAAAGGATATCTATATTTTATAGACAAGAAAGGCAATGTAGCAAGAGCAAAGATGGCAAGAGGAAAGAAAAAAGGAAAAGCAAAAATTCAAGTTGTATCAAAAGTAGGCGTTAAGAAAAAACCAGGATTTCTATACTTCATTGACAAACAAGGAGATGTTTCTTGTGCAAAGATGGTAAGAGGCGGCAAAAAGAAGAAGGCTAAGAAGAAAGCTAAGAAAACTTCAAAGAAGAAAGCTGCTAAGAAAAAGAGATAAATTCTCTTTTTTTACTTTATTTTTTTTACGATTTCTATATCCTGCAATAAATTTTTTGCATGCTCTGCTATTTTTTTCTTTATTTTTGTAAAATTTTCTTTTGAAGAATTTGATCTTTTTTTAATAGATAATCTTATTTCATTATCTAACAAATAAAGATGGGAATTAATATTTGTAAAATGCATTTCAAGTTTTGGCATGTCTGATACTGCATCAAGCTCAATTCTTCTTAGATCTTCTAATAATTTTTCAGCATTTGTATATATATGGTCAATTTCAGTAACAGCCAGATGCTTCAGAGTTTTTTCCATATCAGCTGCTTCTATCTCTAATTTCTTAATTTCTTCAGATATATCTATTTTTTTTGATTTTTCTTCAGGATATTTTTCCAGAATTTCTTCTCCTGCTCTTGATATTTCATATAATCTTCTTGCTGTTGTCTTAATGTCCTCTTTCACCAGCTCTATTTTATTTAATAATGCCTGAGAAAGTTTTTTATCATCTAATTTTTCTATTTTAGTGATGAATTTATTTAATCTTTTGCTTTCTTTGTATAAAAAAGCATCTGCATTAAATACTATTTTTTCCAGGATTTTAACAGCAAAATCTATTCTATTAAAGAGTCTTGCTGTATTGAATGCAATAGACTTATTTATCTTTAATACTATTTCCTCTTTTTCCTTATACATATCCTTTAATTTTTGTTTTTCCTTAAGCCGTGTTGACTGAACTGCAAGTTTTGTCAATTCTGTATTAGCTTTTTTTAGGTTCTCAAATATTTTATTAGTTTTTGAAAATATTTCATTTATAGAATCAAGATTTGTTTTCAATTTATCTGTATCTTTTTCTATACTCCAAGATAATACTGAAGAAGGAATTAAACTTCTAAATTTATAGTTATAAAAGCACATCTTATTGTCTATTATTTAAAGAGAATATTTAAATTTTTCTTTTATGTAGATCCTGTAGAAAATCTCTCGTTCGCTACGTGCAACCTTCAGGCTTCGCATAATATTGCACTAGAGTTGAGCAGTCTCACGAACCTTTTCAACGCTCACTGACCCAAAAGGGTGAGATTTTCTACTAAGCCTTTTATGTAAATATCTCTAATCGGTTAGTTGTTTTTTGTTCTGTCAAAGCAGATCCTATCCCTTTTCCTATAAAAAAGAAATTTTCAGAAAATGCTCCTAAAAGAGATTCTATAAATGTTTTTGGTCTTTTATATTCTGCAAATTCGACTTCTGTCAGATTGAGCTGCTGTTTGATTAATTCAACAGCTGTTTCTTTGTCTCCAAATGAATCTATCAACCCTAATTCAAGAGCTTCAGAACCAAGATAAAATTCTCCTGTGGCAATTTCCTTTAATTTTTCTACTGGCATATCCCTATTCTCAGCTACACTCTCAATAAAATAGTCATGGATTTTGTTTAACTTATCTTGCAAGATTTCTTTTTCATCATCAGGAAGATATTTAAAAGGAGTTCCTAGATCTTTATACTGGCCAGCTACTAATCTTTGGTAAGACATATTATATCTTTCTAACAATCCTGCAAATTCTATGTAAGAAGCTATGACTCCAATTGAACCGGTTATTGATAATTCATTGGCAATTATATGGTCTGTTGAAGAAGCTATCCAATATGCTCCTGATGCTCCTACTTCTCTAATTAAAGCGTAAGTTGTTTTATTTGTTCTTGAAACAGCATCTGCTATCTCTTTTGAAGCTACAGCACTGCCTCCAGGAGAGTTTATCTCAAAAAGAATCGCTTTAATTGAAGGGTTTGCATCTGCATCTTTGATATATTCAATAACTTCAGTTGAACTGGTGCCTTTTTCTCCAAATGAAGAGATGCCTTCTATCGTTATTGTACCTTTTATCGGAATCAATGCAACATTGCCTCTCAATCCTGTATCTGCACCTAAAAATGAAGATATTACAGATGAGAACAACCAGCTTATTATAAATAAAGTTACTAAAATAATTATGATTGATTTCCATTTACTTCTCTTTTGAACCTCTTTTTTTGCCATTTTTCTCTGGAAATGATAAAACTTAATACTATTTAAAACTATATTTTTCTACAACTAATATCCTTGTAAATCTTTCCATTAATCTTTGATTTTTTGAAGATATTATCATATGTATAGGATCTATAATCCACAACAAGATAAAAGGAAAAATTGGTATAAATGTTAGATTAGATACAATATAATTTATTAATTTGAGCGGCTGGCCTGTTTCTTTAATAATATATTGCTTCATCAATATCTTTCCTGGTGTTTGCTGCATAAGATATTCAAAAACAGTAAAATATACAACCATTAAAATTCCAATTATAATTGAAAGAAAGAAAATTAGATTTCCAACTCCTGGATTATTTTGGATATATTGATAAGATTCTGAAAAAGAATTTGAAGGAATTATATTTTTTAATATTTTTTCAAATGGAAGAATGATAATAAAATTTATTATAAATAAATCTATAAAATATGACAAAAATCTTTTTAGCAGTGAAGCTGGTGCTATAAATTCATTTGTTTTTAGGCCTCTTTTTTTCATTGTTTTATAAATTCAATACGCAACGCTTATATATACTTTATGATTTCTAAGTAGAAATATGAGCAAAAAGAAAGAAGAACAGGCAAGACAAGAAGCGCTTCAGCAGCAAATTACTAGGATCAGGCTTCCAAGAAACAATCAATGCTTCGGGATTATAGAACAAAGACTAGGCGGCAGCAGAATGAGGGTCAGATGTCTTGACGGCAAAACAAGGATCTGCAGGATTCCTGGAAGGCTAAGAAGAACATTATGGGTTAGAGAAAGAGATATTGTTATTATTGAACCTTGGGAATTAAGCGGAGACGACAAAGGAGATATTGTCTATAAATATACTAAAAGCCAGGTTCAATTCTTAAAGAGAAAAGGTTATTTGAAAAAGATTGAAGAGTTTGAAGAATTCTGATTTTATCAAAAATTTGTTTACAAATTTTTGGGAATTTGCGAATTAAAATTCACAAATTGTTACTATTCTAGAATAGAAATATTTATATAGAGGTTTAGGATAATTATTGATATGGGGGAAAGAGATAGAAATATGTTTTTTATAATGATTGTAATTATGTTTATTCTTTTTTTAAGCCTGATCTCTATTATTTTTGATTTAACAGGAGGATTTTTTGTTTTTGAATTATTATTGTTTCTTTTATTTTTATTAGCTGGTGTAATATTAACAATTGGGGTATTAGGCAGCAAAGACTGGACATGGCCTGGACTGCTTGTTTTTTTTGGAGCAAATCTTATTAATCTAAGCATTCTATTTTGGATAGATGCTAGTTTCAGCAAGGTTATACTTCCTGTTATAGTTGGGATAGCAGGATTCTTAATAGCAATGTTTAATTTAAGTTCAGAAAAAATCATGGAAAATACTGAAGATATGGATGAAGCTCAAGAAGAACCTGAGGAGATATCTAATGAATCTTTTTCTAAGAAAGAAGAACCTGAAGAAGAGATAGTCAGAACAAATTTTATTCCTGGAAAATATGTTGCAAGCGAGACAGGAAAGAAATATCATATCCCTAGATGCGACTGGGCAAAAAAGATCAGTAAAAAAAATATAGTCTGGCTTGATGATAAAGGAGATGCAAAGAAAAAAGGATATCTGCCCTGCAAATGTGTTAAGTGATTATTTTCTTAATGTCTCAAAAGCTTTTTCTATCTGTTTTTCTGTATAACCATCTTTTATAAGGGCAGTTTTTATCTGAGGATAAGTATATCCTCTGCTTCTTGTGTTCATAATATAATCCTGTAATTCCAACAATTGTTCTTTTCTTTTGATAGAGATGAAGTATACCATGAAAGAGATTAATGTGATTGTTATTAACAATAAGAGGATTATAATTATTATATTTGATTTTGGTCCAGGGCAATCCTGGGGGCAATTTTGATAATTTTCTTCACCAGGCACACAAAAATCATCTCCGCAAACTGCTTCTTGAAAAGTTAAGTTCATAAGTTTTGTAATTTCTACCTCTGTACCATCAGTTAAAACACAAACTGCACAATCTCCCCAAAATGAATCAGGACATTTTTCCATACTAAGTGTTTTTAATTCATAACCTTCTTGTGTACAATAGCTGTATTCCTGGCCAGCTTTGCCCTGTAAAAAATCCCAGGCAGCCACTTTTTCATCATTAGGCAAAATACATATTCCAATCTCTCCTTGTTCTGTCATTTCAACATTAAATTCATAACCCATTTCTGCACAATAAACAGCAGAAGGATTCCTCATTGCATAAACCTGTGAAATACATATGAGTATTATCAAAATTAATATTATCTTCTTCATTGTTTTACATCAACTCCTGTTGGATAATATGCTCCTATTAGATTATTTTCAATATAACATTCACCATACCCTATCTTGATATAACCAGTTTCTGCCCATACAGGACCTCCTAAACCCCAGCTGTTTTTTACTACCCAATACTGCCCAGTATCATTATATCCCACTAATATCATAGCATGCCTAATACCACAATAACCCTGCGGATTTTCTTCACAATGAGCCACATAGGTTATATTATCAACTTCAGCGTTACTTGGGAAACAAACTGCGACTGCTAAAGGCCCTTTACGGATTAACAATTCTTTCATCCTTTGTCTATTTTCAGTTTCGTTTGTACTGTCAGCTGATTCATAATTTTCTACAAAATATTTTTCATCAAGCCCTTTATTGCAAAGCCTGCATTTTACTGACCCTTTCAGTACATATCCCCTTAAATATGGAAAAAATGATTCTCTACGAACACCACATTCTTCAGCATACTGTATCGCCCAAAGAGGGCTCCCTCCCTCACAAGATCCTGCTCCACTGCATGAAACAAGATCCTGCTCAGACACATCAATATTCTTCAGACTAGGATTTCCTCCTTGTATGATATATCTTGATTCAATCACTCCAGCAGCTGTAAAAGCCCAACATGAGCCGCATTGTCCTTGGTCTTTAACAGGAGTCAGCCAATTGCTTCCATTTACATTCCTCCAATCCCAAGTATGATAGTCTTCTGGAGAAGTATAACCATCTACTCCTCTTAGTTCTCTAGTAGAAATCTGACAGTCTGGTGCAATATAATCATGCTCAACATCACATAATTTTGTTTCAAATTCTGCGTTTGCTTTATCATACAATTCATTTCTTTCTGAACAATTTAAAAAATCATTTTCTGAAGCTTGGAATAGATAGGTTATATGTGCACCATAAACAGTTTTCCATCCATTATCACCTGCAGTAACATTTTCACAACTAGCAACATGAGCTCCAAATAACTTATGATTAGCTTCATGGTAAAGTATTCCTGCGTAATGTATCTTTCTCTCTTTACCATCTGTTCTGCAAAAGAAAACTGTATACCTTGGTTCGCTATGTGCATCAATATAATTTTGAAGTATTTCTGGCAGATAGGGCTCCCCACTATCTATTTCTGAAGGAGAATATATTTTTGTACCAATATTTCCAATAAGGCTGCTATTTCGGAATTGAAAATTTGCTGCACCATTAAAACCCTCTTGTTCACATCTGATATCTCTAATCTTTAAGTTGCTAATGCTGCCTTTGAATTTTTTTTCATCTTCTCTATTAAGAGCAAAAATATTAGTGCCATCAATATATTCGATTTTTTCTTTAATTAGAAAATCAAAAGGATCGATTGATTCTTCGGTTAATGGATTCCACATATCTTCTTTTCCAGACATCTTTAAGAATGTAAGCGGAGCAATGATTGATTTAAGATTATTTTTTTTAATATTTCCTATTTTATCTGTATAAATACCATTGAAACAATATAAAGGAACACCAAAGAAATCAATTAATTCGCAATTTTCTTTTATTCCAGAATAATCAAGATATTCTATATCAGTAAAATTATTGTATTTGACAACATATTCTTCTTTTGGAGCATTGATTTCATTTCCTAATAATTTATAATTTGGATTTTCTTTTAATATCAATCTTAGTGCATCTTTTTTATCTGCATATTTGAAAGCAAGTGCATAACTGTCACAATCTTCTATTGTTTCTGCTATTTTTATATCTCCATTATCTAATTCAAGATAACATGCTTGTTCATCACAATCTTCTGGACAATTACTGTTATTTTCTCCTTCTTCACAAATATTATTTCCGCAAACTGATTCTGGAATTTCAGTTGAAGGAACTTCTGGAATTTCAACTAAAGCTGTGCATTCATCATCATTTTTTATTGCTGTGTCAAATAAAAAAATATTATAGTCTATTAATTCACAGAAATCTTTGCATTCCAGATGATTTTTCAATATATCTCTGTTATCATATGCTTTGTCTTCATCTTTTTCACAGATACAGCATCCTTCTTCACATTCAGCTGGAATATCAGTGCCTGGAGAAACAGATGTTTGGTTTATGCATAATGCCAAGGGATTTTTGAATTCGCAATACTGTTCTTTTGGTTCTTCTCCTAAACAGTATCCTCCTTGATCAGTGCATAATATTGTATTGCATGCAATCCCTTCAGAGAAATATTCAGCAATGCAGCTGGTATCTGCTGCACAGCAGTCTTCTGCTGTTGTTTCAGTGCAAATTATGTTAACTGGAAGCTCTGGATTAGTGCAGCAGCCTGTCTGCTGAGCAGATGTTAAAATGATATTGATTAGAACTAATAATGCAATAAATATGATTAATCCTCTTTTTTCTAGCATTTATATTAAGATATTAATGAAATTATATAAATTTTTATTTTTTCTTAATCAAATAGATTATCAAACCAATAACTCCAATTGTTATTGCTGTATCTGCTGCATTAAATGCAGGCCAAATTCTAAAATCAATAAAATCAATGACATAACCAAATCTTATTCTGTCAATAAGATTTCCTAATGTTCCTCCTAAAACCAAACCAATCATTATTTGAGGAAAATTTTCTTTTGGAATTTTATTAAATATGTATAAAATAACACCAACAACAATGACAGAAAACCATAACAATAGATTAGAAGCATTTTGAAACAAGCCAAATGCTGCTCCATAATTTCTAATATATGTTAAATAAAAAATATTGGGAATAACCTGAATTGAAAATTGAAAAGGAATTGTTTTTAATACCAAAAATTTGAACAACTGGTCTGCTATGAGGATTATCAGTGCAGTAAAAAAAATATGAACTGCTTTTTTTTTATCAGTAGGTTTCATGTTCTCCGCGGGCAATTCTTTCCAAATTAGCCAATCTTTGATTTAAAGTATCTAAACTTGCCTTAAGAACATCTAGTTTTGCTGAGATTAATTCTAAATCTTTTGACATTGGCTGAGGAGGCATCATCTGAGGAGCAGGAGAAAATCTAGGTGGTGGTGCTGAAGATGGAGCAGGTTCTTCTGGAGGTTCATTAAATGCTCTTGGTGCAGGGCCTGGTGATTGCGGAGAAGAGCCTGGCGGAGCAAGACCAGCTGCAGATGGTTCTTCAAATCCTTCTTCTGGCGGCTTTAACCCAAGTTCTTCTTCTCCTGGCAAACCTAAAGGAGGCTTTTCTCCAGGGAAAGGAGAAGGTTCTTCTTTTTTTCTCCAAAAAAATAGTTTATCTAAAACAGCCATTTTTATTCACCTGCATTTAAATTTCCTATTAACTTATTTAATAATGACAAAGGCAATTCTTTAACAAGCCTAAAAATAGTTGATTTTGGATATACAATAACATTATCTTTTTTATATTCCTTTAAAACAAAGAATGTTCCATCTTCTGTTGCTTCATCAAATAATCTATAAAATAACAGTGCTTTAAATTCTGCTTCATCATCTATTTTGAAATCATTCATCAATATTTCTTTGTCCTGTTCAGGAATATTATTGATTGCCATAAAATCTTCGATAGGAGTGGAAGAATCAAGCAGATCATCTACTTCTTCTTTTGATAAGGATCCATCCTGTTCTATCTGTATATCTGTAACTGAATCAAATGCATTGATATTTATAATAAAAAGCTTATAATGGTTGCTTTTAATCTCTTCTAGCTTATTTTCTTCAAAATTTTGTTGATATGAGTTTAACTGCTCTTCTGGAATATAAGAATAAATTTTTGCACCAAAGATTCCTGCAACAATCTTATCATCTTTTTCAAGAAGATACAGGCTTGGCAGGACTGGGAATTTTTCCTTAAAATCATTAATATCCAAATAAACAAAAGAAGAGCCTAGTAATGATAGAATTACTAAGATAGAAATTATTATTATGATGGATTTCATAATATTTTTGACAAATTTAATAACCAAAACAATCAGAATAACTATTAATATCAATCCTATTATTGTTGCAGTTGCCATTTAATCACCTTCTTTTAATAAAATGTTTTTTTAGATTATATAAACTTTTGGGAATTTAATTCCCAAACGGTTTGAACTTTGTTCAAAACTTTTTGCAATAATTCTTAATAGGGCAATTGCTGCATTTTGGTGTCTTTGTGCAGAATTGTTTTCCCAGCTCAACAATTAAAGCATGATACTCATTAAAGACTCTAATATTTTTGTTTAAGTTTTCTTGAAATTTGTCCTGTAGTTCTTCATATTTTATATCTGGCTTGCAAATGCCTATTCTTGAAAAGATTCTTTTTGTGTATGCATCAATAACAAAAAAAGGTTTTTGAAAAGCATAAAGTAAAATTGAATCAGCTGTTTCAGGGCCAATTCCTTTTACTGCTAATAATTCCTGTCTTTCTGGAGATTTATTTTTTGAAAAGAATTCAGCTGCTATCTTTAATTTCTCTGCTTTTTGATTATAATAACCAGAAGGTTTTATTAAGGAAGCTAATTTTTTTAAATTAATTTTTTTTATTTTATCTATCTCAATTAATTTTGATTTGTTTAAATTAAAAATTGCTTTTTCAACATTTTTCCAAGAAGTATTTTGCGTCAAGATTGCTCCAATGATTATTTCAAATCTTTGTCTATCATTTTTTGGCTTAACTCCATTATGTTTTGGATGAAGCTGGTTTTTAGGAGTCATCGGCCACCAGCCTTGCGGCCCAAACGTTTTATAGAGAATTGAATAAATTTTCTTGATTTGGTTCATAATAAAAATAAAATATAGTTACTATTTATGCTTTTTGGATGTATTTCTCTTGTAAAGTTTATGCATAAATTCAGATATAGTTTCAATATATTCTTTTTTTGTTAACTGCGGAACTTCTGGTTCAGGTATATCTAATAATTGCATAAATTTATCTTTTACCTGTTTACTTAGTGGTTTTATTCTTTTGATTAAATCTCCTGATTCTGTTGGGAATCTTATATATCCTTTTTGCCTCATAGCAACCATAGCTGCATACCGGCAGCCATAACTAACCATCTTTGAAACAACAAGTTCAGCAGGCATTTCTTTTAATTCTTCTCTTGTTGTCTTCCAGTCATCGGTTTTTATACAGTCATCTTTTATTAATTTTCCAAATGCCCTATAGTTAGATAGAATCTCAAATGTATTCTCTGCTGACAATATTTCATGAGGAATCCCTGAAACACCTTCTGTTTCTACATAAAATATTCCTCTGCATATCTGCCTTAATAAATAGAAATTCTTATCTCCCTGTGTTCTGCTGCTAAAACATTCATACAAATCTTTTTCATCTATTCCATATCCAGGAAGAGAATTATCAGGTAAAACAGATACTCCTGGCCTTGATCTTATTTTTTCTATTTCTGCATCAAGTGCTTCTTCTAAAAGTTGATTTCCTTTTTGTTTTCCTTCTGCTGATATTATAACTCCCCAATGTCCATCTAAAGCAAGCATAGAATAAGCTACTCTTCTGACTTCAGATTCAGTCAATATCTCATCAATTGCTTCTGCCATAAAATTATTAGAAATCAGTTATATATAAATCTCCTGGTCTAGGAGATTAAAACAGCATTAACTATTCCATCCTGGCCTGGCCTGGATGTTACTTTTGCCTTGCCTTTATCTGTCTGGATGATTGTTCCTTTTGTCAGGATGTTTCTTCTTGCAAAATGCCTGTTTGCAGGAGTTTCAACAACTGTTTCAATTGCAGCTTTGATATGCTTGTTTGTCTTTTTGTCAAGAAGATTAGCTGTTTTTGAAGTAAGAAGCCTGATTTTTTTACTGCCTCCTTTTGTCTTAACTGCCTTGTTTTTTGTCTCTCCTATCTTTGTCAGAGTTGGCAGTCTGCCCATCTCATATCTGCGCTTGCCTCTAACACTATGATATCTTCCGCCTGTTGATTTTCTTTTTGATCTTCTTTGGATTACTACCATATTTAGAAACAAAATCTTGATTTATTTATAAAGATTACTAAAAACCTTTGGCATTTTATTGGCAGTTATTTTCGATAAATTTATAAACAAAAGGTTAATTTTAGGATAATGGGGTGTATTATATGGCTGAAGCGTCAAGACCTTTAGATGCATTAAACAAAGCACGAGACAAAAGAGTAATTGTAGAATTGAAGAACAACAAGCAATATGTTGGTGTATTAAAAGCATTTGATATACATATAAATATTGTTTTAGAAGATGTTGAAGAAAGAGAAGCAGGAGAAGTAAAGAGAAAGCTTGGCAGTGTATTCATCAGAGGAGATACAATAACAATAATATCAACTGAGTAAATAGAAAATGACTAAAGGAACTCCTTCTATAGGTAAGAAGAGCGGCAAGAAGAATATGATTTACTGCAGAAGATGCGGTAAAAGAACCTATCATATCAGGAAGAAGAAATGCAGCAGCTGCGGATTTGGCAAAAGTTCTAAATTAAGAAGTTATAATTGGAAAAAGGATAAATAATTATTATACTTTGTATTAGGAGGGATAATTATGAAAAAAACAATTTTAGTCTTAATCATTATATTATGCTTATTTTTAACAAGCTGTGCAGATGAACAGCCTGTTGAAGAAGATGAAAAAGAAACAGTTACTGGCCCTAGTACTGTTAAAGAAGAATCAAAAGCAATTGAAGAGATTCCTATAAAAGCTTCTATGAGTACAGAATTAAAAGAACTGATAGAAAAGGCAAATACAGTTGAATCATTAAAATATTTCTACCAATCAAGTGAAGGAGGCAATATGGATGTTTATGTTATGGGTACAAAGATGAAGCAGGAATTTGACCCTCATTTTATTGAAGGGGTTTATTATGATACTTATTATATAGATTTAAGCAAAAAAACAGTTGCTGGCTACTGCGAGAGCGATAGTACATTCTATTGTGAAGACCCAAGTGTAACTGTAACACGTGATTTTAATGATTTTATAACAGAAACGCCATTTGATATACTTAAATTAATCACTTCTGGAGATGTAAAACCAGGCACTATGATAGATGGAAGATCAACTGTAATAGCTGAAATTGAAACAGAAGAAGGGATTATGAAGATCTGGCTCTGGGATTATAAAGGAATACCTATAAGATATGAAATATGGGATAATGATGAAAAGATAAGATGGGTTGATTACAAGAATTTAGCTATTAATGTTGTTAAAAGTTCTGAATTGATCCATTAAAATAGATAGATTTTTATATAATTTTCTTTATTTTTTTTCAATTATGAGGAGGTGCCGGAGTGGCCAAACGGGATAGATTTTCAAAAAAGTCCAAGCTTAGGTCACTTCACAGGTGTGATGAGCTTTACAGCTGTGATTGCAAGACACCTATTGGCTTAGTGCCTACTAGGGTTCGAATCCCTACCTCCTCATTTATTTTCTAAAGATTATTTTTAGGGTTTCTTTTTTCTAATTTTTTCTTGCTTTTTTTAAAATTTTTAAAAATACTACTCAAAAATAGTATCACAGGCTTGATTGGAATAAAACAATTAAAATTTTATTATTATAAGAATAAAATAATCTGGTAAATCTTGTCTTCTAAAATTAGGTAAAAATAAAAAAATTTATCTTTATTTTTATTTTAAAATTTTCAAAATTATTACTAAATGAATTGGAATTTTATTGATTTTGTGATTTTTAGTGATTTTCTTGAATTTTGCTATATACCAGTATACAAAAAACCACAATTCTATACCAACATATTGGAGTATTTTTTGATATTTAGTTATCGACGGTAAATGATATATTTTCTATTTTAAAGTGATAACTGCCTTAAAATGATAAATTTATAGGTTATAGACTAATTTGATAATACTAGAACTGGCAATAAAAGCATGTTTGCGAAAACTTTATAAAGAAAAGTATTAATTAGATAGATTACTAGTAAAAGCTTTTAGGGAGAAGTATATCCTAAGGATATGCAAAAAATTTAAATACAAAAAAGCTTTTTGCTGGGAAAGATAGTCCAAAATAAGGATAGCCCAAAAAAAAACAAACAACCACGTGGAGGTGTTTAGACAAATGCGAGCTATAAAAAAGATTATAGCCTTAGCAACAGGTGCTACCATGCTTGGAGCAACAATCATGGGAGCAATGGCAGCTAATTTAGCTGATTTTCCAAGCCCGTTGCTTATAAAGGACACAACATTTGACGCAGATATTGTATATGGCGTTAACGCAGATCCAAGCGATATAATGGGTCTTGTTGATGCTGTAGCAGCTATTTCTGTTGTTGAAACAGGAGTTACTGTAGAGGGTGGAGACGAAGTTGCTATAGAAGGTGACAGCTGGAAAGCTGAAACAAGTTCTAAATTATTAGAGCTAGGAGAGAGTCTATCAAGTATACAAAGTACTATCACAGAGGATGAATTAAATGCTCTGGCTGATGGAACTTTTACAGCAAAGAATGATGCTGATTATGAGCAAGAAATGAGATTCTCTGGAAATGTAGTTTTAAGCTATGAAGAAGACACAGATGAAGATGTAGTTAGTACATTCTTGACATTAGATGATGACATGGAAATATTGAACTACACATTGACATTTACAACATCTGCAGAATCTGATGTTGATGATGGAGAACTAGAAGATTTTGAAGACCAGACAATAAAGATACTTGGTATTGATTATACTATGACAAAGACAGAACTAAGTACTGACAACTATGCATTGGAATTAACAATGATGGGTGGAGCTTTACTGGATACAATGGAACAAGGCCAGGTAAAGACCTACACATTAGATGGCAAAGACTATGAAGTTGAAGTAACTTATATTGGTGGGTTAACAGAATCAACTTGTAAGTTTAAGATCAATGGAGAAACAACAGATTCAATGGTAGAAGGAGATACTTATACATTAGCTGATGATACAGATATTGGAGTAAGAGAAATCCTTGAAGAAGAAGCAGGAGAAGTTACAGCTGATATGATAGAATTCTACTTAGGAGCTGATAAAATTGTTTTACAAGATCCTAACATATCTGACAGAGCAGACTTTGGAGATATGGAAGTAGGAGATGAAACAATGGATGAAGTAGAAGTAGACCTTGCTGCAAGTGTTGATGCTTCAGGAGAATTCCTATTTGAAAGCATTAAACTGATATATACAGCTGATGATGACTATTGGTTTGGACCAGGACAAAAGCTTTCTGAAAAAGTAGATGAACCAGAAGCAATGATAAATTGGGATATTGCATATGAAGGAATGACTTCAGCTTCAATGGAAAGCATAGAACTTATTCCTGCAGGAGATGAACAAGCAGAATTGAATATAGAAGTTGCTGATGGAGATGTTAGCATACCAGTGGCTTATGCAGATGATAATACTATCTGGTTAGGAGAAGAAACAGACAGATTAGTATTGACAAGAGGAACATTAGTAGAAAAGGACCAATTTTTCTTCTTATCAACTGGAACTGGCGTGCCTGATGAAGGAGAAAAATCCTATGTATTGCAATACAAAGGAGCTGACAACTCTGGATCTAGTGCAACAGCAACATTGAATTTTGATAACCTAGCAGGTGACTCAGACCCAATTGAAAGAAGCTTTAACAAAGCTACAGGTCAAGCAACATTGACATTAGGCGGACAAGAATTTACAATTGTTAACAAATCAGATGCTACTGAAGATGATGACTTTAATATCAGCATCAGCGGAGGAGCAACTGAAGGATATCTAGTAACTGATGGAGATGCATTGATACTAATAGCTCAACCTGGTGGTGATAATAGTACCGTTCAAGTTAGAATAACAGAAGCAGACCCATCTGGAATGGTTGAAAGCGATGTCCAGTCTTGGATTAATCTAACATTAAATGAGAATGAAGATGAAATAGCTATTGATGTAGATACTATAACTACTGGAAGCTTGATAACAGACCCTGATGACAATGATGTAAGCACTCAGATGACTGTATACGGTGCAAAAGTAACAGTTACAGATGAAAGCAGCGGTCCTGATAAAGTAGAGATTGACTGGCCATCTGAACAATTGGTTGGACAGGCATTCGTTACAAGCGGAGAAGTCAGAGCAACTATTGTTGGATCTGTTGGTGGAGCTGTGCTTCAAAAAGTAACAATACCATTGGCTAAATCAGACGATGATGTATTAACAGTTGACCCAGCTATGAACAGGAACAATTATCTATTAGTTGGCGGTCCATGTGCAAACAGGGCTACAGCTAAAGTACTTGGTTCTGGAACATCATGGCCAGGCTGCGCAGATGGATTCGAAGAAGGAGTTGGTAGAATCCTTGTAAAAGAGATGAACGGAAATGTAGCTATGGTAGTTGCTGGTATGACTGCTTTAGACACCACAAGAGCAACAAGAGTTCTGAAAGATTATCAGAGCTATGACTTAAGTGGAGACGAAGTAGAAGTACTTGGTACAACTGCAACACCACAGACAGTTAGAGCTGTAAGCAGTTAAAAAAGCTAAAAACTTTTTTTTCTTTTTTTTTTGTTTTTCTTGTTCTTTAATTTTATTAAAAGCATAATTTTAAAGAATCCAATCAAGTTTAGAAAAATCTTATTTAGATTGATTTGAGCAGAAATAGTTTATATACAATAGTTCAACTTATTGAACCAAAAGGTTTAAATAGTTGAACAATATACCAAAATGTTAAACAAAATGACACAATTAAATGAACTTTTTGGAGAAAAGAATTTTGTAAGATTATTTTTCTTTTTTTTAGAGCACCCAACCTCAGAAGTTTCTCAGAAAGAGCTTAAAGAAAAACTAAAAATGGCTAAAAATACCTTAATAAAATGGCTGGATATGCTAGAAAAAAAAGAGCTGATAGTTAAAAAACAGAAATTCCCAAAAAAATATATTTTAAACAGGGAAAACAGCATAATAAAGCATCTTAAATCCCTGAATAATATTTTAAAGCTTGAAAAAATAAAAGAGCTTTCTAAAAAAAGGAATATACAAATTTATTTGTATGGGAGCTCAGCAAGAGGGGAGGATACTGAAGACAGCGACATTGACCTGCTTGTTATTGGAAAGACAAAAAAAGAGGATATTATCCAAGATATTAATCTTCTTTCTGAAAAGATTAAAAGAAGAATCAGCATAAGCATTTTTTCTCCGCTTCAATGGTCTGCGATGGCAGAAAAGGATAAAGCATTTTATGAAAGGGTAGAAAAAGACAAGATATTAATTTAAAAAATAAAAAATTACAAAGTGATTTTTATGGATATAAAAGAGTGTCTGGAAAAAAATTTTTTGGCAAAAACAAAGCCAGACAAAGATTTGATAGAAAAGGAATTTTCTGAAGCTGAGTATGATTTAGAAAAAGCCAAGAAGGCCTTTGAAGATGAAGATTATAAGTGGGCAATAATCAAAAGTTATTACTGCATTTTTCATGCAGCAAGGGCTGTGTTATTTAAATTAGGCTTAAAAGAAAAAAGGCATTTTGCAGTAGGCGTTGTTCTTGAGGATCTAAATAAAAATGGCAAGCTGGAATCAAAATATGTTAATGAGTTTAATGCGGCTATTTCTTCAAGAGAGGATGCTGATTACCATTATGTTTACTCAAAGGAAACTGCCGAATATGATTTAAAGATAGCGCAGGATTTTCTAGAAAGAATGAAAGATTTAATTGAGGCCTTATCTTAATCTTTTGAACTTCTAAAAGACAACAAATCATAGAAAATTTTATAAATAGAGTTAGAATAGACAGATTGAGATGATAAAGAAGGGGTTTATATGGATTATTGCAGTATTATTATTAGTTTCAACTGTTTTTGCATATGATTTAAGCGAATTTCCAGATATATTTTTAGGAAAAAGGGCAACTATTGTGATTGGAAGCGCTGCAAAAGCAGAGGATATGGCTGGAGCCATAAATGTAGCAGTTACTTTAGTTCAGAATGGGATAAGAATTGAAAGTATGTTAGATAAGGATATTGATGATATCTATGCTCAAAATTTAGTTGTTGTAGGGGGCCCTTGTATTAATTCTGTTGCAGCTAAATTGATGGGATACCCTTCAAACTGTCTGGAAGGTTTTGAAGTTGGAAAAGGAAGGATCAAGATATATGAATATGGCAATGGAAAAATAGCCTTGTTTTTAGCTGGAATGACTGCTTTTGACACAAGGATGTCAACTTTAGCTGTTACTAATTATGAAAATCTTAATCTGAGTGGACAAGAAATGGAAGTAATCGAGCCTAGTATATCTAATATAATCATTAGAAAATCAGATTAAAACTGCAAAAAAGATATTGTGCTTTGTTCTTATTATCTTTAATTTAACTGTCTGGCCTATTTGAGCATCACAATTAGGGATTGATATTATTCTTTGTTTTTCTACTGCCAGTTTTTCATCCTTTAATCTGCCTGGCAATAATATCTTTGTCTTGATGATTTGGCCTTTTTTAAAAGGCTTTGGAAGAGGTTTTGTTGGTTTTATATTGAAATCCTGCTTAAAATCAAATAATAGTTTTTTATCATATTTTTCCTCCAATTCTTTCATCTTTTTGATAAATAATTGCCAGGACATCTGTTTTACTGGATTTTTTCCAAATCTGTAATTCAAGAAGTTCTGGATGCCAATATTGCATCCTAATTCTTTGCTTAATTCAAGAAGTTTTGGAATTTCCTGGTCATTTATTCCAGGAATCCAGACAGGAGTTAATATTAATTCACATTCTTTTTTTGAGATATACTTTAAAATATCAAGAATATGATTTAGGTTATAAGCACTGCCAGCTATTTTTTGAGCTAATTCTTGGTTTAATGCATTTATTGAAAAACAGAATCTAGTTAATCCTGCATCAACTAATTCATCTACTTTTTGTTTTGTTAATAATGTTCCATTTGTATCTAATGCTATTGTTGATACTTGCTGTATATCAGATAAACCTTTTATTAATTCTGGCAATGGCTTATAGAGCAAAGGCTCGCCTTGAGTCCCTATATGCGCTTCAATATCATTTATATCCTTAAATTCAACAAGTTTTTTGAATTCTTTGACTAAATAATCTTTTTCAATAACAAAATCAATTGGTCTCAGGTCTTGTGTAACAGAACAGTATATACAGTCCAGATTGCATCCAGTTATTGCTCTGACTTCAATTATTGATGTATTCCTATCAATTAAGCCAAATGCATTATGGCCAATCAGAGGAATTTCAGAATTTTGATGGATATAAATTGTTTTTTGGCCAGTTATTTTATTTTTAAGGTTTTGAAATCCTTTATTTAACAGCTGATTAAATTTGTTTTTTGCTTTTTGTTCTGAAATACCCTGGAAACTGATTGAATTTTTGTTTACGTTAAATTTTGCAGTCTTTTCTAGCTCAGTATTATCCAGATAAAAATAGAATATATTAAGGAAATTCACTTTTATTCTTTGTTTTTCCTGTTCAAATGACAGATCTTCAAATATTAATTTTGCCATAAGGATTTTTAAGATGTATATTTTAAAAAAGTTATGTTTTTATCATATAAAACTTTAAATATTGCTGGTGTTTTGCAAGAATAGGGGGCTTAAATGAATAAGGAAATTAATATAACTTATGAAACTTTATTTGAATTATTAAGAAGAGAAAAAACAAGAGAAGAGCTGCAAAAACTTGACAATAACTTCTTTTCAGATGTTGTAGATTACTTAAAAGAAAAGCAGGCTGCATTAAATCTTCCTAAAAATGATATATTTGCTGCTGAAGAAAGAAGAAAAGCTGAATCACAGCTTGAAAATATCAAAAATATCCTAAAAGAATTTTATGAAAAAAGAGAGAAAAAGATCATGAATATGGCTTTAGATATGTCTAGGATGAGTATGGGTGCTTTAAATTCAGAGATCATTGATACTTCTGCTATGTTAAAAGAAGAAAAAGAGCTTTTTGATTATCTAGTTAAGGTTTTGAATAACAATAGAAAAGGTGTTTTGTATAATATATTAGAAGGTAAGATTCCTTTAATAGAAAAAACTGAAGAAGAAAAGGATGCTAAAGAGGAATTAAATCAAGAAGCAAAAGAAGAGGATGAAGAGACTAAAACCCAAAAATTAATCAGATTCCTGTATGCTGTGCCGAAATTCGTTGGGACTGACCTGCAGGAATATGGGCCTTTTGAGAAAGAAGATATTGCTAACCTGCCTGTTGAGATTGCTGATGTATTGATTTCCAAGCAAAGAGCAGAGGAAATGGCTAAAAAAGAGTAAGACTTTTAAATACTGACAAAATTCTGATAATAAAATAAGGCGGATATAAAAAATGAAATTTCCTAAACTAGTCAAAAGGTATTGTCCTAAATGTAAAAAGCATACTGAGCAAAAGGTCAGTGCAGCTAAGAGAAAGACTCCAAGCAGTGTTCATCCTATGAGCAAAGGCAGCAAAAAGAGAATGAAACTAAGAGGAGAAGGCAGAGGATACGGCAATGTTGGAAAATTAAGCAAAGGAGCTTTAAGCAGCTGGAAAAGATACGGCAAGAAGACAAGCAAGAAAACTGATTTAAGATATACCTGCAAGGAATGCAATAAAACCACTACTCAAAGAAAAGGTTTTAGAACAAAGAGAGTTGAATTTAAATAGTTCTTGGATTTACAATTTTATCTTTTCTTTATATTTTGGGTCTAATTCTATAGCTTTCTTAAAACAAGAATAAGCCTTTTGTTTATTTCCTAGCTCATCAAAACACATTCCGAGATTTTTATATGCTGTGGCGTCCTTTGGATTTAATTTTAATGCCTTAATAAAATTCTTGACTGCTTTCTTGAATTCTTTCTTTTTTGCATAAATGACTCCTAGGTTTGCATAAATTGGAGCAAAAGCATGGTTTAATGCTTGAGCTCTTTTTAATTTGCTTAAGGCGTTATCTAAATCATTGATTAATAAATAAATGCTTCCTAGCAAATACCAGCTTTCAAAATAGTCTTGTTTTAATTCAATTGATTTTTCTAAATTATGCACTGCTTCAGTTAATTTTCTATTAGCAACATACTGTTTTGCAAGTTCAAAATAAGAATAAAAGTCTTTTTCTCTTTTGATTTTATCCTTGCCAATTTTTTCATATAACACGCCCTTTTTATTTACTTTGTCTTGATTCAATTTTCCATAGTGATGGATGGGTATATCTAAGTGAGCTATCTTTCCCAATTTTATTAAAGAATTATTTACTGATTCATGAACTAATCCTTCATAAAAAATATTTTTATTATTTTTAAAAAGTCTAACAGGCTTTGCTGGCACCCATCCTGCTGCTATCTTACTTTCAATATAGTCATCATCTTTGGAAGAAATCCATCCAGTTTCACGGGATTCATCCATATAATTTCTTTGAATTAATGAAAATCCAACTATCTCTGTAAAATTAATTGCTTTTTTAATTTTAGAATGGTCTCTTTCAGCAATTGTTTCATCTGCGTCTAACACTAAAATCCAGTCTCCTTTTGCATATTTTAATGACTCATTCCTTGCTGCTGAAAAATCATTACACCATTTAAAATCATAAATTTTATTTGTAAATTTAGCAGCAACTTCTTTTGTTTTATCTGTACTTCCTGTATCCACTATTATTATTTCATCTACAATATCTTTTATAGAATCGAGACATTGTTTTAGAAATCTTTCTTCATTTTTAGTAATCATGCAAAGACTTATTGAATGCATAATTTATTCAAATTGAATGATTTATTTAAAGTTTCTTGTTTTATTTTAATTCCAAAAAAGAGTTGGAAAATAAGTATTATAAGAAACAAACCTTTATATATAAACAATTGTTTTTAATTTTATTTTAACATAAATTGGAGGGGATTAAAATAAGAGAAACATCAAGCAAATTCATAAAAGTAAGATGCCCTAAATGCAAGAATGAGCAGATTATATTTGGAAAAGCTGCTTTAGATATCAAATGTCTTGTTTGCGGAAAGGTATTGGCAGAGCCAAGCGGCGGAAAAAGCAGGATAAAATCAAGGATTTTGGAGGTTTTAGAATAGATGCTCTATAAAAAAGAAGGTTTTCCAGATGATGATGAGCTGGTTCTCTGTACTGTAACTGCTGTTCACGGCCATTCTGTTTTTGCCAAGCTGGATGAATATGACAAAACAGGAATGATCCATATTTCTGAAGTTAGCCCTGGAAGAATCAGGAATATAAGGGATTATGTTGTTGAGGGGAAAAAGATTGTCTGCAAAGTTCTGAAAATTGACAAGAAAAAAGAGCATATTGACTTAAGCTTAAGAAGAGTCAATGAAGGGCAGAAGAGAAAGAAGACTAATGAGATAAAACAAGAGCAAAAAGCTGAGAAAATAATTGAAGGAATTGCTAAAAATCTAAATATTGATGTTAAAGAGCTGTATGATAAAATAGGCAACAAGGTTTTTGAAAAATATGAATATCTTCATGAATGTTTCAATGATATTATCATTGGAAAAACAGGCTTAAAAAAATTAGGTGTTGAAGAAGAATTAGCTGAAGAAGTGACAGAGATTGTCAAAGAAAGAATCAAGCCTCCTGAAGTTTGTATCAAAGGAGTATTAAAATTAGTATCTTATGATCCTGATGGCATTGATATTGTAAAAGCAGCTTTGAAAAAAGCAGTTGGTGAAAATATTGATGTAACATATAGAGGGGCAGGAGATTATAATGTTATTGTAAATGCTCCTAATTATAAAGAAGCTGAGAAAATATTAGAAAACAGCATTGACAAAGTAACAAGATATATGGAAAAGAAAAAAGGAATAGTTAGTTTTAGAAAAGAAGAAAAAAAATGAAGCATATAATGAGATGCCCTAAATGCAATGCATATACAATGAAAGAAAAATGCTGTGTTAAAACAATCAATCCAAAGCCTGCTAAATATAGTGTTGATGATAAATATGGAGGATACAGGAGAAAGGCAAGAAAAGCTGAACTTGAAAAGAGGGGTTTATTATGAACGGCTGGAAAATAAAACAGATTGGAAAAAAACCTAAATTAACCAATGTTGTATTAATAGAAGGCCTGCCAGGCATAGGAAATGTAGGCAAGGTTGCTGTTGATTTTATAATAGATGCATTAAAAGCTGAGAAAATATATGAATTATTTTCTTACACATTTCCACATTCTGTTTTTGTAAATGAAAAAAACTTAGTTGAACTGCCTTCTATTGAAATTTATTATAAAAAGGTTAAAGGAAATGATCTATTGTTATTAGCAGGAGATGTCCAGCCAATCGACGAGGTCAGCTGCTATGAATTTTGCGAGAAAATCCTGGATATAGTTGATAGTTTCAAAGGAAAAGAGATAATTACTCTGGGAGGAGTTGGCCTGCAGACTGTTCCTAAAAAACCAAAGATTTACTGCACTGGAAATTCCAAAAAAATAGTCAGCAAATATAAGAAAGGAACAGATGTTAATGAAAAACTGCACGGCATTGTAGGGCCTATTGTTGGTGTTTCTGGAATATTATTAGGATTAGCTGAAAAAAGAAAGATTCCTGCTATTGCTTTTTTAGCAGAAACATTCGGGCATCCAATGTATCTAGGAGTCAAAGGAGCAAGAGAGACCCTTAAAGTGCTGAATAAAAAATTAAATTTAAAGATCAATATAAAAGATATGGATAAAGAAATCAAAGATATAGAGAGCGAGATGATAAAGAGAACAGAAGAATTGAGTGAAGTTTCCAGGCAGACTGCATTGAAGAAGGTTAAAGGCAAATTGAAGAAAGAGATAAGCTATATAGGTTAAAATTCGCGTAGCGAATTTTAATTCCTCCCCAATAATACACAACTATACTTATGTCCCGCCCCGACGAAGATATAGCTTCCACACAACTAAGTTGATTCTTAGAAAGGTTTATATATCTAATTTCTATTTGTTTTACAAAAAGATGGTGTTAGAACAGATATATTCAGCTAATTGGATAGAAAAGAAATCCAGATTTGCATTTTTTATTGGATTAATTTATTCTGCTATTGGCATTGGTTCTGCATTACTGCTGTTTCCTGAAAATCCTGGATTAGCCTCGATTGCATTTACCTCTTTATTGATACTTCCTTCTTTGAATAAATTATTGTTAATAGAGGAAAACCAGGCTGCAAGAGAAAGAAAATTTGACATTATTGAATTGTTTAAAGACCATAATGATATATTTAAGGTTTATTTGTTTTTATTCCTTGGAATATTAGTGACATTTTCTATATTTTCTTTGATCCTTCCTTCAATTGTTACAAGCAGGATATTTTCAGAGCAGGTTAATATTTTAGGATTGACAGGAGAAGCATATACAATAAAAAATGTGTTCAGTTCTTTGTTTCTTAATAACCTCAAAGTCCTTATATTTTGCCTGATAGCTTCTTTTATTTATGGAAGCGGAGCTGTTTTTATCATAACTTGGAATGCTTCTGTCTGGGGAACTGTTTTTGCTATTGTTGCAAAACAAAGCGCTGCTGTAACTGGCCAGAATCCTTTTCTTTATTTTGCATTAACATTATTAGCTGTATTTCCCCATATGATATTAGAGGCAAGCGCTTATTTTATTGCAGCTATTTCTGGTGGCATTGTCAGCAAATCAGTCTTAAGGGAGAAGCTGTTTTCAAAAAGATTTACACAGATAATAGAAGATGGATTGATGATGTTTGTTATTGCTGTTGTTGTTTTGGTTATTGCTGTTTACATTGAGACTAATATAACTGGTTATATTGTCAGATTCTTTGGAGTTTAATCAGAATTACTGATTATTGGATTTTTAGAAAATATATAAATTTGAAAATCTATAATTTAGTTATTTAGTTTATTCTTATTTTCAGAAATCTTTATATACTAGTTGTGCTTTTTGTATACTTAAAACATGAAAAAAACAGTAAAAATAGTGCAAAGTGATAAAAGAGGCCAGATAGTAATACCTAAATCTATAAGGAAAAAACTTAATTTAGAAGAGGGAGCTGCTTTCTTTGTTTATGAACTAGAAGATGGGATTTATCTGAAGAAAGTAGAAGCACCTCCATTAAAATCAATAAAAAAGAATTTAAAAGGTGAATAAAATGGGAAAAAGGAAAAAAACATCTAAAAAAATACCACAAGAGGTGAAAAGTCTTGCTTTAACAGTCATGTTTATCGCATTGATCACAATACTAGTTATCAGCTTAATAAAAACAACGAGATTAGGGACAGTTGGAAAAGCATATAATTATGGAGATACGACAGTTGATTTAAGCGACTACCCTTTCCCATTTATAGAAGATAATCAATTAAATACTGAGATTGTTGTCGGAGATGATGCTCCTAATGAAGATCTTGAAAGTGCTGATATCATTAATGACAGTTTAATGGCTGAGATTATTCCTACACAAAATTTAGTAGCAGAATGGAAGTTTGATGAAGAAAGCGGAACAATTGCATATGACTCAGCTGGTGATTATGATGGAGAAATTGTTGGTCCTACTTGGATAAGTGGTGTAAGCGGTTCTGCTTTAGAGTTTGATGGAGTAGATGATTATATAAATATCTCTTCTTCTCTTCAAGATCTTAATGAATGGACTATGCTAGCATGGGTAAAACATAAAGGTACTTGGGGTGGTTATGAAGATATTATAACAACACCAAGATATGATGATCCTGTTGATTTTGAAAATTATCCTTTAATATTTGATGATGGAAAGCCAGATATGTATGATTCTGGAGTTACTGCAGATAATGCTATAGATAACAGTTGGCATCTTATTGCAACTAGCTGCAATGGAACTAACGGAACAGTATATGTAGATGGAGTAGAAGTAAAGAGCGGCAGCTGTTATCCAACAAGTGCGGATTTTATAGGTGTAGATATTCGTGATGGTGATACTTACGAAGAATTCAATGGCACATTAGATGAAATAAAAATCTACAGCTATGCTTTATCAGAAGCAGAGGTTGAAGAGATCTATAATACAGAATCAGCTGGATTAGAATGTTTTACAAATGAAGATTGTGATACTGGTGAATATTGTGATGGAAATATTTGTGTATCTGGTTTATTGGCAGAATGGAAGTTTGATGAAGGAAGCGGAACATTGGCAGCTGATTCAGCTGGTGATAATGATGGAGAGATTCTTGGTGCTAGTTGGATGTATGGTGTAAACGGCTCTGCTTTGGAGTTTGATGGATCAGATGATTATGTTGATTTAGGAGATCCAACAGATGGAAGTTTAGATCTTGAAACTGAAATCACAATTTTAGCATGGATTAAGCCTAATCTTACTGGAACTCTTCCTACGATTTTTAGTAAGTATAATAGTAATACTGATAGGTATGAATTTTCACTTAATTCTTATGAGGATTATAAATTGACATTTAGTATTAATGGTGGTTCATCTTTGACGTCAAATAATCCTCCAACTAATGGTATTTGGAATCATGTTGGTGCAACATACAATGGTACAACAGGAGTAGTTTATTTAAATGGTGTTGCTGATAATAGTTTTGATTTTTCATGTGGAGATACATGTGATGTTGATGATTCTGCTAATGCTCTAATTGGCTCAAGAACAGGAGGAACTCTTCCTTTCAACGGTGTAATAGATGAAGTAAAAATCTACAGATATGCTTTATCAGAAGCAGAGATTGAAGAGATTTATAATACAGAATTATCTGTTGGATTAGAACCTAATTTATTAGCAGAATGGAAGTTTGATGAGGGAAGCGGAACATCAGCAGCTGATTCAGCTGGTGATTATGATGGAGAGATTATTGGTCCTGTTTGGACAACAGCAGGTGTAAGCGGCTCTGCTCTGGAATTTGATGGAGTAGATGATTATATATCACTATCTTCTCTTCCAAATCTTAATAAATGGACTATGTCTGCTTGGGTAAAACATAAAGGCGATTGGAATGCTTGGGAAGATATTATAACAACACCAAGATATGATTATCCTGGCGACTTTGAAAGTTACCCTTTAATATTTGATGATGGAAAACCAAATATATATGAATCTGGAATTATTGCAGATAATGTTATAGATAACAATTGGCATCTTGTTGTAACTAGCTGCAATGGAACTAATGGAAAAATATATGTTGATGGTGCAGAAGTAAAAAGCGGCAGTTGTTATCCAGCAGGTGCGGATATCATAGGCGCAGATGTTTATGAGGGTTCTACTGCTGAAGAATTTAATGGAACAATTGATGAAGTAAAAATCTATAGTTATGATTTATCAGCAGCAGAGATTGAGGAAATTTACAACACAGAATCAGCTTTAATTGAATGTTTTACAAATGATGATTGTGATATTGGTGAGGTTTGTGAATCAAATATTTGTGTATCTGGTTTATTGGCAGAATGGAAGTTTGATGAAGGAAGCGGAACATCAGCAGCTGATTCAGCTGGTGATTATGATGGAGAAATTGTTGGCAGCGCTGTTTGGGTAGATGGTGTAAGCGACTCTGCTTTGGAGTTTGATGGAGAAGAAGATTATATTAATATTCCCTACAATCAAGATTTAGAGCCTGATGAAATAACTATTTCATTATGGGTTAAGCAAGATTCAGCAGATTATGGGCCTATTTTAAGTAATTATGAAGATAGTTATGGATATTGGATTGCTTCAACTAGCATTAGTAGTATTTACTGGTGGTTAGGCCATAATACAGATGAGACAAGTCGATATTCTGAAAGCACTGTAGCAGATGGAAATTGGCATCATATAACTGTTTCTAGTGATGGAAGTACAGCTAAAGTTTATGTTGATGGTGTGCTTGAGGATAGTGAAAGCACCAGTCCTATAGTTTATTCTCCTTCAAATATAGCAATAACAATTGGAAAAGATATAGATGATTCTTCTTTTTTCAAAGGTAATTTAGATGAAGTAAAAATCTATAGATATGTTTTATCAGAAGCAGAGGTTGAGGATATTTATAATACAGAATCAGCTGAAATTCCAACAGGTTCTTTTATACTAACAGGGCTTGCTGTATTAGCATCTGATATAATAGGAACTGTTGACCAGCAAAATGTGATTGCAGTAGGTAATCCTTGCAATAATTCTGTTGTTGATAATTTTACCAGCTGTGAAGGTTGGAATTATTCAGAAGGGCAGGCTATGATCAAATTATTCCAAAATGGAGATAATCTTGCTTTAGTTGCTGCAGGAACTACTGTTGAAGATACAAGAAGAGCTGCATTAGTGCTGGCTAATTATGAAGATTTTAATTTAACTGGAGATGAGGTTTGTGTAGAAGGAGATAGTTTGGAGTTAGATGATATTAGTGTGACAGAAGGTCCTTGTGCTGTTGCTGAAGAAGTTGTCTGTACTGACAGTGATGGTGGAATTAATTATACAGTTGTAGGAGAGTGTATTGACTCTAATTATCCATCAGGAATCAAAGATTTTTGTGAGAATTCTGGAGAACTTCTTGAAATGTATTGTGATCAAAATAATCAATGTGTAAGTGAGTTGCATACATGTGATGGACAATGTATGGGTGGTGTTTGTTTCACAGAATATGAAATTGAACCTCTCATATTAGGAGATATAGAAGATGTAACCCCACATGATCTACAAGTGCAATTTAGTATATCATACGAAGAAGATGGAGATGCTCATCTGCATAACATTTTAGGTTATATAAATCCTGATTTTAACCAAGGAAGATGGATAGACAATAACAATTTTATTCCGGCAAATAAACCAATAACTATTGAAATTGATAATAGCGGAGCATCTGCCACTGAACAAATGATAAATATAACATATGATGGTAATCAGGAGAAAAAGGTATATTTACCTGCTATACCAGGAGGAGCTTTAAATGACTGGGTAATTTTATTTGTTGCAGATGATGGATCAACATATTACGGTTGTGAATGGGATGGAGCATCATGCGGATCATTTATTCCTTCAATTCATGCTTTAACCCCTCAAAATTTAGCTAGAGAAGCATATGTAGAACTTGAACAAATTACTATCCAGCTAGAACCAGGATGGAACTTAATCTCAATACCACTAGTGTTAGAAAATGACAATATTGAAGATGTGTTGGCAGATATTAGTGATGATGTGATTGATGTTTATGCATATGATCCAGAGGAAGAATGGAGTGTATGGCATCCTGATCCAGCAATACCAAGTAATTTAGATACAATTGAATTGGGAAAAGGATATTGGTTTAAGATGAATGATTCTGCTGAACTGGCTGTTGAAGGAGTGCTGTTTGAAACAACAGAATTAGAACCTCCTCCATCATTTGCATTAAAGCAGGGATGGAATCTGGTTGGAATATATTCATTAGAAGACAGGGAGATGACAACTGCGCTTGCCAGTATTGAAGATGTATATTCTGCATTATGGAGCTATAATAAAACAAGCGGAGAATTAGTGAAATTATTCAGCAAAGCAGACCCGGCAGTATCAACAGCAAATCCAGTATTAGAAGCTGGTAAAGGATATTGGGTCTATATGATCCAAGAAGGAGCTATTGTACCATGAAAAAGATAATTTATTTTTTTATTTTTGTATTTTGTATTAGTTTTGCTTATGCTCAGCCAGCAATACCTACTGTGCAGATCTATGGAAACATAGATGCACCAGACGGTTCAAGCATTGTTTTTGAAAGAGATGGGATTGAAGCTGGCTCTGGAACAGTGCAAAATGGCAAGTATGGTTATGATCCTGTTATATTCCTGGATGCTGAAGCAGGAGATAGTGTAGATGTTTTTGTTGATGATGTTTTTGTCAGTACAATAACACTGCAGGAAGAAGGAAATGTTAATATAGATCTTACAATGCCAGCAGCTCCTCCTGAAGAAGAGGAAGAAATCATTCCTAGAAGGGGGGGAGGGATGGTAATACCAACTATTAATTATACTGTAAGCTTTTCTGAATTACCTCAATCATTCAATGTAAGAAGTGGATATAAAATATTTTTAACTTTTGATGGAGTAGAACATACAATTAGGGTTGCAAGATTATCATATCAAATTATTGAACTATTAATCAATTCAACACCTTTGACATTGAATCTTAATGTAAATGATACAGGTGAAGTTGATTTAAATGATGATGGAACAAATGATATCTCTATTTTATATGAAGGTGTTCAGGCAAATTATGGTGTGATAATAATAAGCCAGCTTGCACCACCTGCTTCCCCTGTTATTACTCCTCCAATAGTCCCTGAACCTCTTCCATCAGAAACTGCACCTTTACCATCTCCTGAGCCGGAAGTCGGAGCTCTTGCACCAGTAGGCTTTCCATGGACAGGTATTTTAATAACAATAATTATAATAGGCATTTTAGGAGGAATTGGATTTGTTTTTTATGAAATAAAAAGAAGCCATGGCTCATTACAGCAGGAAAAAACACAAAGAGGATTAGATCAGCAATCATTTATGAGACTGCAAAGTTATGTAAAACAAACATTAGAACAAGGATATACAAAAGAACAAATCAGGCAAACATTGCTGAATGAAGGATGGCCTTCAAATTTAATAAATAAGGTGATAAGATGATACAAAAAAAAGATATACCATTTAATAAAGTAAAAAGTTTACTTTTGACATTAATTTTTGCTATAACGGTGTTGGTATTTGCTGTTAATATAGCAAAAGTGTCTCAAGAAAATATTATTGGAAGAGCATTTTACAGCCCAATACAGGTATATGGAACAATAGAGCCTGCTTTGCCAGATGGAACAATAATTAGTTTTAGATTAAACGGCATAGAAGTTTTAACTGCATCTCTTAAGAATAATTCATATGGATACAAAGAAAAGTTATATTTAAATGTAGATGATGAATCAACAATAGAGAAAGAAGGTTATAAAGAAGGAGATGTTGTTGGAGTTTATATTGAAGATGTAAAAGTCGCAGATCTTTCTTATTTTGAACCAGGGCCTAATGAAAAATATTTCAATATTCCTGTCAGTATAAGAAATTTAATTACAATCAAAGCAGCTTATGCTGCTATCGAAAGAGGATGCATGCCTAATTGGCAATGTGAAGAATGGAGTGAATGCATCAATAGTATTCAAACAAGAATTTGTATAGATGTAAATGAATGTGATACAGAAAAAGAAAAACCAGAAGAACAAGTAACATGCGAAATGCCGGCTGAAAAAACATTTGGAATTATAGATATGATAACTTTTGAATTTATTTTATCAATAGTCTTGTTTATAATTTTAATGATTTCATTAGGATTTTTAATAAGAAAAGTTGTAAAAGAATATAGAAAAGGAAAACCTAAGAAAAAGAGAACTAGGAAGAAAAAAGTTAAGAAAAGAAAACCTGCCAAGAAGAAACGAGCTGTTAGGAAGAAAAAGACTGTCAAGAGGAAAGCAACTAAGAAGAAAAGGTGAATATAATAACACAAATAAAACAGATAAGAGCAAGAGAAATATTAAGTTCAGGTTCAACCCCTTCAATTGAAGTAAAATGCATTTTAAAATCTGGTGCAGTTGGTGTTGCATCTGTTCCTTATGGTGCTTCTGCTGGTATTCATGAGGCTTTTGTTCTTCTAGATGGCGGAAAAAGATTTATGGGAAAAGGCATGCTGAAGGCTGTTAATAATGTAAACAAGATAATTGCTCCAAAGCTTGTTGGAAAAGATGCAAATAAACAAAAAGAAATTGATAATTTAATGAAGAAAATTGATGGAACTGAAAATAAAAAGAGATTAGGAGCAAATGCTATTCTTGGAGTATCTTTGGCTGCTGCAAGAGCTGCTGCAAATGAAAAAGGAATTCCTTTGTACAAACATATAAGGAATACTTTCAAATTAGGCATTAAAAATTATATTTTGCCAAATCCAATGATGGTTGTGATTGAAGGCGGAAAGCATGCTGATAAATCTACTGATCTGCAGGAATTTATGATAAGTCCGATAGGAAACAAATCAGTAAAAGAAAATGTAAGATGCGGGATTGAAGTTTATTTGACTCTGAAGAAAGTATTGAAGAAAAAAGGATTTAGTGTAAATGTCGGAAATGAAGGAGCATTTGCTCCAGAAGGACTGCCTACAAATGAGAGCCCTTTAAAGTTTATTCAGGAAGCAATAAAAAAAGCAGGTTATAAGCCTGGAAAAGATGCTGGAATTTCATTAGATCCTGCAACTTCTGAAATATTTAATAGTGGAAAATATGAACTAAAAAAAGAAAAAAAGAAATTGAATTCTGAGCAGATGATTGATTATTTTGAAAAGTGGGTTGATAAATATCCAATTGTTACTTTAGAAGATCCTTTGCATGAAGATGATTGGGATAACTGGCCAAAGATTATGAAGAGATTAGGTGGAAAAATACCAATTATTGGAGATGATTTGACTGTAACAAACCCAAAAAGGCTGCAGAAAGCAATAGATCTGAAAGCAATCAATGCAATATTAATCAAATTAAACCAGATAGGAACTTTGACAGAAACAGTTGAAACATGCATGCTTGCAAGAGAGAATGGTTTTATGACTGTTGTAAGCCATAGGGGCGGCGGAGAAACAAATGATACTTCTATGATTGATTTAGCTGTTGCTGTAAATTCAGGATTTGTAAAAGTAGGACCATCTAGAGGAGAAAGAGTTGGAAAGTACAATAGACTGATGGAGATAGAAGAAGAATTGGGAAAAAAGGCAAAGGTTGCTGGAAAGAATTTTAGACATTCTTAAGATGAAGAAAAAACCTATAATATTAATCATAAGAGATGGATGGGGTTATAGGGCTAGCAGAAAACAAAATGCTATTGCTCAAGGAAAAACTCCTAATACAGATAGATTAATGAGGCAGTATCCTAATATTCTTATTGAAGCTTCTGGTGAAGCAGTTGGCCTGCCAAAAGGATATCAAGGAAATAGTGAAGTAGGGCATCTAACAATTGGCAGTGGAAGAATTATTTTCCAGAGCCTTGAAAGAATAAATAAAAGTATAAGAGATAAAGATTTTTTTAAAAACAAAACTTTTTTAAGAGCAATAAAAAATTGTAAAAAGAATAAATCTAAATTACATCTGATTGGATTACTGCAGGTAGAAGGAGTTCATGCACATATTGATCATTTATTTGCTTTGCTTGATTTATGTAAAAAAGAGAAATTCAAAGATATTTATGTTCATGTTATAACAGACGGCAGAGATTCTCCTGTAACTGCGAGCATTCCAAAGATAAAAAGATTACAAAATAAACTGAAGAAGATTGGATTCGGAAAAATAGTAACTCTTTCTGGAAGATATTATGCAATGGATAGAGATAAAAGGTGGAATAGGACTAAAAAAGCTTATGATTGCATTGTAAAAGGAAAAGCAGATGAGTTTAATAATATTATTAGGCAGGTAAAAGAGTGTCATAAAAAAAATGAAACAGATGAATTTATTATTCCACGAAAATTAAAAGATTATGAAGGAATCAAGAAGAAAGATTCAATCATATTTTACAATTTCAGAACAGACAGGCCAAGGCAATTAACACAAGCAATTGTTGAAAAGAAAATTTTAGGATGGAAACGCAAACCTTTAGATGTTTATTTTGCTGCTATGACCCAATATTATATTCCAATGAATGCCAATGTTGCATTTAAGGATATAATCTTAAAAAATTTATTAGGAGAAGTTATAAGTAAAAAAGGATTAAAGCAATTAAGGATAAGTGAAACAGAAAAATATGCTCATGTAACTTTCTTTTTCAATGGGCAGATTGAAAAACCATATAAAAATGAAGAAAGAATTTTAATACATTCTCCTAAAGTGGCTACTTATGATCTTAAACCAGAGATGAGTGCATATGAAATAACTAAAAGCCTGCTTAAAGAGATTGATAAGGACAGATTTGATTTGATTGTTGTTAATTTAGTTAATGGTGATATGGTCGGGCATACAGGTGTAATCAAAGCCTGTTTGAAAGCAGTAAATGTTGTTGATGATTGTGTTGGAAAGATTACAAATAAAATATTAGAAAAAGATGGAACTGCATTGGTCTTTGCAGATCACGGCAATATTGAGGATCAGACACCCATGTGGAGAACATCACATACAAGAAATAAAGTCCCTTTTATTTTAGTTTCAAGTAAAGGCAAAAAAGTAAAATTAAGAAATAAAGGAGGATTAAGCGATATTGCCCCTACTGTTCTTGATTTATTTGGAATAAAAAAACCAAAAGAGATGAGTGGGAAGAGTTTGGTTAAGAAGTAAATTTATAAAGAAATTATAATTCTTACTGTCTATGGAGATTTCTGAAATAGAATCAAAGATTAAAACTTTTGAAGATGAAGGGTGGGTTATAGAAGATTATAGATCAAGCAGAGAATATCATGAATCTGATTATCATTTCGTCTCTCCTTCTGGGAATATATTTCAATCATATTATCTAAGAATAAATGTTTGCCAATTATGTGCTGAAGAAAAAGAATACAACAGTAATGAAGATGAAGATAGTGAAGAAGAGTTTTTATGTGATGGAAGTCTTCATGATGAGATATACACAAAAGATTTAGAAGCTGCAGAAGAATTATATAGATTGATACAAACAAGAGACAGCGGAATACCTTTTGAAATTTTAGAAAATGAAACTAGATGATATAAAAGACAAAATTCCTAAGAATTTGTACAACTCTTTACTTCCAGACATTGAAGAATTCAGGCCATCACAAGAAAAATCAATCAAAGCCGGGCTTCTTGATAGAAAAAATTTGCTTGTATGCACTCCAACTGCTTCTGGAAAGACATTAATTGCAGAATTAGGAATGGTCAAATCTATTTTAGAAAACAGAGGAAAGGCAATATATATTGTTCCACTAAAGGCACTGGCAAATGAAAAATTCAAGGATTTCAAAAAAAGATATGGAACTTATTTAAGAATTGTTTTGTCTATTGGAGATTTGGACAGCGCTGATTCTTATCTAGAAAGCTATGATCTGATTGTTTGCACAGCAGAAAAGCTGGATTCATTGATAAGGCATCATGCTCCTTGGTTAAACAAAGTTGCAACAGTAATTGTAGATGAAGTCCATTTGATGAATGATCCTGGAAGAGGCCCTACATTAGAAATCTTGATAACAATGTTAAGAGAATTATTAAAAGAAGTTCAGGTTATTGCATTATCTGCAACTATCGGAAATCCAGAAGAACTGTCAGAATGGTTAGATGCTAATCTAGTTATAGATGATTGGAGACCTGTTGAGCTTAAGAAAGGAATATTTTATGAAGGAAAAATAGAATTTTAAAAAAATAAAAAAATTAATAGGCAAGTCTTGTAAAGAAAACTGCAGACAAGATTAATGTTAATAACCAAAAGATTATTCCTACAATCCCTAATACTAGTCCTGCAATTGCCATTCCTTTTCCGCCAAATTCCTTTGGTTTTTTCTTAATCTTATTCAACTGCATTACACCAAAAATAATTGCTAGTACACTGCAGATAAAACCTGGGATGCTGAACCAAAACAACAATCCGCAAACTAAAGATGCAATTGCCAGTCCTTTTTTTTCAGCCATTTTATTTGCCTCCTGCTAATTTATTTATTGAAGACTGCAATAAAGCCAATGTTATCGGTGTTACTATAAAATAATTCGCAATTGTTGTCAAATATCCAATAAAAGGTATAATGCTTGTTACAACCAATATCGGAATTGTTATTGCTAATCCCCTTGGGACTACCTCCATATTTCTTAATTTTAATTGAAGATTTACTCTGTCAATCAATCCTATCCAGAATCTGAATATCCAATAAAAGTTAAAGAAAGGTATAAACAAGAATCCGATTGCTTTGCCAGCTCCAAAATCATCATCTTTTATCTTTGGAAGCTGCCCATGCTTTAATCCGTAATATATCATAGTAAAGATTCCCATTGTTATGATATGCAGAATTATACTGGCAGCAGGCGGGAATGTTGTAAGGCTGTGCTTCATATACTTCTTTTTATTTTCTGCAGAAATTTTTTTAACATCAAAATTTTGTTCATATATATTTTCCATTTTTTATCATCTCCTATAATCCCTTTTAATTAAAATAAAAAAATAAAATGATTTATAATGCTTTAAACCATTTTTGAGCCAATGGACCTAAAAGTGGAACTTCTTTTTTCTGGCCTTGAGCTGCATAAACCAAGCCCATTATCCAAAAAACAAATACTACTATATTTAGAATCCATCCTATAACAGGGATCCACCAAAAAATAAACCACACTATATAAATCAACAAAGCCTGTCTTATATGAAAGCTTCCTAGCTCTGTTTTTTTGCTCTGGTTCATAATAAGAGCAATTATCCACCCAATTAAGGTTATATAGCTCACTATTGCAACTATCTTTGATTGATCTTCTTTTGCCATTATATCAGCCTCCTTTTTTATGTTTATAATCCTATATTATTTAAAATTATCCTTTTATCAAACTCTTTCAAGTCCTCATATCCCTGGCCAACACCTAAAAACAAGATTGGCTTGCCTGTTACATGACTTACTGAAATTGCTGCTCCTCCTTTTTCATCGATATCTGCTTTTGAAAGAATAATGCCATCAATACCAACTGCTTCATTGAATTTATTTGCCTGTTCAGTGCAGTCATTTCCTGTTATGCTCTCTCCTACAAATATCTTTAAATCAGGTTTTGCAACTCTGATTATTTTTTTCATCTCATCCATCAAATTAACATTTGAATGTATTCTTCCTGCTGTATCAATAAGAACAGCATCAATATTTTTTGCTTGTGCATGTTTTATTGCATCAAATGCGACTGCTGCTGCATCGCTTCCATAATCATGTTTGATTAATTTTATTCCAAGATTATCTGCATGTTTTTGCAGCTGATCAATTGCAGCTGCCCTAAATGTATCTGAGGCAGCTAAAACGCAGGACATTTTATTTTTTTCAAAGAATTTAGCGATTTTTGCAATTGTTGTTGTTTTTCCTGATCCATTAATTCCAACAAAGCATATTACTAAAGGTTTTTTTTGTTTTGCTTTTTCTAATAAATCAATTTGGTCTATATCAAACAATCCTTCTATTGTCTGATTTAATGAATCAGTTATTGTTTTTGTTATTTTTGTTCTGGAAATTGGCTTGTCTACAAGATTTTGCTTCAAATCCTGTTTTATTTTTTCAATTACCTCTACTGCAACATTGTTTTCTAATAAAGCTAATTCTAAATCCCAAAATAAATCATCAAACTGTTTTTCATCTATTTTTTTAGTAACTACTTTTTGTTTTAGTTTTGCAAAGAATCCTTTTTTCTCTTCTGGTTTTATTTCTCCAGGCTTTTTTTCCTCTTTAGGAATTTCAGATTCTTTCTTTTCTATTATCTTTGGCTCTTCTTTAGGTGTTTCTTCTTCCTTGGGAAATTCAGCAGATTTTTCTTCTATAGGCTCTTTTCTTTCTTTTTCTACCTCTTTTACTTTTTCTTTTATTTCTTTTATTTCCTTTTTTATTTCCTTAATTTCTTCTGATTTTGGTTTTTCTTTTTCTACTTCTATTTCTTTTTTTATATCTTCAATCTCTTCTTTTAATTCTTTTTCTTCTTCAGCTTCCCTGACTATTTTTTCTACTGGTCTTTCTTTGGACTCTTCTAAAAGCTCTTCTGCTGTTGGTTTTTTTTCTGGCTCTTCTAGAATTTCTTTTTTTTCTTCTTTTCCTTGTTCATCTATTTTTTTAGAAAATGATGAAACAACAGATTTTAATTTTTTCTTTAAGAAATTAAACATTTTTATTGAATTAATTTTGTAAGTTCTTTTTCTAATGATTGGGCAGATAATGAAAGCTTTTCAAGATTAATATTCAGTTCCTGCTGCATATTAGTTATTTCTTCCAGCTGGTCAGTAATCAATTTTTTTGCTTCATCAATATTTTTTTTAACAACAGTGTTTGCACCAACATTTACAGCAAGCTCCTTATTATCTTTCAGCTCTGCTTTAACAAATATTCCTGATGCCATCGGAACTAAAATCTCTGTTCCAATTTTTGTAGTTTTAATGTCATCAAGAGCTTGTTCTGTCAGGTTTAATTCCTGCATCTGGCTTTCTAAGAGCTTAAGCTGTTTCTGAACCTGCTGCATCTGTTGTTCTATCATCTGCATTTGCATATACTTTTCCTGAAGCTGTTTCTTATCTTTCATTTTAATTTTTTTAATAATTTTTCAAGCAAAACTTCATAGTTTTCTTCAACTGCTAAGAACGGCAACTCAGGCCTTAGTTCTTTTATGCCTTTTTCCTGCTCTTTAAAGCGTTTTAATTCCTGCTTTATCAAATATTTTAAAGCTTCTTTTTCCTCTTTTTTTAGTTCGGCTGCCATTTCAATAGAAAATATAAGTTATATTTAAAAAGGTTTTGTAGATTTAAGAAGGCAATTCTTTATTAATATCCTTGATAAGAGTATTCTTTAATAATTGAACTTCTATTTCACCAAAATGTTGGTATTGGAATATATCTATCTTTCTTTGGTTTGTCAAATGCAGCAAAGGAATGAATGTGAAAACCTTGTCCTGCTTGCTTCCAGAAGGGATTAATTTTGTAAATGTTAATTTTGTATTTTGATGCTGTACAAAAAAATTTTTTATTCTTCCGTACATTGACTTAATAACCTCTGAAATATCTACTTTTTTCTCTGGAATCTCTACTTTGATTGTTGGAATATCCCTCATTACTCTCCTTTTTTTAACTTCCATTGCTTTTTGTAAAGCGCCGACTAAATCAAAAATAGAAACCTTTCTTTTTCTTGGCTGGGGTGTTCTTGGAATCAAAGTGAAGTTTTCAGGATCTTGTTTTTGAACTGGAGCATCATACAATTCATCAAGAAGGCCTTCCTCTTCTTCTCCGGCCTGAGAAAACAGCCTGTCAAGATTTGAGATATCTTCTCCAACAAGCCTTGTTGATTTTAATTTTAAAAGTATTGCAGCTGCAAGAATAATTTTCCCAGATACCCTAAAATCCATCTCTTTTAAAGTCTTAAGCATATCAAGAAATCTCTGGGCAAGCTGACTGACATTGATATCCCAAGGATCCATATTTTCTGTCCTTACAAGCTCATAGAGCATAGACTGCCAAGTAACGTCTTCTTTATCAAAAATTATTTCAAATACCTGATCATGAAGATCTGTGTTTTTTGTGTTTACCTGGATTTCTTCCATATTAATAAATTATATTTGTTGATTTATATATTTTTTTAAATTGGTTCTTTTCTCAAAAGCTTTAAATATTATCACTTAAATTTATTCTTATTAAGGGCCCATGGTCTAGCGACCTGCGATGCAAAATCGCTCGCGGCTAGAAGCTATGACATCACCCTTACAGCTTTTTTGCTTACGCAAAAAACCTGGGAAAATGCGGTTTGCTTCCCTTAGGGCGCAAACCTCAGGCTTGCTTCGCAAGCAAAAAGGTTAGAGAGGTGAGGGTCCCCGGTTCGAAAAATAATTTCGAAAGTCCGGGTGGGCCCACCATTATTTTAAAATGGAAACTAACATTAACAAATTTGAGGATAAATATAATAAATTGAAATCTAAGTATGATCTTCCTAGTATAAAAGAGCTAAATGACCAGTTTGAGATATATGATATTATCAAAGAAAAAAATTTATCTCCTTCCTTCCCTCTTAGATATACTAGAAGGCTTATGGTCAGCTTGTTTTATGGGTGGATAAATTATCTGCATAATTTTATTATGCCAAATCCCCAATCAGCTATATTAGTAAGAGAATCTGAAGCATTTAATGAAGAGCAAAAGAATAAAGTAACCAAATTAATAAAGGAAATAATGTTCATAAACAGGCTGTCTACAAAATTAGACTTGGAAAATTATGAACAGAAAGACGCTGAGTTTATTAAAAAATATTTTACAGAATGGAAAAAGATCAAAAAGATGATACTAGAGCTGGCAAACATAAATCTTGAGAGCTGGCAAAGTGACATGCCTAGTGATAAGGGAAGTTATTTTGGTTAATGCGGTAGTAGTATAGTGGTTAGTATGCGACGTTGCCAACGTTGCGACCTGGGTTCAAATCCCAGCTACCGCATATTCCTAGAAAACTTTAAATAGAAACCGCAAGTTTTTAATATAAACAATATACTGAGCCTGTAGCTCAGCCTGGTTTAGAGCGTCGCTCTTATATGACTGCGCTCTACGCAACTAAGTGAGGCGAAGGTCTGGGGTTCAAATCCCCGCAGGCTCATTGCCCCCATGGTGTAGTCCGGCCAATCATCCAGCCTTTTCGTGCTGAAAATCGCGGATTTTAAGTTTTGCGATTTCATCGAAAACAGGCTGGGACGTGGGTTCGAATCAACTGGTTTCAGCAATCGGTTACGAAAGTCCCGCTGGGGGCATTATTAATTGTAATGGAGGTAAAGTAAGGAAAAAATTTCCTGAAGAATTAAATGAAAAGAAGTTCAAGAAGATGGAAAAAGAAAGGTCAAATGCGCTGGAAATGGCAGCGCAAGAGAATGAAGAAAGAAAAGAGATTAAGGGCTAAGAAATAAATAATATCAAAAACAAAAGCTTTATAAATGGTCATTTTTTCTATATTACTACTATATTTGAGAGGTATAGCAGAAGATTATATCTTCGAATTCTAAAAACAAGATTATCAGCGTAACATTTATATATAAGCTGATGATTTCAAAAACACTATCGCCACCAATTAATCTATATATTAGATATCCAAATTCTAAGCAACATATAGATGGCAAACATAAACCAAATTATGAGTACTTAATAGAGTATTAAGTATAAATGAGTAAGTTGACTTTTAAGATTCATGCGACCAATTTTAATTCCCGTTGATCCTGCGGGAGGTTGCTGCTATTGGGATTCGACTAAGCCATGCAAGTCAAGGGGTTTCTTCGGAAACACCGGCGAACTGCTCAGTAACACGTCAATAATTTACCCTTAGGTCCAGAATAACTTTGGGAAACTGAGGCTAATGCTGGATAAGAAAAGAGTATTGGAATATCTCTTTTCTGAAAGCTCCGGCGCCTAAGGATGAGTTGGCGGCTGATTAGGTTGTTGGCGAGGTAAAGTATTTTCAAAGAAACTAATTAAAATTCTTTGGAATTTTATATGCTCACCAAGCCGAAGATCAGTAGGAGCCTTGTGAGAGGCAGCTCCGAGAAGGACACTGAGATACTGGTCCTAGCCCTACGGGGTGCAGCAGGCGCGAAACCTTTACAATGCACGAAAGTGTGATAAGGGAATCCCAAGTGCTTATGCTTTGCATAGGCTTTTGCCAAGAGCAAAAATCTTGGCGAATAAGTGATGGGTAAGACTGGTGCCAGCAGCCGCGGTAACACCAGCGTCACAAGTGGCAATCACAATTATTGGGTCTAAAGCGTCCGTAGCCTGTTTATTAAGTCTTTTGTGAAATCGTTGCGCTTAACGTAACGGTGTGCAAAAGATACTGTTAAACTTGAGACTGGAAGGAGTTAGAGGTATTCCAAGGGGAGCGGTAAAATGCTATAATCCTTGGAGGACCACCTGTGGCGAAAGCGTCTAACTAGTACAGCTCTGACGGTGAGGGACGAAAGCCAGGGGAGCGAACCGGATTAGATACGAGAAATCATGTCTGATTTCTGGAATTAGCTCGTAATTCGTTCATTAAGACTATTACAAGTTAAAGAAAGAAATTGTTATATGATGATTTACTCGCTAATTACCCGAGTAGTCCTGGCCATAAACGCTGCGAGCAAGGTGTTACATATTCTTCGTGAATATGTAGTGTCGAAACGAAGGTGTTAAGCTCGCCACCTGGGAAGTATGGTCGCAAGACTGAAACTTAAAGGAATTGGCGGGGGAGCACCACAAGGGGTGCGGCGTGCGGTTTAATCTAATTCAACGCAGAAAATCTCACCAGAAGCGACGGCAGGATGAAGGTCAGGTTAAAGGCCTTACCAGACAAGCCGAGAGGTAGTGCATGGCCGTCGTCAGCTCGTGCTGTAAAGTGTCCTGTTAAGTCAGGCAACGAGCGAGACCTGTACCTACAATTGCTAGCAACATCTTGGATTGAGCACATTGTGGGGACTGCCTTGGAAACAAGGAGGAAGGCGCAGGCTACGATAGGTCTGTATGCTCCGAATCTTCTGGGCTACACGCGCGCAACAATGATAAGGACAATGGGATACAACTCCGTAAGGAGAAGTTAAACCTCTAAACCTTATCTTAGTTCAGATTGAGGACTGTAATTTGCCCTCATGACGCTGGAATCCCTAGTAATCGGAAGTCATCATCTTCCGGTGAATATGTCCCTGCTCCTTGCACACACCGCCCGTCAAACCATCCGAGCAGGGTTTAGGTGAGATTCATCTTTAAGGTAAATCGAATCTAAACTCAGTGAGGCGGGTTAAGTCGTCACAAGGTAGCCGTAGGGGAACCTGCGGCTGGATCACCTCCTTTTTATTTTTATATGTCAAATTTACTCATTTTTTATAATCATTTTATCAAAAATGATATATGGGCTCGTAGCTCAGTCTGGTAGAGCATCGCCCTTGCAAGAACAAGCATTGATTTGTTTGTTCCAATTAAGGCGGGGGCCTCGGGTTCAAAACAACTGGTTACGCTCGGTTGACACGCAAAGTGCGGCGTGAAGCCACACGAGCTCACTAGTCGTTCGCGTGACCTTTGTGAATTTCCCGACGAGTCCATTTTATAAAATCCAGACAAACAATTCAAATCGGTTTTAACTGATTTGATATCGCAATCCAAAAACTTAAAAATTTTGGATGAAGGGTAAGATATGAAAAAACCCAATTCATATTGATGATACCATACATAGATTGAGTGTAAGATCTTACGCTATTAGGTGGATGACTAGGTTCTATTAGCTGATGAAGGGTATGACAAGCTATATTATGCTCTGGCGAGCCGCATGTAGGCTTTAAGCCAGAGATTCCCGAATATGACT
>JAHWIB010000076.1 GCA_019322815.1 Candidatus Woesearchaeota archaeon | reverse complement strand
AACTTATAATGTCATGCTAAAAAATTTCAAAGAAATTTTTGGCACACCAGAAATCTTTGATTTCTAAGTGTTTTCTAGTCCAGAACTTCCGATTATCATATTTTGGCTTTTTTGGGTGCTTATTTTATGCTGTCCTGAACTTCCGATTGGAAGAGCAGCATTTATATAGAAGCGACGACACTGTATAGGCATGCGGGAAAATCCGACGGAGATTATCGGAATAAACTTGTCAAGAGCCGCCAAAGATTTTCAGCACAGATAAAATGCAGAAACTTGCACCAAAAGCCACAGGACAAGACAATTTTAATGTCTTGGGACTAAAGAATTGAACCGCTGTTTAGAATAAATGATAACTAATTGGTTACTAATTCCTATAATTATATTTTTATATATCTTCCTAATTTAGTTTTGATATGGCACATTACTTAGTTGAACAGGGATTTATCCCATTAGATAAATCATGGATTAACAGGATGGTTTTGCTTGATTTCATCAATGGTAGTGGTTATGCTGTTAGATTTCTTACAGAGCATTATGATGAATTAGGAGATGATCTGAAGTCAACTTATAGGGCATATACAGAATTAAAGCAAGGCAAAAAAGAAATTCATGTTGGAGAATCTGGCACATTATACAGATTTCTTAAGTTTTTGTTTTATAAACAAAGGTTAAATCTGGAATTAATTCCAGAAGGGACTCTTATAGAAAGGGTTAAAAACTTTTGTGATGATCCTGACATGATTAACTGGTCATTGGAAAAATTATTGAATACAAAAGACAGGACAACACAATGGGCCAGCGCTGCAATACTTTTAGGAAATAATGAGATAATCCAGAATTCTGAGCCTAAGATAAGATTAAGCTATGAAGCCAGGGAACATTGGTATAAAAGAAGAAGACAAAAAAAATATTGGGAAGAACAGCATGATTTAACTATATTGGCTCAGGCAATGTGCTACTTGAGTTTATTGAAAGAGGAAGGAACAAGATATACACCAGGACATGCTGAAGATTATTGTTTTGCCCGCGCTTTTGGGTTTATAACAAAAGGAGAAGGAGAGATAAAATATCCAAATCTTAGAGGACATGAAAGTGATAGGATAATTGAAATGGAAAAACAACTTGGTAATCTTAAAAGCAGAAGATTGATTGATTCAAATGATCATAGAGTTGTGCAAGCTATTTCTATGTATTATGTTGTTAATAATAAAGCAAAGATTAAAGATGCACTTAGTAAAGGAATGAATGTAGAAGAAGCGATTAGAAGAATTCAAGGAAAATTCTCTAATCCTTGTTGTGTTTCTAAAAGCTGGCCTCAGTTCTGGAAGTTTTTAGAGTATAGTATTAGAATATTCCAAAAATAATATAAATAAGATTAAATTATTCTTGTATTATGGCTTATGAATTAAAGGATATAAAAGATATTAGAAAGAAGTTTGGCTTGACACAGATAGATCTAGCTAAAAAATCTGGTGTTTCTCAGAGCCTTATTGCTAAGATTGAAGCTGGCAGATTAGATCCTACTTATAACAAAGCTAAGAAAATATTTGAGGCTTTGGATGAATTAACTCAGACAAAAGAGATCAAAGCAGAAGAGATTATGACCCATAAGGTTGTTTCTGTTGGCAGGGAAAGCGGTGTTCATGAGATTATCAAAAAAATGAGAAAATATGCTATTTCACAGATGCCTGTTATTGAAGGTGATAAGATTCTTGGAGTTTTATCAGAAGCAATTGTTTTAGATGCTCTGATGAAAGGAAAAAAAGAGATCAAAGCAAAAGAAATTATGCAGGATGCTCCGCCAACAATTGGGAAGAATGCTTCTATTACTATTGTTTCTAGTCTATTGAAATTTTATCCAATGGTTATTGTTGTTGAACAGGGAAAGATATTAGGAGTTATAACAAAAAGTGATATTATAAGAAAAGTGTACAAAAGCTAATTTTTGAATTAAAAAAAGAATAAATCATTATCTGTTCTAATTAAAGGATATAATTAATGAACAAACCTATCAAGATTCCTATTAAAATACCAGCAGATATATCTGTAAAATAATGCTTTTTTAAGATTATCCTTGACAAAGAGATAAGTATCAATAATATTATCAAGAATAAGGACAGTTCTTTAATTGTTATTCCTATAATAAAAAAAACACTTGCAGTTCTCGTTGAATGGGCGCTAGGAAAAGATTGTGAATCTAATCTTTCTAAAAAGGTATTATTTTTTTTAATTTTAATTGGTCTGTCTTTCTTATAAAATAAGCGAATCAAAAAAACTAAGCCAATAGATATCACTATACAAAGGAATATCTTAAATGCAGTTAAATATTTGCCAAACAATATAAATACTAAGAAAATCATCGAATGAAAAGGCAAACTGCCAAAGGAAGTTATATCTTTTATCCATTCTTTAAAAATTCTTAAATTCTTAATCATTTTTTATTATCATAACTTTTAAAAAAGTTTATAAATTTATCTAAAATATTTGTTTTTTAATGAATAAATTTATAAGAATATTAAGAATTCATCATTGGAGCAAAAATTTATTTATTTTTTTAGGCTTCTTATTGGCTTTTTTATATGTAAAATATGTTGAAGTTTATGATATTTTTAAATTATTAGTGGTTTTTTTATCTTTTTCTTTTATTTCATCAGGCAATTATATATTAAATGATTTATTAGATATTAAATTTGATAGCAATAATCCTTTAAAGAAGAATAGAATGTTGACAAAAAAAATGATTCCAAAAAAATATTCTATAATCTTTATGATTTTACTTTGGATAGTTGGATTATTTATTCCATTTATTTTTCTAGAACCTAAAAAAACTATATTTGGATTTATTATTTTATTTTCTGGGATCTTATATAATGTAAAACCATTCAGACTCAAATCAATAGCTATATTAGATGTATTAAGTGAATCTATAAATTCTCCGATTAGAATGTATGCTGGGTGGGTCATACTAACTGGAGAATATATGAATAT
>JAHWIB010000075.1 GCA_019322815.1 Candidatus Woesearchaeota archaeon | reverse complement strand
TGCATACTGCATCACACATTCTTTCTGGTGTTTTTCATAAAGAAGCAGGAGCATTAATAACAGGCAATCAGCTTGATCTAGAAAAATCAAGGATTGATTTTAGTCTGGAGAATTTTGACAGAGAAAAGATCGATGAATTCATAAATAAATCAAATGAGATTATTCAAGAGGATCTGCCTATAAAGATATATACAATCTCCAGAACAGATGCTGAGAAAGAAGAAGGGTTAGCAAAATTAGCAAAAGGACTGCCAGAAGGAATCCAAAATATAAGGATTGTTGACATTGAAGGATTTGACAGGCAGCCTGACGGCGGGACGCATGTTAAGTCAACAAAAGAAGTTGGAAAAATTGTTTTTTTGAAAGCAGAGAATAAAGGCAAATCAAATAGAAGAGTTTATTTTAAATTAGAATGAAGCAAGTTAAAACAAAGGATGATTCTATTACATTTTATAATGAAGAAGCAAAAGATTATTACCACAGCCAGTCAGGAGCTAAAGAAGAGGCTTTTGAAAAGCATGCAAAGGCTCTGCAGATTAATTCTGTTAATAATCCTGTTATATTTGATATCTGCTTTGGATTAGGCTATAATACAGCTGCTGCACTGGATTTAGTTGAAAGTGCTGTAATTTATTGTTTTGAAAATGATAAAGAGATACTAAACAAAATTCTTGAAATAAATGCTGATTTTAACAGTTACAGCTTAATAAAAGCCTTTGTAAAGCAGTTTTTAGACAAAGGAATTAATGAGTATAAAAAAGATGATATCAAGCTTATTATGATGTTTGGTGATGCAAGAGAAAAGATTCAGGAAGTAGATGATAAAGCGGATTTTGTATTTTTTGATCCATTTTCTCCAAATAAAGTTCCTGATATGTGGACAAAAGAATTTTTTATCAGCATAGGGAATAAAATGAAGCTAAATGGGAAATTAAGTACATATTCATGTGCAAAGTTTGTTAGAGACAATCTAAAACAAGCTGGCTTTGTTGTTAAAGATGGTCCTATAATAGGCAGAAAGAGTCCTAGTACTATTGCTATCAGAAGTCCATAAATTTTTCTTGTTCAAACTACTGCAGATTGATATTGAACAACAATATAGTCTTACGAGAAGTTAATTAGAAAAATTTGGCTTAAAGCCCTTGAACTTCTATAAAAACATAAGGTGGGCTAGTGCCCACCTTTTCAATATTATATATCTTAGAACTTGCGTTTGGTTAATATTAGCTCCTGAGATAGCCCATATCAGGAATATTGCAAAGCAAGGTTTTGACAAACCGCCATTCCCATTCTTTGTCAAATTTGCCTGCTAATATTTACCTTTTGCAGAAGAGGAAATCACATCAAGCATTTTTTTGTTGTCCAACATTTCGTTTAGCGAATTCCGTATCAGCTTCATACTAACGAGCTGCTTTTTTTATGAAGCCTTATCTTCTGTCAGTTCTGAGTTTCTGCAACTTGCCTAGTTGCTTCACCTCCCTTTTCCCATTAAACTTGTATGAAAGGGTAATTATGAATGTGAGTTATTCATAGCCAAGCTATGAATAAAAATAAAGGCTTCCTATTGAGTGTGTGAGGGGTGTTTGAAAGAAATTGATAGGAAGCCTTATTTTTGATCATGAGGCAAAACTAAATTCTTCTTGTCTTGCATTGAATTTCAAATTTCTCTTGTCCAATAAAACCCTTATTTGCATCAGGATGTTTTCTTTCAAAAAATCCTCTTGCAGGTAAAGGCATTTTGGTCCTATCATCTTTGCACCTCTTATAGATGGGTAAGATAAACTGGTATATAAATGTTACTATTTTGTATACTGGTGTATAAATATACACAAACGTTTATATTAAGAATTCAAGGTTTATAGGCTCTGAGAAGGTATAATTCATGTTTTATCACTCTAAAGTATTAAATTAAGAAAAATGATGATTTTAATTAAAAAATTCTTTAATCCTTTCTTCATATAGTTTTGTAATCTTTACATCCATGTCTGGAGGAAAACATTTTTTATAATTTGGCCATGCAAATCTTTGATCCAAAAAAACAATAATACCTTTGTCTGTCTCGCTTCTGATGCATCTTCCTGCTGACTGCAGACACTTTGTAATTGCTGGAAATACATAGCCATAGTCCCATCCTTTGTTGTATTTTGCTTCATAATAATCAATCAGTTCTTTTGTCTCTAAGTCTGGCTTTTGCAGCGGCAGTCCGACTACAACAACTGCTTTTAACAAATCTCCTGGCAAATCGATTCCTTCTGCAAAGTTAGCTGCTGCGATTGCCAGTAAAACAGCTCCTGAATCTTTATATGATTTGAATTTTTCTAATAATTCCTGTTTTTCTATCTTGCTCATCCCAGGCATTTCAATGAATGTTGTTTTTTTGCAGAGATTTGAAAAATAATAATTTATATCATCTCTCAGCCTGTAGCTTGGGAAAAACACAGCAGAATTTCCAGGGATGTTATTGACTATTTTTGACAGGTTTAATGCAATCTTTTGATACTGCTCTTGATTTCTTGCAGTGAATTTTGTAGTTGTTTCCGGGATTATCATGCTTAATCTATTTTCATGGGGAAACGGGCTGCTATACTCTTTTTCTGCTGCATTTTCAAAACCAAGAAGCTCTTTGTACATTGATGTAGGTGTCAATGTCCCTGACATAATAATTGTTGAATAAGATTTGTTTACAATCTCTTTTGTCAGCAAGGAAGGGTCAAGGCATTTATAACTGAGAGTTATATTTGGCTTATCTTTAAATTCTTTGTAGCTTAATATTCTTGCAAAACCTTTGTCAGGACCTAACCATTTGATCAAGAAATTAGCTATCCCTCCTATATAGCTTCTTTTTTGCTTTTCTCTGATCTCTTTTGCAATAAATTCAAAATTAGCAATAAGATTTTGATAGTCATCAATTAATTTTATCTTGTTTTCAAACTCTTCTTTTTTTATTAGCCTTTCGTTTTGTAATCCAAAGAATTCTTTATTTTCGTTTAATTTTTTTTGCGCTGTTTCAACAAATTCTTTTTCATAGTTATCAAATATCTCTTTTATAGCGAC
>JAHWIB010000032.1 GCA_019322815.1 Candidatus Woesearchaeota archaeon | reverse complement strand
GCAGTTACTATGGACTTCTTAGTTATGAATTCCAATGGGATAAATCATTATTGCCAAAGAGGTGTATCAACAGAAATAATTCATTCAAATTAGCTGGATTGTTAGCATTCATAGTAGATGAAGCTTATATTGGAAAAAGTGTAATAACTATATATTCTAGTAACAAACATCTTTTGCTACAAATAAGAAAAATAGTATTAGATTTAGATTTATCCTGTTCTAAGATAAGTTTAAAGAAAGGAGTAGGAACAACAAAAGATTCATTTAGATTTAATATTTTAAAAGAAGGTGTAAAAAAGCTTTTAATTAAAACAAAAGAATTAGAGAAGATATATCCTACTTGCAATCTTGCACAGAAAGAAGAAAAAGTATTAAGAATTGTTAAGTAATTTTACCATGTATGGGCCTTGTTTTCTATAATTCATCTTAGCAAAATATTTTCTTGCACCTATACCTGATATTATGACTATCTTTTTTTTATAATGGGTTTTAGCAATTTCCTCAGCTTTTTCAAGAAGTTTTTTGCCTAATCCTCTATGTTGATAAGAATGTTTAGACTTTTTTCCTATACTAATTGATGGAGAGTATATATGCAATTCCCTTATTAAGGCAGAATCTTCTGTAATCTCTTTTCTTAATAACCTTAGCGGGAATCTCAGCCTACAATATCCAAATAAAATATCATTTTTTGAGTCTTCAAATGATATAAAAAATTCGTTTCCATCTGAAGCACTATATTGTAGTATTTTTATTTCTATCTTACCAATTTTGATATTCTTATTTTTTCTCAAAACATGTCCAGATTCCTTGCATCTTATGCATCTGCATTTAATTCCTTTTTTCTTTGTCAATTGCTCAATATATTGTCTTAAGTTTGTTCTATCGACTCCTGCTTCGGTCATATATGTAGGTATGTCTCTCATAATTCTTGTTATTCTACAATAAGTTGGGATAAATCTCTTTGCTTCTGAGATTATTTCTGCAGCCTGCTTTGTTGTCAATGGTTTATATTTTCCCTTCTTCCATAATTTGTACAATTTAGTTCCTTCAACAACCATGCAGGGATATAACTTCAGCATATCTGGCTTGAAATCTTTATTTGTAAATAATTCTTTTAATCCTTCCAAGTCTTTTTTCTTAGTAATTCCAGGCAGTCCAAGCATATAATGAGCATTTATCTTAAATCCGAAATCCTTTAGGATAGAAATTGAATCAATTGTATCTTTGACACTATGCCCTCTCTGGATTTTCTTTAAAGCAGATTCATAGACAGACTGCACTCCTAACTCAACTCTTGTGCATCCTAATTTCAGCATCTCATTTGCCTGCTTCAGCTTTGCAAAGTCCGGCCTTGTTTCAAGAGTCAATCCAACACATTTTATATTAGAGTTTTCATTCTTTCTTTGCTCTGCTTCTAAACTTTTTTTTCCTTTCAACTTCAATTTCCTTAATTTTGCATGGATATTTTTTGCCCTAATTGGATCATCTACTTTTCCAGGAAGTTCAAAAAACTTCTTGAATCTAATAAAATCAAATTTTCCTCTCTTATAAAACATTGAAGAGAAATCATTCATTGCCTTGAAGCAGTTTTTAACAAAATTTTCCTGATATTTTTTGCCAAATGAAGGGAATGTCCCTCCCATAATGATCAATTCAACTTTTTCAGGGCTCTGCCCCATCACAACATAATGTTCAAGCCTGTTCATAACCTGAAGATAAGGATCAAATTTATTACGCAAAGCCCTCATTGTAGCAGGCTCCTTTCCAGTATAACTTTGAGGAACATCACCAAAAATAGAAGCAGGACCTCCAGGACACATCAAGCATTTTCCATGCGGACAAGAGAAAGGATATGACATAACAGCAACTACTGCAACTCCTGATATAGTTCTAGTTGGTTTTGTGATTAATTTTAATTTTTCTGCTTGCGAAGGCGTTGCATGCAGCAGAATCTGAATATCTGTAGGAGGCTGCTTTATCTTATACTTATGACAAAGTTTATTCTTTATACTGCCTAATCTATTTTTATTAGGCCTTTCTTTGATTATTGTTGAGATTAGTTCTTGATAAAGTTGATTCTCCATAATAAAAGAAATAAAAGATTAGTTTATAAAAGTTTCATTCTTCGAACCATTGCATTTAAATTAACCCTAAACTCTCAGCTAAAAGATAGACAGCTCCAAGAACAAATAATCCTATCAATAAAGTAGCAATCAGCCAGTTTATCTTAACAGAATATTCTGGCTTTCTGTCACCTAACTTCTTAGCCTTCATTGCCATCAAGACAATCAAGACGCCTTCTATACCTCCTGCAATCACTCCTGAAAGGCCAATCACCTGAATAAATGATGTTAATCCGCTTACAGCAATCAGCAAAGGAACAAAAACAGTCAATGCCCATGCCAAAGTATTGTTTAGTTTATAATCATAATTATAAGTTTGTTTCAATGCTAGACCTAAAGTCAAAAAAGAAGTGGTCATAGTCAATACAGCCAAAAGATTTCCGATTATAATCATATATTTTCCCATTATCTGGCCTAAACCAATTGTTGCAACTTCTGTAGTTGATAAGCCGGAAACACCAACAATAGCAAAAGCAAAAATAAGATAAGAGACTATCGGAATTAAAACACCAATGATTATTGCTTTTTTCATTAATTTTCTACTTTTGACAAGCTCCTGCTCCATTTCAGGAACAGCAGCTGCTCCTAAAAATGCAAACAATATAACTCCATAAGGGATTAATATCTTAAAAATATCAAATGTTGCATAATTATTAATGTTAATATGGCCAAAAGATAATAAAGAGATTATTATTATAACAAAGATTACCATTGGAAGCATTATAAGTTCTGATTTTCCCACTGCCTTCAATCCTTTATATACAATCACAGCAACTATAACAAAAAATATCAAAGAATAAATCAAAGGCTCTCCTCCAAAGATTGCAGCTAATGCTAATCCTACACCAATGATATAAGCAATCAATGCACCATAATTGCCAAATACCATAGAAAAGACCATTAACCTTTTGCCCCACCTTCCAAGATATTTCTCAGCATAGCCAGGAAGCTGGTGAAATCCTTTTGTCCTTAGAACAACTTCTCCAAGATAAAGATAGATAACCAATACAACAACCCCCAGCAAAACAATATCAAATATTCCTGTCCAAAATCCAGCTTTTGCAATTACATACGGGATTCCAAGGATGCCTGCACCTATTATCGTTCCGACCAAAGTTGCAATTGCTTCCCAAAGTAAAAATTTTTTATTCATGATAATATGCCTTTAAAGGTTTCTATTAACAGATAACTGATATATATAAATAAAAGCATTAAACCATGCTTCCAGTCCATCTCCTGCTTTTCAGACAGATATAATACAAAAGCCAAGCTAAATAATGTAACTCCAATTGTTACAGCTAATCCTCTTAAATCCACAGGCAGAGGCCTCATTACTGCAAGAAGACCGAAAAAGAAGATAGCTTTTACAATCATGCTTCCAAGAGAATTGCCAACACCTATTCCAACATCTCCTGCTAAGATAGCTCTAACACCAACCAATATATCAGGCAGTGAAGAAGCTATTCCTAATATGATTATTGCCATTAAAAAAGTTGGTATCTTAAGAAGACCAGCTGCAGTTATTGAAGAGAATACAAGCCACCTCGAACTTAAAAACAAGGCAAACAATGCAAGCAAAAATATCAACGCATCCTTCCATATAAATCTAAGCTTGACATCTCTTTTCATCTTGCCGGATCTAGATTCTCTTATCCATACAAATACAACATAAACTAAATAAACAGCAATCAAAGCCATTCCGTCATATCTTGATAATTCTCCGTCAGCTCCAAGAAAAAAAGGGATAGTTATAAGAAAAAATATTATAACCTCCATCTTAGCTAGAACCTTATTATATAATTTTAATTTCCTTCCAACTAAAGCGTATATTCCTAAAACTAAGGTCAATCCTGCAATATTTGAGCCCAAGATTGTTCCAAATACAATGCCATCATCTCCTGCAAACAATCCTGTAATTGAAGATACTAATTCAGGAGTTGATGCAGTAAAACTGACAATCAATAATCCAATCAAAAAATCTGATAATCCTTCTTTCCTTGCATATCTGTCAATTCCAAAAACTAACATATCAGCGCTCTTGACCATTATTATAAAACTAGCTATAATAATAGAAACTAAGAAAATATATGGATGTGATGCTGGAAATCCTGCAATATAATTGAAAAAACTATCTAGTGCCATTTTTTTTATGCCTGATAAATAACTTGCTTACCTCCATCATTACAAATCCTAAGCTTGATATTCCTGCAATTTTAAGCCAGTCAATTCCAGCTAACGCAACAGTTCCAAATATAAGCTGCAAAGGACCTAAATAAATAACTGCAACTTGTATTATTAATGACAAGCAAACAGCTCCAAGCAGCCATAAATTAGAAAATGGATTCAAATGTTTTATAGAAGGATTCAAAGTTCTGCTGCTTATAACAGCAAACATCTGAAACATGACTAATGTCGTAAAAGCAACTGTCTGAGCATAACTTAGATCAATATCTTTATACTGTATAAACATATATAATGTTCCCAAGCCCATTATTAATCCAAAAACAAAAATTGATAAGAATATCTTTGTTGTTATAGGCTTTTCTCTTGGATCTCTAGGAGCCTGCTCCATCAGCCCTTTTTCGCTTGACTCAAATCCTAAACCTAAAGCAGGAAAATCATCAGTAAGCAGATTCATCAATAAAAGCTGCAAAGGCAGCAAAGGCAGAGGAAATTTCAGCATTATTGCAGTGAATACAGAAGTAATCTCGCCTGTATTGCATGATAATAAATACTTTGCAGACTTAATCATCTTGATATAGATGTTTCTTCCTTCTTCTATTGCATTGACGATTGTAGCAAAATTATCATCAACTAAAACTGCCTTTGCAACCTCTTTAGTAACGCCTGTTCCAGTAATCCCCATAGCAATGCCAATATCTGCTTTTTTTAATGCAGGGCTGTCATTTACACCATCTCCTGTCATCGCTACAATATGCCCTTTTTTCTGCAAAGCAGCAACAACTCTTAGTTTTTGTATAGGCAATGCCCTTGCTATTATTCTTATTTTTTCTATCTTCTCTTCCAGTTCCTGGTCACTCATCTTCTCTACTTCATCTCCTGTAAAAACTAAATCTCCTGGATGAAAAAGCCCGATCTGCTTGGCTACAGCTTTTGTTGTCACAGCATGATCTCCTGTAATTATAGTAACTTTTATGCCTGCTTTATTGCATTTAGCAACAGCTTCTTTAACCTCCTCTCTTGGAGGATCAATCATTCCAACTAGCCCTACAAATACTAATTCATTTTCTACATTTTTAATATCATGTTTTACTGATTCAGATGATTCTCTATAAGCAATACCAAGAACTCTTAATGCCTGTTCTGCAAAAGAATTGTTCTGTTTAGTTATTTTATCCTTGTCTTGTTTAGTTATAGGTCTTATTTTTCCATTTTCAAGTATTTTATCACATTTATCCAGCAGCAGATCAGGAGCCCCTTTTACATAAGCTTCTGTTTTATTATCTATCTTGTTCTTGAAAATTACTGACATCATTTTTCTGTCAGAATCAAAAGGAAGCTCTTCAATTAATGAAAAATTATGATGCAGATAAACATCATGAAGATTTCCTTTTTTCCCTAGAACAACTAAGCTTCCTTCAGTAGGGTCTCCAATGATGCTGTAATGACCTTCTTTTTCAACCAGTTTTGAGTTATTGCATAGATAACCTGCTCTCAGCAATAATTCTATTTTTTTAGGATTTATCTGTTTATTATTGATATAAAAATTTCCTTCAGGCTTGTATCCAGTTCCAGTAACCTTTATTATATCATTATTGCTATATATCTTTGTAATGGTCATCTGGTTCTTTGTTATTGTTCCTGTTTTATCAGAGCATATAACAGTTGCTGCTCCAAGGCTTTCTGCAGCAGGAAGTTTTTTTATCAGCATATTCTTTTTAGACAACCTTTTTGAGCCCATTGATAGGCTGACAGTTACAATAATAGGCAGTGAATTAGGAATAGTAGAAACAGTTAATGCTAATGCAAATAAAACCATCTGTCCAAAAGACAAAGTTCCCTGGATTGTTCCAGAAATCAGTACAGTTATAATCAAAACAACAGCAATAATACCAATCTGCTTTGCAAGTCTTGCAAATTTCCTTTGTAAAGGAGTCTTGACTTCTTTTGTTGTCTGCAGTGAATGGGCAATCTTTCCAAATTCTGTTTTCATGCCTGTACTGGTAACAATGCACTTGCCTTTTCCATAATTAGAAAAAGTGCCCATAAATATCATATTTTCCTGGTCTGCAACAGGAGTTCCTTCTTTAAACTGGTCAATAACTTTTTTAGAAGGAACAGATTCTCCTGTCAAAGCAGCTTCATTAACCTGTAAACTTGATATATCGATTAATCTTGCATCAGCAGGTATTACATCACCAGCTTCAATCAAAACAATATCTCCTGGCACAAGTTCTTTTGCAGGAATTTTTTGTTCTTTTCCATCTCTTATTGCTCTTGCAAAAGGAGTTGATAATTTTTCCAAAGCCTCCATTGCTTTTTCAGCCCTGTATTCTTGGATAAAACCAAGGACAGCATTTAATAATAAAATTCCAAAGATAGCTATTGATTCAATTTCTTCTCCAAGAACCATAGATAATATTCCTGCAAAGATAAGCAGTAAAAGCAAAGCATTCTTGAACTGGCTTATAAATATCTTAAAAGGAGTTAATTTTTTTCCTTTTTTTAATTCATTATATCCATATTTTTCAAGCCTTTTTTTTGCTTCTGAGTGGCTTAATCCTTTTTCGCTGTCACTATTCAAGTTTTTCAATACATCCTGGATTGATTGTGCATAATAATTTGTCATTTTAACACCTCAAACAATTATAAACCAGTGGGGAGGCAAAAATTGCCTACACCCCTCACTGGTAACCATGGTTTTAGTTTTCCGCCAAAAAATATGATTAATCTTCTCTTAGCCACCTCTTCAACTGCTCTGTCTGCTCTTTTTTCAATTTCAATAATTTCTTTTTAGCAAACTTCTTTGAAAAGACAATGATAAATCCATAATTATCAGACAAAGAAAATAATGTTCTTGGCTTTCCAGCTCCTGCTGAGCCTGTTTTTTCCTTCTTGACAAGACCAGCTGTCTGCAGAAGCCTTAACTGCATGCTTACATTGGCTATAGTAGTTTTCAGCCTTTTTGCAATTTCTATAGGAGACAAGCTTTCTTTTGCCAGCAGTTCAATAATCTCCCATTTTGAGCCTGTCAGCAGAGTCTCTAGTTCCATAATAGTTATATTTACAAGCTTCTATTTAAATGTTTCGTTAAGTTAATTAATTTTAATATATTAATTAGTTAAATAATTATTTAACTTATAAAAATAAAATCTCAAATAATTCTTTTTTGTTAACCTATTTAACATAACAAATATTAAAATTTCTTCGTCTTATATTAAGTTAACCTCTATAACACCAAAAGATTTATATACTATTTATGTTAACCTACTTAACATATGCCTAAAGAGGTAGATAAAAACAAGTACAAAGAGATGGTTATTGTTACTTATTCTACTGAACACCTTCTGAAAAAAGATAAGATAAGATTTTATTATGCTTTAAAAGGCCGAGACGGCAGATCAGGAATTATCAAATCATACAAAATTGAGCACCTAGGCAGAACAGTTCTTCTTGTTCCTGTTAAATTTGACAAAGAGATCAGGGAATTTCTAGAGTTATGGAAATGCCATTTTAAAATAAAAGAGGTTTTAGTTAAATCATGAGATCAAAGTTATTAGTCTGGATTTTTGCAGTGTTTACATTAATTCAATTAGCTAATGCACTACAAGTAAATATCAGACCAACTGCTTTTACAGACAATAATGCCATAGGTACAAATCCTGCAAATGCCTATGACAATAATTTTGCAACTTTTGCTTCATTTGATTTAGGAACAGGTGCAAATCCAGGAACACTTGATTACCGTGTCTATACAAATTTATTATCAAAAACAATCAGCAAAGTAAATGTTACTTTTGATTTAGCTGTCGCAGGAACAACTGATGATATGTGGGGACTGCAGTATTCTGATAATGCAGGAACAAACTGGTATAATCTAAAAGCATTAGCAACAGGAAATCAATTAAGAACAAATTTAACATATTCAGTTATAGAACAATCAGCAGGAGAAGATGGCACTTGGACTTTTACAGAAATACAAAATGATTTAAGAATCAGGATCCAAACAGACAGAATAGGGGGTGCTGATGGAGGAACATTTTATATTTATGAAACATGGGCTGCTGTTAATTATACAGATAATTATCCAAATGTAAGCCTTAATAGTCCGGCAAATGGAATAATATTTACAGCAACAAATAATGTAACTTTTAATTGTTCTGCAGCAGATGATTACGGATTAACAAATATTACTTTTTATTGGAATTATAGCGGAGCATGGCAGGCAAATGGTACTCAGGCTTTAACAGGAACATATGGTTCAGCTGCATTCACCAGAAATAATCTGATTAATGGCAATTACAAGTGGAACTGCCTGGCTTATGATGATGGAAATAAGTATGACTGGGGAAATAATAATTATACCTTTGCTGTTAATTATGATAATCAGCCTCCAGCAATGCAGTCTATAATGCCTTATAATAATTCAGTTGATGTAGATGGAAATGTTTATTTTAACTGCTCTGCTGCAGATAACATAAATTTGAAAAATATTTCATTATATATAAATAATAGTTTAAATCAAACAATATCAATAAGCGGAACAAATTACAATGCTAATTTTACTTTGTTAAATATAACCGATGGTAATTATAACTGGTATTGTAAAGCATATGATGATCATGGAAACTCAGATACAAGCAATACAAGATTATTCAAAGTTAATACAACTGCTGTTCCTTTATACTCAAACTTTACTGGAAACACCACAGACTGGAGTAATGTTCCTGATATAACAAATGTCAGCAATGCTGTTATTGATGATCCTCCAACAGCAATGATTAGATGGTATAATAATGTCAATGCTCTTGATTCTGATTTTAACCTAAATATAATATTTGATAATAATTATGTAGAAGTTATTTCAGAAAATCTTGACACAAGCTTTAATTCATCTGCAGAAATCACAATCAGAAATCTTACTTGGGATGTCCCTCCTTTAGTTTATATTAATGGAGAATTATGCCCTCCATCAATCTGCAGCAATGTTAGTTACAGCAGCGGAACAGCTGTGTTTAATGTAACTCATTTCACTAATTTTACAACAGTTGGAAATTCACAATTAGAGATATGGGATCAGACAGATCCTGATAAAGATAACTTAACCAAATATATAACTGAGCAGGTTATATTTTATGCAAACTATACAAGAAAGAATAATAACCAGCCAATATTAGGAGCAGCATGTACTATTGATTATGCAGATTCAGCTGGAAATTCAATGGTTTATAATGCAACCTCATCATTATATGAATATAACAGATCATTCGCAGCATCTGGAATTAAAGATTATAATATAACTTGTACTGCAGCAGGATTCCAGACAATAACATTAAGTGATTCTGCAAATATAAGTGCAGATAATATTAATCCAACAGCAGTATTAAATAATCCTGCTGATAATTACATAAATGATTCATCTCCATTGATTAATATAACATTCAATTGTTCTGCAGCAGATAATTTAGGATTAGACAATATTTCATTATATATTACTAATTCAACAAACTCTTCATTTAGCTTGAATCAATCAGCCTCATTGACAGGAACATCTGATTCAGCGCAATGGATTTTGGAATTAGGAGTTGGAAACTACACATGGAACTGCTTAGCATATGACAGCAGCGGAAACTTTGATTGGGGGGACAATAATAGGAGCATTAAACTGAATTATACTATAATCATCGATAATCCTCCTTACTGGTCAAATAATCAATCAAACATTGCAGCAGCATATTCACCAATAACTCAAAGTTATTTCAATATAACATGGCAGGATGATCATGGAATTTCAAATGTCTGGTTTGAAAGCAATTACTCAGGAGCACCAGCAAATTACAGCATGAATTTGATCAATGGAAATTCAACAAATGGGACTTATAATTATTCAAGTATATTGCCAGCAGGAACCCATTATTGGAGATCACATGCAAATGATACAAATAACCAATTTAATCAAACAGATAATTGGACATTCACAATAAACAAAGCAGGAACAACAGTAAATCTTTCTCTAAATGGAGTTGAAAATAATTTAACTATTACTTATCCTCAGACAATCACAGCTGTTTATTCAACAAATATTTTAACAGCAGCAATGTATAGAAATGGAAGTGATGTATCATTAGAAAATAATACACCAATAACATTAGCAGCAGGTTATTATAATTACACTGCCATTAATCCAGGAAATCAGAATTATTCATCATCATCAAAAACATTCTTCGCAACTGTTAATAAGAATACTTCAACTTGTTCATTAATAATTAATCCTGCTTCACCACAAACATATCCAACTGCAATCAATGCTTCTTGCTCATGCACAAATCCAGAAGCCTCTGCTGCATTATATAGAGATGGAACAAATGTAAGTTCAGAAAATAATCAATTATTAATTTTACCAGCAGGAATATATAATTATGCATGCAATGTAAGTTCTACTCAAAATTATACATCTGCAGCAAACAGCAGTACCTATACAATAAACAAAGCATCAACAGCATTAAACTTAACAATAGCACCATCCCAATCAGTTATTAATGGAACACAGACAAATGCAAGCTGCTCTGCAGATAATGCAGAAGTTTCTGTCAATCTTTATAGAAACAACACATTAGTTTCAAATCCAGATGTGCAGACATTAAGTCCAGGAACTTATAATTATACATGCAATACAACAGGAAGCCAAAATTATACTTCTGCTTCACAATCAAATATATTAACAGTACTGGCAAAGATTCCCTCTTCCTGTTCATTAATAATTAACCCAGCTTCACCGCAAATATACGGAACAGCAATTAATGCATCCTGTTCATGCACAAATCCAGAAATATCTGCTAAATTATACAGAAATGGAACAGATATAACAAGTGAAAATGGAATATTAGTAACATTAGCAGCTGAAAGTTATTTATATGAATGTAATGTTTCAGAAACAGCCAATTATACATCTGCGACAAACAGTTCTACTTATATTATAAATAAAGCATCAACAGCACTAAACTTAACAGCAATTCCATCATGGACAGAAAATTATGGAACACAGACAACAATTAATTGCTCAGCTGATAATAATGAAGTAACTGCATTATTATACAGAAATGGAACACTTGTTTCAATACCAGATATACAAACATTAGCAGCAGGAAGTTATCTATATGTATGTAATAATTCAGCTGCTCAAAATTATACTGCTAATAGCACAAATAATACTTTGACTATTAATAAAATACAGACAATAGTAAATCTTTCTCTAAATGGAGTAGAAAATAACATAACTGTAACTTATCCTCAGACAATAACAGCTGTTTATTCAACAAATATTTTAACAGCATCAATGTATAGAAATGGAAGTGATGTATCATTAGAAAATAATACACCAATAACATTAGCAGCAGGTTATTATAATTACACTGTCATTAATCCAGGAAATCAGAATTATTCATCATCATCAAAAACATTCTTTGCAGCTGTAAACAAAACTTCTTCAGAAATTAATCTTTTATTGAATGGAAATGACAGCAATATAACAATAGAATTAGGAGATTCAGTAAATCATACAGTTCAATTAATAACACCAGCATCAGGTTATGCAGAATTATATAAAGATAATAATTTGATTGCATCAGGAAATGTTCCTTTAACAAACATATCATCATACAATTCAACAGGAATATTTAATATTACTGCAATATATAATGAAACACAAAATTACACCTCAAGCTCAGAAATACATTTCATAAATGTTGAAGACAATGAAAATCCTGCAATTACATCAACATCAATATCCCCATATGATCCAACTATAGGAAATAATGTTGATTTAAATGTATCTGCAACAGACAACGGAGTAATATACGGAAAATTTGCAAATATTACTCTGCCAAATGGAACTACACAAACAATCAGTCTGCCTTCAAGTTATACAACTGTTTTGGCTGGCAGGCATAATGTCACATTCTTTGCAAATGATACATCAGGAAATATTGATACAGAAGAAGATTATTTTATAGCAGGCAGTGCATCAGTTAATGTCCAGTTTAATATAATTGATGTAAATCTAACAGGAATTCCAGTCAATTTAACAATATATTTTACAGGCACAAACAAACAGATAGGCCTGCTTCAATTTACAGGAAGCCAGTCTGATACTCGCACAAATATATTTTATGATCTGGAATTCCTTGTATTAGCAGGAGATATCGTAATAAAGCTAAACAATATCAATTTATCTTTAAATACCAATGAAACATTAGGAATAGATAAAAACATCACATCTGGTTACCTTGTTACATATGGAATAAATAATACTTATACATTTACAAATGCGCAGATAACTATAAGTTATTCAGGAACTTCTTATACAGATGAAAATAATCTGGCTGTTTACAAATGTGATAACTGGAATTTCACAGCAAGGCAATGTTTAAGCAGCTGGTATAAGATTTCAGCAGCCCAGAACAATGCAGCAGATACATTCACTTTCACAACCAGCAGTTTTAGTGCATTTTCAATAAAACAAGAAACAGCTGTCACACCTCCTCCAGCAAAAGGTGGTGCATCAACAAAAGGAGTATGCTCAAACAACTGGATATGTGAAGAATGGTCAGAATGCACATCAGAAGGAATACAAATAAGAGATTGTACAGATATGGGAACCTGCAATGCAGGAACTATAACAGAAACAAGGCCTTGTATTTATACCTATGAAGAAACCTGCGGTGACAATATAACAAACCAGGATGAAACAGATATAGATTGCGGAGGAATCTGCCTTCCTTGCCAGGATGGAAAAAATTGTATAACTGATAACGACTGCATAAATAAATGCAATCCAAATACAAATATATGTTATACACCGCTTAAGCCAGTTCTTATTGAAGTGCCGACTATTTCATATTCTATAGTTCATTCAATAGAAAATATATTGATACAGATAAAACAGAATATCAAATTTTTAATAGCATTATTTGTTATTTTGACATTAATAACAGTTATTTTGATAGAATATTATCAAAGAACTAAAATAGAAACAACAAATGTATTGGAAGATGTAGCTAAAAAAAAGACATATGGAAAAATACCTACAAAAGATTATATAAAAAATTTTTTAAAGAAAATTAAAAAAGAGATAATTATATTGCAAGCCAAATTGATTAAAAAGTATAAAAAATTTAAAAAAGCAAAAATAGGAAAAAAGAAAACAAAAAGATAATAAAAATATTTAAATACCATAATAAGTATTTATAGATATAGAACAAAAAGAGATGAAAAATGTTTAAAAAAACTATCCATAAAGACATTTTACTGATTACTTTGTCAGTCTGTGCTATTCTATTATTTGCAATGTATGTTCAAGTAAAAGTAAGGCCTACTATAACAGGTATAGCTGTTGGAGGATATATTGGGCCAAGACCTCCTTCATGCACACTTAAAAATATAGAATATATATGGGAACCAGAAGAATGCTCTCCAGGAATTACAAGGAAGAAAACAGCTTTATTGGAATGGTTCCCTCCATGGCCAGCATGCCAACCAGCATCAAGAGAAGTTGGCTATGAAATTTGTCCAGAAACTCCTGCAGAAGGAGAAGGCGCACCAAGTGAAATATCAGTATCTGTAGATGGCCCTAATGAAATTTATTCAGGCCTACAATCAGAAAGTGGTTATTCAGCTACAATTACAAATACTGGAACAAATTCAATCAGTTTCTTTGCATCAATGGAAACTCCTCTTCTCCCATCAACAGATATTGCATTTACTACAAGAATAGGTGAAAATTGGGGAACAGGAATGAGCGGATTAACTGCACATAGCGTATTAGGTTCAAGACTTCTTCAATGGAACACAACTCCCACTCAGCATTATGACAAACTAGATCCAGGAGAAATGATTCAAATTAATTTTACAATTTTCACACCTATTACAAATGCTACAGAAAAAGAGCTGCATTTAATCATCAGGTCAGATGAAGAAGTAATCTATGATAAAGCAATTAATAATATCATAGACTTTCCGCAGTTCTTTGTAATACCTGATATCCGTGAAGATAATATACTAGATGTTTATATGATTATATATAATACAAAAGATGAAGATAAAAGATATAATATTGAATTTAATATAGGCCAGGAATCATCAAAACCAACATTAATAGAATACTTTGGCCCATATACAATCAAAGCAAATGATATTAAGATTGTAGCCTATAAATATGAATACAATGAAGATATAGCAGGATCAGACTATGTCCTTAAAGCAGTGCTTTATGAAAAAGATAGAAAAGTGGCAGAATCCCTTTATGACCTTAATTTAATAAACAAGATAACTGCTCCTTTATTAGAAAAACCAATTCTTTTTGACCCTCCAAAAAAGAATTATTTTGCTTCTTTATTAGGTCTAATCTTAGTAGTGATATTATCAGTTGCTTTCATATCAACTTATAAATACCAAATTAAAAAAGAAGTTGAGGAAATTAAAAAAATGCCTCATTCACATATACTTGATCCATTTTTTGATGAAACATTAAGAAGAGGCCATACTTTTAGAGAAATCAAAGAGATACTAGTAAAAAAAGGCTGGCCAAAAAAGACAGTTCAAGAGCACTATAAAAAATATATTAAAAAGAAAAAACAATAAATCTTTATTTAAAAAAGAAAGATTTATATTTTCAAAAAAATATACAAGATAAAAAGAGGTGTATAAAATGTATTTTTTCGGTATAGATATTCCTTTGGTTGAATTGCTTGTTGCAATGGGTATAATTACCATAATAATCTTGTTTGAAGCTATAATATTATTGTATTTTATTTTGCATCATAAAAAAGATATACAATATATAAAACAAGAAGTAACTAAGATATCAAGAGGCCATCATAGATAAGAAAAAATTATTTTTTTATTCTTTTGCTGCTTCTTCTTTTTTCGCTTCTCCTTCTGCAGGTTTAGCCTCAGCTGCAGGAGCTCCAGCTGCTTCTTCTGCAGGCATTAATTCATCAATAATAGCTGCTGGTATCTTTGCTTCTTTTAACTTGCCTCTGATTTCTCCTCTTTCTTTTCCAGACATACCTTCAATAATCTCTTTAGCAAGTTTCTCATATTCTGCTCTTCTCTTTTCAATTTCTTCAGCAAGTTTTTTCTTTTCTTCTTCTAATTTCTTCTTTTCTTCAGCGCTTAATTCAGTTTTTTCAGTTCTAATCTCTTCATCAAATTTGCCCTGATTAACAAGTTTTATTGCCTCAACACCAGGAACACCTTCAACAAGAATTCCCATGCTATTGCATGTTCCAATAACTTCTTTAACCTTTTCCTTCAAATTTGCTCCTAATAAATTCCCTTCCTTCATCTTTGCAATCTTGATTATCTGCTCAATTAACAAGTCAGCAACCTTTTCTTCTTTAGGATTTCCAGAACCCTTTTCAACGCCTGCTTCTTTCTTGATCAAAGCAGAAGCTGGTGGAGTTCCAACTTCAATTTCAAATTCTTTTGTATCAGTATCTATTATGACCTTTACAGGAACCTGCATTCCTTTGAAGGCTTCTGTTTTTTTGTTTATTTCAGCAACTACCTGGCCTATATTAACTCCTTTTGGACCTAAAGCTGGCCCTAATGGCGGAGCAGCAGTTGCCTTGCCGCCTTCTACTAATGATTCTACTGTGTCTTTT
>JAHWIB010000074.1 GCA_019322815.1 Candidatus Woesearchaeota archaeon | reverse complement strand
GTATCATTACAGAAAACTCCTAGATCTGTAAAGTTACCTATATCTGTTAGATTAAAAGTAAAGTTGATTATACCTGTTCCGCTGTTTATATCTATCTTTGTGGAATTAACAAGATAAGATATAGTATCTCCATCTGTATCTGAACAATTAACATCAAATGTCCATTCTGTATTATGATTTTCAATTACATTTATAAGATCTTGATCAAAGTTTGGAGCTGTATTTTCTACAGAGATGTTATCTGATGGTTGGAATACAGATGGTTCAAACCCATCATGAACATAAATATCTGCGCTATAGTTGTGATTCTTAGAAGTTTCATACATGCTGTATTTATAAGATTGGTTTTGGTACAATGCAGAAATTTCAGCTGCTGTTAAACTTCTATTAAAGATTAGAACTTCGTCTATTGTTCCGTTAAATAAACTTGAACTTCCAGAATCAGCAGTAACCCATCTTCCAGAAATTCTTAATTTATTAGATTCTGTATCTTCTGTTTTAATATCTCCAGAAGCTTTTTGTATTCCATTATAATAAATTTTACTTGAAGCTCCATTAAAAACTGCAACAACATTAGTCCAAGTATTTAAAGGTAAATCTTCTGCTGTTGATATACGATTTGTTCCACCATCCCAACCTATATCAACTCTATTAATTGAACCAAAATGAAGTATAAAAAAACCACCAGGAGAACCACTATGTATATTAGATAAAATATACTGGTCTCTATCTTGAGAAGGATTAACCCACACAGATATTGTTTTTATTCCTCCCATTTCTGAATCTAAACCAGAAACAACACCTAAATCAAGATAATCATTTAAACCATCAAATTCATAAGCTCCCCATCCATCATAACCTCCTGTTGCATTCCATCCGCTTCCTAAAAAGTCATTTGTAGTTAGATCATCTCCATAATTAGCAAATCCAGAATAATCTTCTGTATGGTTTGCATTGTTTGTTCCGTTTCTTTCAAAAGGCATATTCAAAACAATTGTTGGATTTCCATCTTCATATATCTGTCCTACAATTGTTTTCAAAGTTTGATTTTCATAATCTGCTGAATTATTGACTGTAAAGTATAGATCATTGTCTGTCTTTGCATGCACTCCAATAGATTGGTTGTATAACAAACCAACTTCATCTGATGATAAACTTCTATTGAAAATCATTACTTCGTCTATTGTTCCATTAAAATCTAAAGCAACTCCTGCGCTATAATTCAATACTCCAATAACCACATTATCTCTTCCTTCTACATCTGCAAACCAATTTCCTGTATTTGTTCCTGTCAATGATTCTTCTAACCCATTTACATACAATTTCCATGTTGTTCCATTACATGTAGTAGTCACATGATACCATTGATTAACATTAAGTGCTGTTGAACCAAATACTGATGTATCTGTTCCTGATATTTGAGTATCCATACTTATTTTATTTGTATTTGTAACAAAAAATAAAAGATAACGATTAACTACTGCTTCATCAGAAGAGGTTAATATAGCCTGGCTAGCTCCTACTGTTCTTAACTTAATCCATGCGCTTATTGTTCCTTCATTATCTGTTGATCTAAAATTTGATGCTGGATTATAAAGATAATCATCATCACCCTCAAACTCATAAGCTTCTCCTAATTTTCCAGTGTCATTTAATAAAGCTCCTACTACAGTAAAATCAATCAATTCCATTGTATCATTTGCGTGTCCATCAAATTGCCAATATGAAACTAAATAATCAGATAAATAAGATTGAGTATCATTTGTATAATTATACGCTGCGCCAATCCAAGGCAATGAATGAGTAGGCAAGAGATTATTTATGTCTGCATCAAAAACCTGCTCTGATTCATTATCTGTATCATTACAGAAAACTCCCCAATCTGTGAAGTTTCCTATATTATCTAGATTTGCAGTTATATTGATCTCTCCTGTATCATTGTCAATATCTATCAAAGTTGTGTTAACTTCATAGGAGATTATGTCTCCATCTTTATCTGTGCAGTTAATATCATAATTCCATGCAATAGTATGAGACTCAGTAAAATTAATTGTATCTTCATCAAAGGTTGGTGGAGAGTTTAATATTGTTATTTCTGAAGTATTTGCAGATGTATTATCCCAACTATCATCTGCCCTAACTTCACATAATACAGTATCTCCTTTAGCTGCAGGAGCAGTTATATTTGCTGTAATAATGGTATCATTTGCTGTATTGTTTTCTATATGTTGGTAATCTGAAGAAGCAAATAAACCATTTATATATAAAGTAAAAGTAATATTTGATAGGTCTGTATCGGTAGAGTTAATCCCAACAGAACAATTTATTGTTTCACCACTAAAAGCAATTGTTGGTTCTAAGACAGGAGTTGTTAAAGTTGGAGCATCGTTTATAATTTCTATATCAAATACTTGTTCAACTTCATCTTCTGTATCATTGCAGAAAACTCCAATGTTAGTATAATTTCCTATAGATTCTGGCGCTGCTGTCATATTAATTGCTCCAGTGTCATTGTCTATGCTTATTAAAGTACTATTTACAGTATATTCTAAAATATCACCATCTGAATCTGAGCAATTAATATCTAATTCCCATTCCCATCCATGGTAAATATTTGTTCCATTGATTGTATCTTCATCAAAGGTTGGAGCTACATTATCAGGAGATCCTATTTCTTCATCTCCAAACAATAAGTTAAGATTTTGAGAGTTATTAAATAATTCTTCTACTTCTGTTGCTGTTAAAACATCAGTATAAACTCTAACTTCATCAATTGTTCCATTAAAAACTTGACTTGGGGGAAGTGTTCCTGTACTTCCTATAACTAAATCTACTGCATTAGCTAAACTTCCTAAACTTGCATCTGTTCCACTATTTACTTCTGTTCCATTAAAATATAACCTTACAGTAGTGCCATCTCTTTGAAATACAATATGATGCCAATCTCCATTTGTTGTTACAGAATCAGTATAATTAGCTTGTGCAGCATTACTTCCATCATCAGCTCTTGCTAAGATATTATCAGCTGCACTAAATAAAACTCCATAAGCGGTATCTGTATTTTTATCTATCATCCTATGAGCAGTTCCATTTGTTGTACTATATAAAAAACTTATAGACCAATCCCCACTACCAAA
>JAHWIB010000031.1 GCA_019322815.1 Candidatus Woesearchaeota archaeon | reverse complement strand
GATTTCCAAAGAAAAAACCAATATTTACAACAGGTTTCCATGGACTTTGTATGGGTGCAGGAGAATATATTGGCCCATGGGTAATAAAAGATAATGTTGTTAAAAAAGAATGGAAAGAGCCAGAACATTATTCATTAGTAATGGGGTCTTTAGGTAAATGTGCTACAAGGACTGCAAAAATTTGGGATGATAAAGGATTAACAGAAGCTCAACCTGATTATGATGCAATGACTCCTAAAAAAAGAGCTATTGTGCTAACATGTGAAATGTTATTTGGTTCTCATGCATTGACAATTGCTCATGAAAAAGGAATCTTATGCATTGGAAAAAATCAAGACGCATTTTCAGATCATTTTACTAAGCCTGATGAAGAGGTTAGCCCTTATATTCATATTGTTTCAAATGGAATAGAAGGAAGAGTCTATGAAGCAACAAAACAAGAAGCAGAAGCTTTTGCAAAAAGAATGAAAAAATGAACCCAACCGAATATATTCAAAAATATGGAGGAAAAGCAGGAGGATTTTTCTTTTTAAGAGATTTAGGTGGATTTGAAAAGCATCTTCCTCCTTTGCTGACTTATGTTGGAAAAGATGAAGAATATTCTGAAGACCAAGTTCCAGAATATTTTCCAAAGGCTATTGTAAGAGGATCTCATAAAAATGATCATTTGGGATTAGTGGATATTATAAAAACTCTTTATACTGGTGATAATTTTAATCTAGGAGGTAGTATTGAACGTATTAGAGAACATGCTAACAGCCCTGAGGTTATATCTTATAACAATTATGAAGGCCAGGAATATGACGGAAAGATAAGTATATTGGTGCAGTTATTCAATCAAGGAACAAGAGGTTCTATGATTGAACATCCACATAAAAGAGGATTATATTTAGTAGATTTTGTAGATTCCACTGTGCTTGGAGATAGAGTTATTGATAATTATGTTGTTGATCAGGAAAAGATGATCTATGAAGTTAATCCTTCTTTATTGAATATAACTGAAGATATAATCCATGAAGTAATAAAATTATATAAAAAAGTAAGAGAATCTGGATTTATTCCAGAAGATTATACATTTCAGATGGAGTTTGGATTGAACAGAGAGTCATTTACAGAAGAAAAAGAGCTTGTATTGTTTTATCAGGCAAGGCCTTTCAAGAAATTTGAAGAGCCAACTTTTGAATTAGACAAACATTGGAAATATAATTGTTATGGCATGACTCCTGAGGAAGGGATAGTGCTTCCTGTTGCAAAGACAGATCATCAAGTGGGCGTAAATGATATAAAAGAACCTTTTGCATGGATTGTTGAAAATATAACTCATAAAATGTCTCCTCATTGCCAGCCGAGAAATATGAAAGCCTTCCTGCCCATCGGGGGAAGGGTGGATTCTTTAGAGCATAATACTTATAGATGGATAAGAAAAGCAGATATATCAATCACTTCTCCTTATATTGAAGCTAAATTAAGAAGCTTTAAAACAGGAGACAAAATTAGAATAAGAAGCAATGGAATTTGTTTTGAGATAAAAAAAGAATAACTTTATAAATCACTTATTTTTCAGGCATGAGTTAAAATGGACAGAATACCAAGAAAACAAACAAGCATAAAAAGTTTAGTAGAAGACAAACCTAAAGGATATGAAGCTATGGCTAGACAAAAAAGGAGACAAGAGGTTTATCTGATGATTAAATATAGAGAAATTACATCTCCATCATATATTAATGCTTACGAATAAAAATGACAATAGAAAAAAGTAACCCAAATGATAGAGAAAAAGGATGGTTTAAAGGAGAAGACAGACTCCAAGTAGCTGGCGGAGTAAATATGATAAAGAGATTAAATGAGAGAGTATCAGAAACAATGAAAGAGCTATTGAGGGATTACAGGATTGATACTTCTAAGATGAGAGATATAACTGCTGAACAAAAAGAATGGAGAATAGAATCAGACGGCCAGCATCTTTATATAGGAAGAGAAACTGAGATGAGTGATCCTCAGCAGCTTGCTGTATTAGAAACATTCGTATATAATGACAGAATCAAAGATATAGAATGGGCAGCAGGAATACATATCTTCTCAAATGGCAGCGCATCAACTTTAACTCCAGAACTTATAATTCATTTTGAAAAAAACTCATTAGATTTAAAGGCAGCAAGCCAGTATCTAAATGCTTATCTAACTTCAGGCATTGATCCAGATGAAGTTCTTGATTATATTGATGCCCAGGCAGATCAGATAAGAGAAAACCCAAGGAGATTTGAGCCTCAGCCTGAAAGGGCAACAGAATATCTTGCAGCATGCGTGGAAACAATGAGACAGCTTTTTACAAAGACAAGATTTACTGTAGAATCATTTAAAGCAATCTATCCAAAACTAGAAAAATTAGCAAATAGGTTATCTGTATTTGAGCCTGAATTATCAGAAGGAGATAGAATGTATATGAGAGATGATGAAGATGACCCAATGACTGATGAGCAAATTGATGAATTACTTGAAGGAGCAAAAGATCATCACAGAGCGTATTGTGAAAGATTAAGTGTTTATAGAGAATTAGCATATAGTATAATGCAACAATAACCTTTTTATAATTCTTAAATTAGAATTTTGATTATGATATCAGATTTTGATCGCAGTTCATTTAGAAAATATTTAGCATATGTCGGAGGAGCTGCTATTGCAGTTGGAATAGGTGCACATTCTTTAGCAGATTATATCGCAAAAGTAGGAGAATTCTCTGGGATTGCTGAATATTCATTAGAAGCAATATCAGCACTAGGAGGAGCTGGAGCAGGAATGGCTCTTGGAGACCACATGTATGATCTTGGTATAAAAGGCAGCCTAAGAAAATTATTAAATTTCTTTTATATAACTTCTTCTACCTTTATAGGTGGAAAAGGAGGATGGGAATTAGCAGAAATACTTGAAAAGGTTGAAGAAAGTACAACTGATAATAAGGGATTAGAGGCAACCTTGGCATTTCTTTGCGGAACTATCGGGTTAGTAGCAGGAATAAGAATCAACAGAGCTATAAATGAATATAATAAAAAAAGAAAAGAGCTTACTCAATAACTAAATATACTTTATCGTTTTCTTTAACAGCACCAGATGTCTTCAATCCAACTGAATCTCCTTTTTTAGCTTTTTCAATTGGTTTATGCTCAACCTGCATGCTGTCAACAATCTGCTCAACTGCATTATCATGGCCTTCGATGCTTATCTTATCTCCAACTTTTAAAGAATCATCCAGTTCAATAACAGCTACGCTTATCTTGTCAAAGAAATGCTTTACTTTGCCTATCTCCTTTTTTTCAGGCATTAATAATCACCCCATTATATCAAGAACTTTTATTTTTATAAAGTTTTTGAAAATTTAGGTTTTGGCTTTCCTAAGAAAAATATTCTTAATTTCTGCTTAAATGTCCTTTTCGGCTTTTTAATAAGTTCTGGAGGAACATTAGGTATTCTACCTTCTTTCATAAATGGTTTTCCAGGCATTTTCTTAGGCAGTGAAGGCAGCTCAGGCCTGATCTCTTCTGCTGGAATTCCTGTTTTAGGTGAAGGAGCTTCAAATTTCATTGTATGCCTTATTCCAGTTAAAGGAATTTTCATAGAAGTCATCTCTCTTTTCTTTGCATCTATTTTTTGTTTAAGCGATTCAATCGCCATCTTGGTCACTTCTAAACTGGCTGGAGGATATTTCATACTTTGCTTTAACTGCTCATATTTTTCCTGCATCTTTTTTAATTGGTGCTCCATCTCGAGAATCTTATAGATTTCTGCTTTTTTTGCCCTTTCTTTAATTTTTTCTTCTAATTCTTCAACTCTTTTTTCTCTTTTTGTCTTTATTCCAAAAACCCTTTCTCTCAGATGATCCAATTCAGTATAAAGCTCTTCTATTCTTTTTTTATTTATATCAACCTCTTCCTGCCTTAATTCTTCGCTGATTCTCAGCTCATGCTCTAATCCTTGAACCCTATTTCTAAGAAAATCCATATAATCTATTTTCTCTGGTTTTTTCTCTCTTTTAGGCGCTGCTATTTTCTTAGAAGGCTTTTTGACTATTTTTTTCCGCTTCTTAGAAGCTTTAATTATCCTCTTTGCAAAACTTTTTGCTGTGCTAGAAGTTTTTTTTGCCATTGTTTATCTTCCGAATAATCTTGCAAAAAATCCTTTTTTCTTAGGCGGCATCGGAGGCGGGCCTGGAAAAGGAGGCAGTTCTGTTGGTGGAGGCATGCCAGGAGGAGCAGGAGGCGGAGGAGGCATCGGAGGCCTAGGCGGCATTTTTGGAGGAGGACCTAATGGTGGTGTAGGAGGCGGAGGCATTTCTGGCTGAGGAGCAGAAGGCCTAGGCTGGAATTCTGGCTCAGGAAACATCTGTTTCGGCGGAAACGGCTGAGGAGGTGTAGGCATCTTAGGAGGAGGCATCGGTCCTTGCATTATTGGCTTTGGAGGCATTGCAGCTGTTGGAGGCCTAGGCGGCATTGGGCCTGGTTTAGGCATCTTTGCAGCTTTTTTTGGAAGAGGCATTCTTGGCATCATTGGTTTTTTCATCATAGGCCTTGGAGGCATCGCAGGTCTTCCTGCAATCTTTTCTTCTAATTCTTTAATCATATCAGCTACAGTTAATATTCCCTGTGCAATCTTCTTGTTTTCATCTTCGATTGTATTTACTTTATTGGATAAAGGCTCTATCTTTTTGATTAATTCAGCAGCTGTTTCCTCTTCTTCTTTGATATCTTCTGCTGCTTCTTTAAATAATAAAGATAATTCATTAAGATTTTGATTTAAGGTTTTTAATGATTTTAAGAACTCTCCTGAAGAAATAGTTTTTTTCTTTTCAGCTTTTTTTTTAAGTATATCAAGCCCTTTTTGCACCTTTTTTATAGTTCTCTGTGGTGGTTCATACTCTTTTTCAGCCATTTTTTCTACCCCCCTCTTTGATATATTTATTACTGTAGTACTATTACATTTATAAATATTTCTATTTGATTTAAAAAACATAAGTTTTTTATTAAACTTGCTCTAGGATAAATCATGAATTTGGATAAATTGGTCAGAAGATTATGCAGATGGGCTTTTCTTAGATTAAAAGATGATATGAATATGAGGAAAGTATACAGAGTTGATAATTTTTGTGATGAGATGCAGGTTATTAATACATATAGAAATTTATGCATAGAAATATCTTTAGAACATGCACTTGATACAATGACCTTAGTTTGTGAAAAAGAGCCTTTGACAAAAGAAGAAAAAACAGAAAATGAAGAAGCAGAATATGCAGGAAGAGATATTCCAAATAAAATTGGAGACAATCCTTATTTATTAATTGGTGTGGTTGATGACGGCTATAAAGGATATGAAGGATTTAGTCCTGAAAATGGTCAGGGAATAATCCATATGAGAATGTTTAGTTTATTTAACGATCTAAGGAAATTTTACAAGATGTATCCAAAAGCAACAAGACCAATTATATTATCCATAAAAGTTGCAGCTGATACACCAGAAGAATTGACTGAATATGAGGAAAAAACAAAAATTCATTATATTAAACCTTTGAATATTATGTCTTTCTTGATGGAAGTAAGCAGAAAAAAAGACCATGCAGAGGAAGAAGAAAGGCAATCAAGAGAATATGGTCATTCTTAACCAAAATATGCTGTAATTTTCTCCTTAAGCCTTGCTATATCATCTAAAATAGGAGTTAAAATAGCTTTTTCCGCAAGATTAGAGTATCTAAATATTTTATCAATACGTCTCAATATTTTATCAATAGTTTCTTTCATATTATCCATTATCGTTAAAATTGCAGTTTTATTCTTTACTTTATTTACTTCATCATATATATAATTATGTCTATTAATTCTATCCTTAAGATAATACAGATACGCAGTTGAACGCTCTTTTAGTTTTTTTATGCTTCCGCCGAGCATCATCCCGAAATCAGATTCTTTTAATTTGGATACTTTTTTTCCTAATAGATCTATTTCAGCTAAAATCTCCTCTTTGCTTTCTACTGCTATAGCTGGCATAAAATCACCTATTATTTAGAAAAAAATTAAAGTATAAATAATTTATTATTTAAAAAAGAAAAAATCCAATCAATATTCTCCCATTCCACCAGGCGGCATTCCTCCCATTCCGCCTGCTCCAGGAGGCATTGGAGGCATTCCACCACCTTTACTTCCGCCTGCAATAACATCGTCAATCCTTAGGATCATATTTGCTACTTCTGATGCTGATTTGACTGCTTGTGTTTTGATCTTCAAAGGCTCGATAACACCCTGCCTCCAAGAATCAACAACTCTTCCTGTGAAAACATTGATTCCAGCCCATCTCTGTTTCTTGTCATGAGCTGCTTTAAGTTCTGTCAGGATATCGATAGGGTCAATTCCAGCATTTTCTGCTAATGTAACTGGGATAATCTCCATTGATTCAGCAAACTTCTGGACAGCTAGCTGCTCTTTGCCTGACAATGAATTAGCGAATTTCTTCAGATCTTTGCTCAATTCCATCTCAGGAGCTCCTGCACCTGCAACAACCTTTCCTACTTTTAGTGCTGCAGAGACATCTCCTACTGCATCTTCTACTGCCCTTTTTATCTCATCAACAACATGCTCTGTTCCTCCTCTTACTAATATAGTTACTGCTTTTGGATTTTTGCAGTTCTTGACATAAGTCATCTCTTCATCTCCTACTTTAACTTCTTCTACCAAGCCTGCAAATCCTAGGTCATTTTCATTTGCATCATCCAGTTTAGTAACTATTTTTGCTCCTGTTGCTTTTGATAATCCTTTCATATCTGACTGCTTTACTCTTCTTGCTGCAAAGATTCCTTTTTTAGCTAAGAAGTGCTGAGCCATATCATCAATTCCTTTTTGGCAGAAAACAATATTGCATCCAGATGCAGCTATCTTTTCAACCATATCACTCAGCATCTTTTCTTCCTGAGCCATAAATGCCTGCATCTGATTTGGGTTAGTGATCTGTATCTTTGCATCAATTTCAGTATTTTTTATCTCTAAAGCAGAATCAACTAATAGAATTTTTGCATTTTTAACTACTCTTGGCATTCCTGGATGAACTCTTTCTTTGTCTATAATCATCCCTTCTACTAATTCAGAATCTTCTACTCCTGCTCCTACTTTTTTCTCTATTTTGATGTTTTCTTTATCAATAATTATTTCATCTTCATTCTTTTCAACAATTGATTTGATTGCTCTGACAGTCAGATCTGCTAATATCTCTTTTGCAGCTTCTGCTCCTTTTCCAGTCATAGCTGTCTGGGCAATTTTCTTAAGAATATCAGTATCTTTTTCAGTGACTTTTTCTGCTAATGCATTAAGAATATCCTGCGCTTTTGCAGCAGCTAATCTGTATCCTTTTGCTACAATTGTAGGATGGACATTCTGCTCTAATAATGCTTCTGCATTCTTTAATAATTCTCCTGCTATGACAACAGCGGTTGTAGTGCCATCTCCAACCTCATCTTCCTGGGTCTTGGCAACTTCTACAATCATCTTTGCAGAAGGATGCTCTATCTGCATCTCTTCTAGGATTGTTACGCCATCATTTGTTACTGTAACATCTCCTAAAGAATCAACAATCATCTTGTCCATCCCTTTCGGGCCTAATGTAGTTCTGACTGTCTCTGCCACCATCTTGGCAGCAGTTATATTTGTTCTTTGAGCATTTTTTCCTGTTGCTCTTTGAGTATCTTCTGGTAGAATAAAAATCGGCTGTACTTTATCTGACATATTTCATGCACCCCCTCAATTCTATTTGAGGTCAATAGCAGGTAATTTAAAAATATTATGGTTTTAAATGGAAAAAAATATAATATTTATATATGATTTTACTATCTATTTAAAAATGACATTATATACAGTAAAAATACTAGAAAATCTTGAAACAGACCCATTAGGACTGCTGTATTTTAGGGAATTCTTTCTTCATTTGATAGAGCCAGATGAACCTTCACAGCTGGAGTTGATAACAAGGATATTAAGCCAGAGAAAGTTTAAAGAAAGAAAGGCACTTTATAATTCAATCAAAGAAAGATATGAAAAAGCTGTTTCTGAAGAAGATTATAGGTTTGCAGAAAGACTTTGTTTAATGCAAGATCATTATGAGAAGCATATTTTGGATTAAAATATTATGAGACATTAAATGCTGTTTTAAATCTATCATGATAGTCTGATTTTACTTTTAATACAGAATGATATGTTGGAGGAGAATGCATTTTTGTAGGCCAAATACTTAATGGTATATCTGGACTAATAATATTCCACGTCCTTAGAAAAAGAGCTGTAAATTTATCTTGTGTTTTTTTCTTTCTGAACCCAGACGTGTAGAACTGGGCAACTCTCTGAATATACCCTCTTCTATCTTTGCAGTCATATATTCCAAAGCGATGATCTGTGAAAGCTTCTATAAATCTATTCAAAGTTTTTATTGCATGATTATGGTCCTTTTTACTAAGTCTTTCTTTTTCTGCCCATGATATCAATTTCTCAATAAAGCCGAGCCCTAGTTCTTCATAACTCTTTTCAGATAACCTTCCCTGAGGCATTCCAAGTAATTGTAATATATTTCCATATGGTTGTTTTAATCCTACTCCTTCACATTCTCTATTTTCTGTATAAATTCCTCTTATTTTTGCTTTTAATAGTTTTTTAGGCAAGCTTCTGCTTGGATAAATAGCTGCGTTTCCTTTTGGATTAGTATGTTGAATATGCGGATTAGTTTTAGAACTACATCCAGAAATAAGCACTGACATGTATAAGTATACTAAACCAGGAAGAATATCTGTTGCAAAAGGAAGATTATTTCCTGTTGATTCTGTTCCATCATACAGCCTAGGTTTCAACAAATCAATTCTAAATTCTGGATTTTCAACTTCTCTGAGTTCATCAAGGCATTTTATTGCCCATGGTTTTTTCCCCTGCTCCCATCCTCTTATTATGCTTTTCTTATTTGATCTAATTCTTTCTCTTCTCTTCTTTCTATTCCTAATTAAAGGAACAGAATCCTCTATTGTTTTATCTAAATCTTTGTCTTGAACATCTGGAGGAAGCTGATATCTTCTTGAATCAGGAATTGATATGCTTCCATAAGTTGCAGCAGTAAGAAATTCTAAACCATAATTCACTCTAACTTCAGTATCATATAATCCAATCCAGTCAACTAGATTTATAGGTGTTGGCTGCTTTTTAAGATATATTTTTTTAGACATACATCCTATTAATTTAAGTAGTTTTTAAAACTTCGTTAAATTTCAATTTAATTTTCTAACAATTCCTTTTTCAGCATCAACTTCAACTAGATCTCCATCTTTCAAAGCTTTAGTAGCTGTCTCTGTTCCTACAATGCATGGAATATTCATCTCCCTTGCTGTGATTGCTGCATGGCATAATAATCCTCCTGCATCTGTGACTATTGCGCCTGCCTTTTTCATGAATGGAGTAAACTCTGGCCTGGTCATTCCTGCAACCAATATATCTCCTTTTTCAAATCTGTGTTCTTTAAATGGGTCTAAGATAATCCTGACTTTTCCTTTTACTTTTCCTGAAAAAGCCGCTGTTCCTTTAATCACATTTTTCTGATTTATGTTTGCTTCTATCTGTCTTTCTAATTCTTCTGCATCTTTTCCTTTTAAGATATTAAAGTTTCCAGATTCAAAAAAGATGGCAGCTGCTTTGAATCTTTCTTCTAAAATATCCTTGTTTGGCAGTTTATTTTCTTCTAAGAATATTTCAAATTCATCTTTAGTCATGGCTAAAATCAGTTCAGGAGCTAATCCTATCTCTTTACATATCTGCAAAGCAAACCTCTGCATGAATCTTTCAGTCTGTTCATATACAGGCTCGGCATAGACTCTGGCTTTGCTAAGAACAGGCAGGTGCTTTTTCAATGTTTCTTCAGGCAAAAAGTCAACTGCTATTTTTACAGCTCTGTGAGGTGAGCCATAATCCAGCATTGCTTTTATGAATCTGAAAAAATCATTTTTTTCAATTCTTTTATCTTCCAGTTCCTTGATCAGCTTCAGAACATTATCTGTTCTTAGTTTTAATTCATCACTAAACTCTTTAGCTTTATTATTGTCAAAGATAATCCTTTGAGCTATCTCTTTACCAAATCTGCTATGGTCTTCTTTTTCAAGCGAGCATACTGTAAATCCCTTTTTTGATATAAATAAAGTTAAGTTTAGAGCTTTTCCTAATGTTTCTTTCAGCAATCTAGTGTATTGTTCTCCTAGGTAGGTGGAGGTTAAAATACTCCATCCACCTGCCCAGTGCTTTATCCAATTTAGTTTTTTGATTTCTTTCATTTTTGCCTCATGGTCCAAATACATCAACATATCTTCTTTGGATTACTATTCCTTCTTCATTTTCAGTTACTAAATAAGCTACAGGGCTGTATTCTCTCAATCTGATGTTTCTTACTGGATCAAATCCATCTCTGACAGAAAAAGCACGGATAGCTGCGCCTAGATTTTGAGGTGTATCTTCATATACTATGTTTACTAATCCTTGTGGGAAATGCAACTCTTTTGCCTTTCTCCATGTTTGAGGATCTGTTTTGCTTCCTAGTTCGATTATACCATGAACATCTTCTTGGTTAATCAAACCAGATTCAACAAACAATCTGCTTGTCAATTCTGCGCCTTCAGGAATGTCTGCAGTTATTATTATTGGTCTGAATCCTTCTTCTCTTATTTCATAGATCTTTTTTTCAGCGCCAGGCAGAGCTTTTGGAATTAATTTTTTATCTCTTATCATCTCTGCTGTCCATTGCAGATAGGTTTCAGCAGGAACATTTCCTAACATCTCTTCAACACTCATTCCATGCTCTTCAGCAACTTTCTGAAGATAGAATTCTTTATGTTTGCCTGGTTCTGCTCCTTCATAACCTTGTATGGTTCCAAGGGAATCAAAAACTACTACCCTTGCTGCAGGATGAAATCCATTTAATTTTTCTTCTAACATAAACAGTCTATGCAGTTCTCCTCCTCTTACTAATTCAAATACTTTTCCTGGAGGGGATTCATAATAAACTTTTTCTTCTTTATTTTTATTTTCCATTTTTTTTACCTCCTATATTGGTGCAGGTTCTCCAAAGTCCCCTGATACACCATTTTGACTTATTATTGGCTTTCTTATTACAATTCCATACAATTCAATCTCATTTTCCTTAGCCAACATTCTGATTATATCAACATCAGATATTTCCTCTTTCAGTCTGAATAATTTTGCAAAGCTCATTTTTCAACCTCACAAATGCATCTCTATTGCTGCAAGTTCATTTTCTATCATTTGTTCTTCGTTTAGTTCTACTGGGTTTCTTTCAACCCTCCTTAAGCATTGTTCGATAAATTCTATTGCGTTTGGCATTTTAACCACCTCTTTTTATTACTATTAAGTAGCCAAACCACCTATATAAATATTCACTCTCCAATAATGGAGGAGAAAAAGAAAGGTTTAAATAGTAGTATTAGTTATAGCTATATATGGACACTCAAATACTAGAAGATCTGGGCTTTACGAATGCTGAAATTAAGGTTTATTTAGCTTTGCTGGAATTAGGCCTTTCAACAGCAGGCCCTATTATAGAGAAATCTGGACTGCAGAGCTCTGTTGTGCATATGACTTTAAACAAGCTTGTTGCAAAAGGATTTATTTCATTTATAAAAGAAGGGCAAAGAAACCATTATCAAGCAACAGATCCTAAACATATATCTGAATATATTGACCAGAAAAAAGTGCAGTTTGAGAAAATCCTTCCTGAACTATTATTGAAGCAGAAATCAGCAAAAGAAAAATCAGAAGTAACCTCATTTAAAGGTATAAGAGGGATAAAAGAACTATTGTATGAACTTTTGGAAGCAGGAGGCAAAGAACATCATACATTTGGCTCTGCAAAGGAATCATTGATGATGGGAGATGCTTTTTGGATGAACTATCATAAAAAAAGAGCAAAAAAAGGAATAAAAGCAAGACTGATTTTTAATGATTCATTAAAAGAATGGTGTGATATAAATCTTTATCCAGATGCAGAATATAAATTTACAAGTGCAGGATTTGAGCCTTTGACAGAAACAATCATCAGAAATGACAAGATAGGAATAATAATCTGGACAGAAACACCTTTAGGAATCCTAATACACAATAAAGTTGCTGCAAAATCTTATGACAAATTCTTTGAGATAATGTGGAAAACAGGAGAATATAAGAAATAAATCTAGATGATTAATTATTGTTTCTTATTAGTAGTAACAAAACAGAAAGCTTTAAATAATAATGAGCTGTAATATTTTAGTATGACTGAGAATACTGTTTCAACAATACAAGATTTAGTTGGAAGAATCTTTAATGATAGACAGTTATTCCTATTAGAACTAGAAAAAGAAGTAGATAAAATAAACATTGATGATGATGGAAAAATTATTGTTCCAAATTATGATCCAAATCTTGAAGAAAGAGCAACAGCTTGGAGAGAAAAGAAAGGCGTGATAGATGTAAAAGATATCTTCGGAGCGTTGGTTATAGCCTATAATTCTCATATTGAAACCCCAGAGGGATGCCCTAATATGAGGGCTGAAACAGAAGCTGGAAGAAGGTCTAATGGTCAATATTATCCTACAATTAGAACTTGTTATATTGATTTCCACCATTATTGGGATTGTTTTGATGAGAAATGGAAGCCCAGTTACTCAAGCGGCGATCTTAGGCATGAACTAAGACATCACTTAGTTACTACTGAAGATGATAAATACAGTGAAGAAACTGGAAAAAATGCAAGAAGACATATAGATTTTGAAGGTGTTTCTGTTCATGATTCTGAAGAATTAAGGCAGTTAGCTTATCTTGATGAGCTCCATAGCCAATACTTTGATGCCATAGAAGCAGATATAATTGGATGGGACTACTTTATGAAAATTGATTCTAAAACTTATTTTGGGACCAAAGAGGAGGATGTAGAAGGACCTTTAAAAGACATTGCTTCAAGCACTCCGGAAGGAAAAAAAGCTGCAGAAGAATTATTTTATCATATCCAAGGAATGATCCTTTTGAGAAAGATGACTCAACAAGAACAATATAATTTCAGTGAAGATATAGAACTTGCTACAAGGGCAGCAGGTGTGGCTTTAGCAACAGAAAGAAACATACAAGATGCAAAACAAAAGTTTGAATTGATTTGGGAACATGCGATGAATAATCCAGAGATAAAGCAAGGATTTTCTAAATTCCTAGAAACATATAAACCTCATTATCCAGACTGGAATGCTCCAGTAATAACCCCAGAACTAAAAGAAACACTTGGTTTAACAGAAGTATAAATTATCTCTTCTTAATATGAACATCCATCTGCGGATAAGGAATATTAATCTTATTCTTATTCAGGGCTTTGTAGATCCTTTCATTAACTTCATCTGTTGCAGGGATTCTGTCTTTGTAGCTTTCCACCCAGAAGTATGCTTTGAATAATAATGCAGAGTCAGCCATCTCAATAAATCTTACTAAAGGCTCCTGGTCTTTTTTAAGGACTTTGATCTGTTTGATCTCTTTCAGAACAATCTTCTTGACTTTGTCTATATCAGAGCCGTATGCAACTCCAAACTGGATTACAACCCTTGCAGAAGGGTCTTTATGGACAAAATTCTGTATTCTGCTTGATGCTAATTTGCCGTTTGGAACAGTTATCATCTGGTTATTGAAAGTCCTTATTTTTGTGCTTCTAAGGCCTATCTCTTTTACATAACCCATTGTATCTGCATCAACTTCAATTATATCTCCTACTTTCATTGTCTTGTCAATTATCAAAGATATTCCTCCAAAGATATTTCCTAATGTAGTCTGAAGAGCAAAAGCAACTGCTATTCCTGCTATGCCTAATGAAGCTAATAATGCACCTATCTGAACTCCCCACATATCTAAGATAAATAAAAATGCCAAGACACTGAATATTATCTTTGAGAATCTGTGCAAAAGATCCAGTAATTGGTTGTCTATTGCTGATTTTGTCCTTTCTGCCCACTGCTTCCCCCAATTGTCTAATAATATAGCAACAACAAGTATGATTATATAAGTTACAATCACTGCAATGAAAGAAGATACTGTAAGGTTAGCGATTCTTGTCAATTTTTCTGATAATCCTAAAGGAAAAATAGCCAGCCTTAATCCTATCAATATCAATATCAATGAAAAAGGCTTGCTTGTCCTCTCTACAATATATTCATCAACCATTGTTTTTGTCTTTCTTGTAAGCTTGAGAATGAATTTCTGCGAGATATAAAGAAATACCTTAGATACTATAAAGAACAATGCAAATATTACAAATGCTCTTACCTGCTTAAGATATAAGAATCCAATAAGATCATCCAAGGTCATTTTTAATAATATTTAGAAGTTATTTATAAATTTTACAGGATTATACCCATCAATAAACTGGAATTTCCACCAATAAGCCTGATAACCTCTGAAAGATGCTCTGTTACAGCGATGTCAGCACTATTTTTTGAAGAAAAGAATTCTTCTGCTTTCTTAATCAATTTAATTCTTGTCCTATCAATCTTTTCTATATTATCTATCTTTTTTTTATAATAGGTTTCATAGAATAATTCTAATAATTCTCTTACTTTTCCAAAAAACTCAATGACTCCTTTACTAACTTTCTTCTTGCTTCTATCTAAGTATCTGTGGATATAAGAAAATCTATTTGTTATCAATATTATCCTCATCAATATAACATAATAATACTGGGCAATTTCGCTGTTTTTGTATATTTTTTTGTTAATCAATCTTCTGCAGAAATCAGTTACTTTCTGTACATTCTTCTTTATATTAATTATATTATCCATATTATCTAATTTTCCTTTATTTAAATCATTATAACAAAGCTCAGCAGCTTGTTTTGTCAAAAGAAAGCTTTTCCTAACCATTCTTTCAAACTCCTCTTCTCTCTCATTTGCCAGACTCCTAATAATACATCGTTTGCTTGTTTGATCAAACATTTCATATCCTAATAAATTGCTTATTGCAGCCTGCACTCTTGGAGCAACATTAACATCAGGAAATATAACCTCTATTTCATCATAACCTCTTTTATAAGCATTAGAAAACAGCATCCAATAGAAATGATCAGAAGCATTTTCAATATCTGGAATATCTCTTAGATTGATAACTGTCTTGTTTAATGGTTCAGATCCTTCTCCTCCTATAATTAGATTGCCTGATCTCTCCTCAACATCAATTTCATCTCCTTTCTTGATATTATGTTGTTTAACCCATTTTGAAGGCAGGCTAACCATAAGAGTTGCTGGCCCGATTTGATTGACTTTTCTCTTCATATATAAGCAGTAAGATGAAGATATATTTAAATGTTTCTATATATTATAATATTATAATTATTATTATAATATAATAATTTTGTTTATATATTTCTAGGATTATTATACTTCTAAAGGGAATAAAGGTGAAACAAAATGCAAAACCAATATCAAGATTTAAAGCAAAAGGTTGTAGAAATCTACAGAACATACATGAGTCAAAGACAGATGACTCCTGTAGATGCTGCAAAAGAGATAGACACAGCAATAGGCGGAATAACAGCAGTCCGCTTCAATTCAGGAAGAAGGTTTACAATAAGCAACCACTGCTTCAGTATTTCTATCCCTTACAAAGGATCAAGAAAAGAAGCAAGAGTCTATGCTCTAGCTTATGCCGGTTATCTTCAAGCCCAGCAAAACGGTTCTATCCAGCCAGGAGAAGTGCATGCTGGCAAAGGAATCTCAACAAAGCATCATAATCAAGGACTAGATGCACTGCTAAACTAAAAGGTGAATAAAAATGAAAAAATTTGACAAACACATTCTAAGAAAGATGTATGATAAAGGAATTATCAGTAAGGATAATGTTTCGTCTGAAACTTTAGATACTATGCTTAAAGGCATGGAAGAAGGAACATTTAGAGTATGGGCAAGTGATTCTTTTGATCCAAATAATCCTCCAAGGACAAATGATGGAATATCTATATGTTATTTTTGCGGAGAGATGTATTGGGTTACACCAAGACAAGATGCTTTTACTTGCGGTGGAAAAGGCAAGGCTTGCGAGCCATGTATGCTGAATGATTATTTCAGCAGAAAGGTAAGATAAAAATGAAAC
>JAHWIB010000030.1 GCA_019322815.1 Candidatus Woesearchaeota archaeon | reverse complement strand
TGCAATAAAGGTTAAGTAAAATGCAAGTAAAAATTACAGAGAAGAATGAACAACAGATATTATCAAGAACATCTGTTAAAGCACATATAATCTTTGACAAAGCAACACCTTCTGCTGGAGAAGTTAAAAAAGCTTTAGCATCTGAATTAAAAGCAGATGAAAATTTAATTGCAGTGAAAGAAATTTATACAGAATACGGCTCTCCAGAAGCAGATGTAAATGCTTATATTTATGCTTCAAAAGAAGCAATGCAAAAAATAGAACCAAAACCAAAGAAAAAAGAAGAAGCTGCAGGAAAAAAACCTGCTGAAGCACCAAAAGAAGAAGCTAAGAAAGAAAAACCAGCTGAAGCTAAACCAGAGGAAAAACCTGCTGAATAAAAATGGCAAAGAAAAAAGTAAAACCAAAACGCTCTGTAAAACCTCATACTCTTTATGAGATATCAGGCTCAACAATAAAAAGCAAAAATAAATCATGCCCTAAATGCGGAAAAGGTTATTGCTTGGCAAAACATTCGAATAGACTAACTTGTGGAAAGTGCGGCTATACAGAATTTACAGGCAAAGAATCAAAACCTGAACCTAAAGAACAAAAACCTGCTGAAAAAAATCCTGAAAAGAAATAGATAATTATTCTTGTCCTCCTAATTCTTGCATGACTAATAAATCTTCTGTTGTCAATTTCCCGCCCTTTTTCATCTTTTCCTTTATAATCTCTTCTTTTTTCTTTAATTCCTCTTCAGTTTTTCTTTTTTTAGCCTCTTTTTTGCTTTGTTTTACTTTACTTATCTCTTGATTAATTTTGCCCATCTCAATCAGTTTTTCTTTTAATTGATCATTGGCTTCAGTAAACTTTTTCTTCAATTCAATGAATTTTTTGAATGCTTCTTCCTCCTTTTCTTTTAATTCATCAACATCCTGGCTAATTTCAATGACAGCCTCATGCTTTTCCTGGCTTTCTTTTGCTTTATTTTGTACATTTTTATGAGCTTTTTCTGCATTTTCTTTTAATTTGTCTATATTTTTTGACATTTCTCTTTGTTTTTCCCAAACATCGCTTATCTTCTCAGCTTCTTTTTCTTTTTTCTTAAGTTCTTTTATTCTTTTCATAATTTGTTTTTCTTTATCAAAAGAAATAGCTTCTGTTTCAATCTTTGTTTCTAATTTTTCAATCTCTGCTTTTATTTGTGCAGGATCTTCTTTAATATGATATTTTTTTTGTATTTCTGTTTTTTCTTCATTTAATTTTTTAACTTCTTTAATTTTATCTCTAATTTGTTCATTAAATTTTTCTCTTTCTTTCTTAATAGTCTTGACTTCTTCTGTATACTTATTCCTATCTTTCTTGCTGCTCTTAACTTCATTAATTAATTTAGAAATAGTTTTACTATATTCTTCCTTTTTCTTAAACCAATCTTCCTTTTCTTTATCTAACTGATTTAAAGTTCTTCTTAATTCAGAGATTTCCCTTTTATTTTTATTGAGTTTATTAAATAACTCTTTCCTTAATTCTATTGTCATGTCCACTCACGATTGCCATTTTATTTTAAAATAAAAAAATAAAATCAGCCGAAAAGAGCGCCTAGTCCAGCAGCAGCTTTTTCTTCACTGACTTTTTCTTCTTTCTTTTTCTCTTCTTTCTTCTCTTCTTTGCCGCCCTCAGCAGCAGGAGCTGCAGCAGGTGCAGATGCAGGTGCAACAGCAGCTTTTTCTATAGCTTTATCAATATCAACGCCTTCAAGAGAAGCGACAAGAGCCTTTATTCTAGCTTCATCTGGCTTAACACCAGCTGCTTCTAGTACTTTTTTGACTGATCCTTCTTCAATCTTTTGTCCAGCTTTATGCAATAACATTGCCGCATACACATATTCCATTTTTTATCCCTCCATAAATTAATTATGAATATTATTTTTTATCTTCTTTCCTTCAATTTTTTTTGCATTAAATCATATGCATTTGGTACTTCTTCTTGTTTCTGCTTCATATTCTTGATGCCTTTCTCAACAATTTGCTGTGGTGTAAGTGGTTCATTAAGAACATTTGATTTTATTTCAGTTTTTGTTCCTCTTAATGTCCCTTTTTTCTGTAATTGATGAAATAAATTTTCAGCATTATCAATTTCCTGCTTTTTCTTCTCTAAAATTTTAGCCTTTTCTTCTGCATTCATCCTGATTATGCCTGATTTTCTAGGTTCTTCAGGTTTAGGTTCTGCTTTAGGAACTTGTTTAACTTCTTGTTTTGGTTTAACCTTTCTTGCTTTTTCTAATTTTTCTTTTAATTCTTCTGCTCTTGTTTTAACTTCTTCACTTGCTTGCTTTTGTTTTTCTTTAACAGCTTCTGGTTTTTCTTCAACCTTTGGCTCTGGTTTAGGCTCTTCCTTAGGAACCTCTTCTTTTTTCTCCTCTACCTTAGGTTCAGGTTCTGGCTTTGGTTCTTCAGGTTTTTTAGGAAATTCAGATTCTTTCTTTTCTTCTATCTTTGGCTCCTCTTTAGGTATTTCTTTTTTTTCCTCTTCCTGCTTTGGTTCTTCCTTTTTTGGCTCCTCTTTCTTCTCTTCTTTAGGAGCTTCAGCAGCTTTTTCTTCTGGTTTTTTCTCTTCTTCTGCTTTGCCAACTTTTTCTTCATATTTAATCTCTTCTTTCAATGATTTTCCTTGTGCTTCTGCTTTTGCGATTAATTCTTCTGCAACTACATCAGCCATAATATTTGCTTCTAAAGCCAATGCTTTTGCTTCATTAAATGCCTTTGGAACCAATAATTCAATAGTTTCTTTTGTAAAGTAACCAGCTTCAACAGCCAGGTTAAATGACCACCTATAAGCATTTTGTAATCTTGCAAGGAATTCTTCTTCATCTATATCTAGTATATCTCTTGTGTAGATTGTCCCATCTTCATAAACAGCAACTAAATCCAAGCCAATTTCCATTGGTTCAATTCCTAACCTTGTCAGCATTCCTGCAACGTTTGCTTTGATTTCTTCTCCTTCTTTAACAACAACAGTATCTGCTTGGATAGCAATCTTTCCTCCTTCAACAGAAGTCTTTATTCCCATCGCTCCTAATTCACCAATTACTGGTCCAGGAGCAAATGATGTTGGACCAGCTGGCACAACTATATCTTTTGGAGCAGTTTGCCCGGCTTTTGCAGGAGCGCTGCTCTTGCTTTTCTTAAGTGTTTTATATAATTTGAAAGGATTCTCTTTGCTAAATAATAATGCAGGCATTCCTTTAAGATGTTTTTCAAGTTCTTCAATGCCTTTTTTTTCTGCTTTTGCTTGTTCAATTGCAATCTTGATCAATCTTCTCTTAGTCATTCTCATAACAACTTTATCTCTAAGCTGGCCTCTCATTGTCTGCAATTGAGGAGCAGGAAGATTCTCCATATTTACAGCCCCAATTATAGGATATTCTTTAATCAATTTCACAAAATCTTCTACAACTTTCTTCTTATATCCTGAAACATGAGGTTTTTTTGCTTCTTCTGCCATCTTATTTCTCCAAATTTATTGGTTTGCCCATAGTTAATTTTAACAGCACATTTCTAACATTATCTTTTCCGCTTGGTAAATGATGAACAAGACCATCATATATTGTCCAAATATTATCAGTTACATCTTCATCTTTCATATCTTCTTTACCAACAATACATTGAATTGTAGGAACTGTTTTAGCAGAAACTTTGACTGTTTTTCTTAATCTATCACATAATGGTTTAAGATTAGCAGTAGGAGGAACAATGCAGCCAGCTTTAGGATTAGGCATCTTTCCCTTTGGTCCTAAAACCCTGCCAAATGATGCTGCTATTTTTGGCATTAAATTTGCCTGGGCAATAAACCAGCCACATTCCTTTGCAAGTTTTTTTGTTGCTTTCTTATCTTTAGCATATTTAGGAAATTCATCATCTTTAACTATAAAATCACATAGATCTTTTGATTTACCAGCAAGCTCCGGGCCTACCAAAGCACAGATTTTTAGTTGTTTGCCTAGATCATGTTTTAATGGCTGAAAGAACTCAACCTGCTCTTCAGGTTTTTTAAGATTTAAGCCTTTTAGAACAACAATTAAATCAAAACTTTGCTTGAAATTTCTTTTTTTAGATTTTTCTTTTAATTCCTTAATAACTTTTAATATATCTTCTTTCTTCATTTCTGCCCTCCTATCATAGATAGTGATTACGGGATAATAAAGCAAAAATTAGGATTTATTTATAAATTTAACGCAAAAATTAATAATCCAAGCAACTATATATGGATAATGCTAAATAAAATCAATAATGAATTAATAAATCAAGTTCTAGAAAAAGCAGAAAATTCTCCCAGGAAAAGAGCAGTGCATTGTTTTAGTAAACCAGAAGATAAAATACAGAGAATGATTAATGCTGGATTAAAAGATACTTATGTAAGGCCTCATAAACATGAAAATCCTGATAAATTAGAGATATTCTTAATATTAAAAGGAAAAGCAGCAGTACTAATATTTGATGATGATGGAAAAATTACAGATTCAGTAATATTAGATGAAAATAATCAAATTGTAGAAATTCCTTCAAAAAAATGGCATTCTTTTATTATTTTATCAGAAAAAGCAGCATTATATGAGATAATTGGAGGGCCTTATGATCCAGAAACACATAAACGATTTGCTCCATGGGCTCCAGAAGAAGATACAGAAGAATCAATAATTTATCTTCAAAATAAGATAAACTATATAAATAAGTTATTTTATTAAAATAAAAAATTGAGATGATTATTATGGGTAAAAAAAATAAAAAAGCAAAAAAAGTAAGCGCAAAAAGAGAAAGATATGCAAAATTTAGAAAAGAAAAGCCTGCATCAGTAGATATTACAATGCCAGATCTTTCAGATGATCAAATAAAGCAGAAAAGGGAAGATGAAGAAAAGATTAATAGATTCTTAAGATTTAATAGAAATAGGCCTACTGGTGAAATCGTTAAAAGAAGGGAAAAAAGCAAGAGATAGATTTAAATTTCTAAATAACTTGCTTTTTTGTTTATATTTTGATAAGGAATTTCTCCAAAATCACAGTTATTGCAAGTCCAATCTACATAAACCCAGTCTCCATCTATTTTGTATTTATTTATAGCATCTGGCAGTTTAATTCTTAAATAAGCATGACCTGGAATCAACACAATTTCAGAATCAATCCCAATAGACTCTTCTAATGCAGCTAATAATAATGTGCCTGATTCACAATCTCCTCCTCTTGTTTGTAAAATCTCAACTGGACTTTCAATATATTCTTTAGCAACTGGATCAGAAACATATTCAACATTATCTCTTACAAAATAATATAGTGCTTTTGCTTGGCATACTCTGCTTTGCTCGCAGCTCTGGCTTGCTATCTTTGTAGCAATCTGCTTTATTATAGGGTCAGAAGTATCAAGATTATTAACAGCTTCAATTAAATTTGATGTTTGATTTCCAACATTAGTTTCTCTTAATATTCCAACAAACTCATATATTTTAGGGATATCCTTGGGATTAGGATCTAACTTGACAGAATACCAAGGAACAATCATCAAAACTAAAATCAAAGCAAGAAAAACAGCTAAGATCCATTTGACAGGCCCTTTATGCCAAGGTTCTTGTTCCTCTACTTCATCAGTCTCATGTTCCATAATCAATAGAAAACAGATTTCCTATAAATATATTCCCACTTTCCCAGCATTGTCCCATATGGGAAAATGGAAAATTTAGAAGAAAAATTTAATTCTAAAATTTTAAGATTATTTAACAATCTCTAACACTATTTTTGTAGGTTTAGTTTCTAACAATACATCTTTAGATTTATGCATACCTGCAGAAACACCTAGAATATTTTCAATCTCCTTTGCAACCTTTCCCTTAAACTCCAAAAGAATAGAATCTCCATCTGATAATGCAACAGAAAGATTAATCTTATTATGTCCTACTATAGCATTTGTTGTTTGGCCTAATTTATTAGTCATTAATATCACCAAACTATTATTTTCTTCTAATCTTTATAAATATTTTTATTACAAGTTCACAGAGATTTACTTCCCAAATCTTCTTTCTCTTCCCATGAATTTGTCAATGCAATCAATCAAATCTTTTTTTTCAAACTCAGGCCAGAACTTTTCAGGGAAAATCCATTCAGAATAAATGCTTTGCCAGGCTAAAAAATTAGAAGTTCTATGTGCTCCACCTGTTCTTATAATTAAATCAGGCTCAGAATTCATATAAAGATACTCTGAAAACTTTTCTTCGTTTATATCATCAGCATTGATTTTGCCGTCTTTCAAATCAGCAGCTAATTTCTTGACACCATCAACAATCTCTTCCCTGCCGCCATAAGCTAAGCATAGATTAACAGTAAAATCATTGTAATCTTTAGTAGCATCAACTGCTTTTTTAATAGCTTCTTGAACCTTTTCAGGAAACAGATGCCATCTGCCGATAGCATTGACTCTAATCTTGTTCTTATGGACATCTTCATTAGCAGCAGCATCATTTCCAGCTTTTACAAATATATCCATTAGAAAATCAAATTCTCTTTTAGGCCTGTTAAAATTCTGCATAGAAAAACAATAAAGAGTTAACTCCTTAATACCTAATTCCTTGCACCATTTATATAATTGTTTTAATTTTTCAAATCCAAGCTCATGCCCTTTCCAAGGTTCCATCATAAGCCTTCTGGCAAATCTTCTATTTCCATCAAGAATAATCCCTATATGTTTTGGATATTTCTTTTCTTCTCCCATTTTTTCATTGAATTATAAATTATTTATAAAAGTTACGAAAAATTTTAAAATTTCATAACTTTTTTGAAAAATCCGACAAAAATTTCTTTTGGTATATTTAATCCAGACTCAACAAACAATTTAGCCAATAAGTAACCATCCTCTTCTTCATCAAATGCCTCAAATTTCAATATCTTCTTGATTGCATAATTTGTCAGGAATCCTTCATTCATAGCAATTGCTATTTTTTTTGTTCTTTTGCTTTGAATCCTTTTTTCATCTAGATTAAAAAAACATTCCTCTTTTGTTAGCTTTTTATCTTTTTCTTCAAAACCATGATTATGTAATTCCAGCTTAATCAAATCAACTAAAATATCATATTTTGTTTTCTCATCTAAATATTTATTAATATCTTCAATATTGTAGAATTCAAAAAAATCTAAAACACTAATTCTGTCAAATCTATAGACTCTGCCAAGATACTTTGACATCACTTGCTTTACTTTATTCTTCCTTCTTTTTCTCCATTTGTTTTCAACTATATAAGCGTATTCAGCACCTTTTATCTTTTTTGTTCTTATGAATGACATCTATCTGCCTCTCGTTGGTTGAAATTTCATTTTAAGCCCTTTTAAAAGAGCTCTTACATATAAGCCATCATCATTGTCCTGTTTGCTAACTTCTAATAAATTTAGATAAACTGAATTATAATAACTTTTTGTTATCCTTGCTCTATACTCTCTTGATACTCTTCTTTTGCCTTCCATAATTCTTGCTAGTTGATAATCATAACTCATTGCTTCAAAAGCCATATCTCTTACTCTTTTACTTTTCTTCATGTCTGGATATGGATCATAACACTCAGGAAGCACTAGCTGCCATGCACAATAAGCATTAAAAGCTTCATTATCAAGCATACTCTTTAATTCATCTGCACACCTAGCAAGTTCAAAAAGTCCTCTTGATATATAACAATCTCCTTTATTTCCTTTTTGAATATCTACATATGCTATGCCATGGAATTTACTTTTATCTCCTCTTACTTTTCCGCCGTATGTTTTTAGATTAGAATCTTCTTTATCAAAATTATCAACAGGTCTATAAATCAATCTTTCAAATCCAGTCCATGATATAACTTTTGCACTTTCATTTTGTAATATTTCATCAAGGTATCTTTGCACAGCTGTTATATCCTCTAAATTAGATTTAACTTTTCTAAACTTGACTTCAGCAGGAGCTTCTACAGAAAAATCTTTCATCCACTTTCTAAAGAATAATTTATACAATTTTTCTTTTAAAACATCTGCTTCAGGATAATCTTTATTTTTTCTTAGTTGATTAAAATACCATATATAACATTCTTTGAATCTATTAATAGTAAAATCACTCATTCTTGTTTCAATTACTCTTTCTACATCTTTATCATAAGATTCTAATTCAGCAGCTATATGCCACATTGTTCTAAGAAATACCCTTTTTCCTCCATCAGGCGGCTGATAAAAAAAATCATCCATGGATAAATCATCAAATCCTTCATGAATTATCTTAGCCATACTAAATTCATGTCTTAATGCTACTAGAAATTCTGCTTCATTTCTTGAATCTTTAAAAGCAGCAGGCAATACAGTTGTTTTTCCTTTACGCTTCTTTTTTCCAAGATCTTTCAATGTTCCTTTTTCAGCAGTTGTTGTAAACATCATAGGCTTGTTGTTTTTGTAGAGATTATTCATTTCTCCAATTTTTTCAAAACTTGTTTTATATTCTATGCTTGCTGTATAATGTGGAATTTCAATTATACTATCAAGATTTCTTACATACTCTGCTTGTTTGCTTGAATCAGCTTTTGCTTCTTTGAAGGAGATTCTTTCTTTTTTTTCAACACTTTCAGAAACTACTTCTTTACTAACTTTTTCTTCTAAATCAGAGCTAGAAAATCCTAATATTGAGCCAATTGTTCCAGCAATAGCCAAAAAAGGCCCTCCTACGTATAATAGCCATTTATTTCTTTTTTTAGGAACTTGAGTTGGTTTTTCAGCTGCTATTCTAGCTGCTTCTTCTCTCTGTCTTCTTCTCTCTGCTTTTATCTTTTTTTGCCCCATTTTTACCTGAAATACTTAGCAGTTGGTCTTCTAGCCAAGGTTGTGATTATTCCTTTTGCATATTCTCCATCAACTGTGCCGCTTTCAGCAATTTTAATAAGTTTTCTCATTAGTGTTCTTGCAGACATTCTACTTCCTTCTAAAAAGAAGTCACTAACTTTTCTTTTTCCATTTTCTATATAAGTAAATTGCAAGTCAAATGACAGTGCCTCGCACTGCAAATGAAACAAAGCCTCACTCATCTCTCCTATAGCTGGGTTTGGTCTTTTAATTGTTTTTATATGTGCATCTCCTTTATACATTGCTCTTGCTGTAAAGACTTCATTATCTAATCCAGATAAAAGTTCATCTTCGCTTCTACAAAATTCAAAAACAGTGCTGTTTATATATACCAGTCCTTTTTTACCCATTCGGCTTCTGCCAGTCATTGTACACATTATAGATGTCCTAGAAGTAGTAGGATTATTACCATATCCTGCTTCATCCAAATACCTTCCTTTGTCACCGCTAACAATCTCACCTCTTATTTTATATCCTGGATCATAAACCAACTCTCCTAATGAATCCCATCCTTCAACACCAACTGTTTCAGTTCTTTGAAGGATTTGATCAAGATATTTTTGAACATATTTTATATTATCTTTATTAGCTTTTACTTGCTCAAAAGTAATGATATCAGAAACATCAGATTCTTCAACTTTTTCAACAGGCCTTTCTGCTATTTCTTCAACCTTCTTCTCCAAACCACTTTCACTAACTGAATAATCAGGCTCAGGATTTCTACTTAAGATAAAATAAGCAGTTCCAACTATTGTTCCAATAGCCAAGACACCAGATAAAACATATGCACCCCAACTTAACCAACTACCTTTCCTTTGCCTTATAACTTTTTCAGTCACATTTCTAGAGTTTTCTACTTCTTCTCTCTGTTTTCTTTCTTTCTTAAGTCTGCTTTTTTGCCCCATCCCAATAACTATTAGGCACTAGGAAATATAAAAATCTAATGCTTTTTCAGAGCCTAAGAACAAAGAATTCAAGCATTTCAGCCATAATGTTAATATAGTTTTTTCTCTACTAATTTACCCTTTTCTTCAGCAAATACCTGTGCTTGGAATTTATATACATTCCTTTTGGTATTGCACCAGCAGTCAGGCTCTAGTCCTGCTTTTCTGCATGTCTGATTCAAGAATTCTTTAGCATCCCATTTCCATTCTACAGCCACCTGCGGCAATAATAAACCAGAACCAAACTCATCCTTTATCATAAGCCCATCTTTGCCTATTTTAATCTTTTCAAGATAATCTTCAGGCTTTTCAATTTCAATAGCTTCTGGCTCTGTTAAAACAGAGATTTCAACCCTAATATTATCAAATTGATCTTTACGCAAAGGAGGAAATCTAGGATCTTCAAAAGCAGCACCTTTAGCAGCCTGAATAACAGCTTTATATAATGGCATTATGGGCCTTGGAATGCCTACACATCCTATTAAATCATCTTGAATATACAAGCTTACAAATACTCCAGAATCCTCTCCAAATTCCTTTTTAATGTCTTGTTCAACATCAACTTCTTTACCTTTAAAATAAGCAGAAATCGCTCTTCTGGCAAGCTTTATCAGTTTTTCGGCCTGCTCTAATTTTATCATTTTACTCCTTTTGAAAATGCTGTTTTGAATTTATCAGCTTCTTTACCTAGTCTTTTAGCAGCTTCAGTTAGTGCTTTTTTAGGAGTCTCTTTGCCGTCTGTTTCAACTATTAATGTTGGAATTCCAACTAAAGGATGTTCTATCTTATAGGCTGCTACTTTGACATGCGAATCATTCCATAATTCTTTTTTCAAGGCATTGCAAAATGCATGTCCTTCGTTCTTAATTTCTATGACTAATCTGTTCTTTTTTTCACTTAGAATTTTAACTTCCATTTTTAACTAGGAATAGGTCATTTATTTATAAGCTTTTCTAATCTCCAACAACCAACTTTTATCCTGTGAATTCTTTTCTTATGGTGTTTCATCATCATTTTTAGAGGAAAATCAAAACTCCAGAAATGAGTCATTTTATATCCTTTGTCTCTAGAAAACTCGTCGATAAAGTCCCTGCTTTCAATCTTATGAAACGAGTAAATAATAGGGCAAAGCTCCATGGCCTTTTCTAAAAACACCCTATCAGCATGTTTAACCTTGACTCCAAAAGGGGGATTTTGCAGCACTAAATCAACATCTTTTGCCTTAAATTTCCTAACATCCTCTACGACAAACTCAGCTTTCTTGCTTAGCTTGACACCAAGCTCTTCCTCAGCAAAAGCAAGATTCTTTTTAGCAGTTTCAACAGCTTCCTCGTCGATATCTACAAAGATTACCTTCTCTGCACCCATGATTAAAGCTCCAATTCCCAAGACTCCTGTCCCGCAGCCTAGGTCAACTATCACTTTTCCAGAAATATCCTTATTAAATCCTGCAAACCATATTACTTCTGCAGCTATCTCAGGATCAGTTTGGTACTGTTCCAGCTTTTCTCTCACTTTTCCAGTCTGAAAGCCTTTTAGCTTAGATAGAAGCACTGCTAAATTAGATTTTGATCTTATTTGCATATCAAACACTCACTTTTCTTGATTTTTCTTATATTTATCATAAAATATAGCACATTATCATCAATATGTATTGAACTAACTCTCACTTTTCACATTTCTAATGCAAAATATAGCTTTTTTTAGCTATTTTTTACTGTTTTTAGTAGTTTTTCTTAAATATACTTATTTTTATACTTATATTATTAAATTTACGAACTCTCACTTTTCACCAAATATTACTGATTTTTGGCTAAAAATACCTCATTTTCAGCAATTTTAACAATTATTGACTCATTTTCATATTTGTTCAATACTTCTTAGCTCTTATTAAGCTTTTTTAACATATTTTCTCAGTTATAATCTCTTTATATTGACTTAGTTTTTAACAAAATAATCATCAAATTTTTGCTGTTTTTTTCTTACTTTCTGCTACTTAATCAATTAAATTTTAAATATTCAAAATCTGGAAATTTCCAAATTTTTGAGCTCACTTTTTTTTCTTAATTTTTGTTTCAAAATTTCAAAATTTTTTGCTTGCTCTCTAAATCCAAAATCAAAAATCTTTGGATCAATTCTTTGTTTCAAATCATCACTTTTTCAAAAATTTTTCTTGATTTTTTGTTATCACTTTTAACCATTTCAATCATTAAAATCACTTTTCTAATCTTATAAAAATAATCTATTATTTAAACTTTTTCAAAATTAGGTTAACTCTAATCAAAATCAAAAGATACCTTATTTCAAAAATCCTTAATACTTTTCATTAAAAATAACGTTCTTATCATATTCCCAGACATTCCCAACATTGTCCCAGAAGCTCTCTAATAGCCAAATTCGAGTCCCAGAGACATTCCCATATTCCCAGACATTTTAAATATATATCCTTTGCTAATGAAATATTCTCCTCGAGACTTTAATATTCTACGTCTGGAAACAAAAATATTGTTATTCCCACTTAATTCCTGGGACATTCCAAAAGTATTCCCAACATTGTCCCATGGGAATATGGGAAAATGCTTTTATTTCAATAATTTAATGATTTAAAGCTTTTTAAATTCCCAAAATGTTCCCAAAATAGTCCCTTGGGAATCCCACTATTTTCCCATTTTTGTCCCATGGGACAAGCGAAAGGTTTATTAAGATAAAGTAATTTTCTGAAATAAAATGATGTTAAAGGAAAATCAAAACGCATTAAGCATCAGCAAGATTCATTCTTTTCTTTCAGCTGCATTTACAAAAGTAAAACAGGACATGATGATGGTGATGAATTGGCTGCAGTACTTCTATCAAAAACATCAGCAGCATGATTACAGATTAGATATGATTGAGCAGCAGCTAAGTGACATCCCAAAAACACCGCATGAAATAAAACAGATTATTGATTCTTATTACTCCTATGATCATATCCTTGACAGGATCCAAAATATAAACAAAAGATTAGATGATATAGAACAAAAAAAGCCTGAGCCAAGAGCAGCTTTAAAAGAAAGAATCATCAAAAAGATAGCCAAGAATTCCAAAGACTATGTCAAAAATGTCATAGTTTCAATGATAAAAAAGTACACTGAAATCTCAGCTCCTCAGCTGAAAGAGATCATTGTTCATGAGCAAGGCCTATGCTCAAAAAGCTCATTTTACAGGATTCTTGAAGAGCTTGAATCCGACGACGAAATAGATATATCAAAGCATGGCAAAGAAAAGATATTTTTGTATAAAACAGCCATCATAAAATAGATTTTCAACAACACAAAAATTTATAAATGTATTATTTCTTTAAAAAATCTTAAGGGGTGGTTATCAGTGGGTAATTTTTTGCTTAAAGAAGAAGCTATAGATTCATTAAGTAAGCTTAACAGTAAATTAAAATCAATTTTCTCGTCGGTATACTATGAATTTGAAGATCATTTAGATGCAATAAATGAAAACACAAGCGAGATCCAATCTAACTTTGAATATCTCTGCAAACTGGACAATAAGATTACAAAACTGAATGAAAGGATTGACGAAATCCACCTTATTCTGAGCAAGCTGACAGGCAAGAAAACATATAAGAATTCAAGGATTGATAGTATAGATCCATTGACGACAAAAGAGAAAAATGTTTTCCTAAATCTCTATACAGAACAAGCTCCGATAACATATTTAGACCTTGCTAAAAAACTTAAAATGCCTATCACTTTGGTAAGAGAATATATCACAAATCTCCTCGAGAAAGGCATTCCAATCCAAAAGGTTTACAAAAACCAAAGGCCTTACATTTTCCTTGATCCAAAGTTCAAAAATCTGCAGGCAAAACAGAATATCTTAAAGATTGAGCAAAAGGTTTTAATATAATGTTGCCTAAAATTTTTAATCATTTCTTATAATTTTTATTATAGAAAAAATTAAATATTGATGCATCTTATCCTCTAAATATGAGCAAAAAAATATTCAAAATAGTGACAATATCAGGATCAGTTTATCCTGTTGAAAAAGATGAGCATGTGATTGGAAATCCAGAATGGTCAATTGAAAGAAAAGGAAAAAAACGAAAGATAACAGCAATAACAAAGCAAGCCAATCTTCAAGAAGCAATTGATAGTTCAAGAAAACCCTGGGAATTTGATAAAAAATTAATTCCAGGCAACATAATCTGGTATGGAGAATTAAGTCATACATCCCGCATAAAATCAGTTAAAAAAGTTGCTTGATTTATCAAAATAACCCGGATTATTTCATCAAAAATAACCAACTTTTCTAATACTTTTCAATTTATATATTAAAAAGTACATCTAATGTTTATTATACGCCCTTTTTTAAAATTCTGTTAAAATCTCAAAAAACAACTGTTAAAATTAGCTGTTTTTTTGCTTTCTAAGCAATTTTTAATTTTTTGTTAATCTTGTACCTTTTGAATTCAAACTCTACTTAAATCAAAAAATTTTGCTTTTAACAGCAATCCTGATTTTACTTTGATCTCACTTTTTTAGATTTCAAAAATCTAACAAAAAGCAATTTTTACTTTATTTTTTCTTTCTAAAACTTTTAATTATAAATTAAATATTTTATCACTAGAATGAGAATTGTTTTAAGTTTTTTTAATAAAAAATATAATTTTTGCTTAAATTATTTAATAAAATAATTAACTAGTAAAATTTTTCTCTAGTCAACAAAACTGAAAAAAATCAATATATAGTATTTATTTAAAAGATTATGTAATAAAATAATAATTATAAAATAACTATTAATTTAGATATTATATAAAATAAAAATAACAAAGTAATTATTAAATAATATTTAATAGAAAAATTATAATATAATATATATTTTGTAGGATATATCTCACTTTTAAAAAATTTTGTAAAGTGAGAGTTCATATTTGAAACAAAACATCAATTTAAACAGACAAAACTAGTTAACTCACAGAAATAAATGATTTAAAGTGTTTTTACGCTTGTTAGGCACTATAAAACTAGTTCTAATTATAGCTTTAAAAGGCTTGAGAAACAAGAATTCAACAGTTTGAGCTTTTTTATAACCTGATATTTATTTTATCAGCATACCTTATGTTATCTGGTTAGTAATCTAAATTAGGATTTAAAATAGAAAAAGTGAGTTTGATTAAATAAAGATAAATTTATATACCTATATTTTCTTACATTTATATCATGGCAAAGAAAAGACCTTATTTAGCAGCCACATACATGTTATTGATCTTTGGATTATTGGCACTAATTACATATATGTCTAATCCTGCAATAACTGGTTTTTCTATCTTAGATGAAATACCTTCTAATAATATCTCATCAATTGCAGGACCAATAGTTATTTTTATAATCCTTTTTTCAGTCGGTATTATTGCTCTGAAAAGAATTTCAAAAGATTAAGATCATAAATGTTTAACAAAACTATTTTTCTTTTTTCTTATATCCACTTTTCTGAAACATCTATTGCAGAAATAGTTTCCTTTTATATCATTCTCTTCTACAATCTCTCCTTCATAACAAAAAGGACAAAGTGGATATGCCATTCTTTTGGGGATTTGATCCTGTTTATAAAATTATCTGTAGCAAAATTTATATATTAAAAAGTACGTATAATAGATTAGGTGATAACCTTCCTAGAAAAACTTGAACTAGAGCTTAGATTAAGGGGATTTAGCCAAAAAACAATTGATTCTTATATTTTTCATAATAAAAAATTTCTTGAATTTACCAGGCTGCAGAAAAAAGCAAACTTTCAGACCTCTTTGACAGAAAAAGGAAATCAAAGGCAGCCTGAAAATATAACAAGAGAGGACATTAAGACTTATTTGGCATATTTGATCAGCGAGAAAAAACAAAGCCCAAGCTCTGTAAATCTCGTCTTATGTGCTTTGAAATTCTTCTATGAAGGGGTGCTGGAAAAAGATATCTTCAAAAAAATTAAAACTCCAAAGCAGGAAAAAAAAATTCCAATGGTCTTGACAAAAGAAGAGATCTTTGCTATGATAAATTCTATAAAAAATAAGAAACATAAATTATTGATAGAATTATTGTATTCCTCTGGATTAAGAGTTTCAGAAGCAGTTGCATTAAAGACAGAAAATATTAATCTTGATGAAAGGATTGCTAAGATTGTAGCGGGAAAAGGAAAAAAAGATCGATTAGTCATATTGTCAAGGAATCTTTCAAAAAATCTTAAAAAATATCTGGATAAAAGGAAATTTGAATCACAGTATGTATTTCCAACTCAAAAAAACAAAAAAGAGCATTTAAGTATAAGGCAGGCTCAAAAAATAGTAAACAAAGCAGCAAAAAAAGCAGGCATCAAGAAAAGAGTATTCTGCCATGCATTAAGAAGCTCATTTGCAACGCATTTATTAGAAGCAGGAACAGACATCAGAATTATACAGGAACTTCTTGGGCATACAAATCTGCAGACAACACAGCGTTATACTAAAGTATCAACAGA
>JAHWIB010000029.1 GCA_019322815.1 Candidatus Woesearchaeota archaeon | reverse complement strand
TTTGATAATCATTAAAAAAAACTGCAGGCTTTTTATTATTATTTCTGAGCTGAATAACCATACTGCCAAGTGTAATACAATAACTCCTAATAAAAACCACCATTTCCTGTAATTTTTATCTTGTTTCTTGTCTTTCATAAGACACCTAATATCAAAACAGTAATAACTGCCACAATCATTGAAAATATGAAAGCTATGATATTCCTTATTACTGCAAATTTCTTTCCAAGCAGCATTGATTCTGCTGGAAACTGCACTAATCCCACAGTAACCCATGCTACTAAGAAGGCTGTAACTGCTATAAGACTAATTCCCTGCTTAAGCAGTTCTCCTCCTATAATATAGCTAGTAGCTGGACTGCCTGCTGATATGCTTCCGATAAAAGAGCCGATAAAAGAGTCTGTTAAAATATTTCCCTTAAATACAGAAGAATAGAATGTTTTTGGGATAATTACATTAACCAGACTAATTAACAATATTATTCCTAATATAATTGGAAACATGCTATATAATGACTTAGCTGCTTTAAATGCAGTTTGCTCTAATGTTGCTTTTTTCATTTTTTATGCAGATGGTATTCCATCGCTATAAAATTGATTGTAATGCCTTTCTTCCCAAGTTTCTGTTTCATGCATTGGAGTGATTTTGTCCATTCCTATAATTTTAGCTACTAAATCATCCTGATCAAGCCCCATAAGATCCCTTCCATTAATTTTAATTTTACCTTTAATTAAATAGTATGCCTCTGTTACAATTCTGAATAATTCTTCATCTGCAGTAGGATTGTCTGGATCATCTGTATGATATTGTTTTGCCTTTTTGTGATATGCTTTTTGTGCTTCTTTTGAAGTTGCATTTTTTTCAACTCCCAAAATAAGTCTTGCTCTTCTATATAACTCGTCTTCTCTTAATATTTTATTCATTATCCTCTTACCATCGGGCTTCCGCATTTAGGGCATTTTTTGCTCATGCATGGCTGACCCCTGACCTGAGGCTCTTCATAACCACACTTTGTGCATTTACATACTCCTCCAGGACCTGCTGCAAATGGTCCACCCATTCTTCCTCTGCCTCCAAATCCCATTCCTCTTCCGCGGCCTCTTCCCATTCCTGGCTGCATTGGTTGTTGTACCATTTTATATCTACCTCCTTCAATTCTTATAGCTTTGCCGTTGACCAAAGCCTCAGCTATCTTCTTTCTTGCAGATATAACAAGCCTGTGGAATGTTGGCTGTGATATCTTCATCTTTTTAGCAGCCTGTTCTTGATCCATTTCTTCGAGATCCTTTAATCTCACTGCTTCAAATTCATCTACAGTAAGAATAACTTCTGCAAGCTCTCTTAACCTGATTCCAGCAGGCTTAAAATAATCTACATTAGGCATAAAGCCTACTCTTCTGAATAATCTTGGTCTTGGCATTTTTTGTTTAATAAAAAAAATAAAAAAATTATTTCTGTTTTTTTATTTCATCTATTTCTTTTTTGATCTCTTCCAATTCTGCTTCTATATCTTTTCTATCTGCTTCAAGTATTTTAATCTTTTCTTCTTTGCTAAGTTCTACTGGTTCTCTATAGACTGGTATCACTGGTGCTACTGGAGCAACAGCCATTCTTCTGAAGCCAAAGCCTCTTCCGAATCCTCTTCCTCTGAATCCTCTGCCAAATCCTCTTCTTCCAAAACCTGGATTTGCAAATCCTGGCCTGTCAAACCCAGCGCAGTAGCCTGCACCTCTTCCTGTCATTGAACCTTGACCATTTGGTCCTGTTCCGTCTCCTCCTGGCATATTAACCACCTCCATGGTTTTTATTTGAATTTACGGTTATGAATACTTATTCATAACTCATAATGAATATATATTCATTACTTATATATAAATGTTTCGGTTTTTTGAAGAAAAAATGAATCTCAAAAATCATCATTGATTTTTCTTGTTTTGGTTTTTAAGAAAAATAGAGCTCAAAAAAATATTTTTAGCATTTTTAAGTAAAAAAAATTAAATAGAAAAGTTTATAAATAAGCACAATCAAAAAAATTTTACAGTGGTACAAATAAAAGAGGCAATAACATGGATGACAATACAGAGAGTGCTATAAGAAAAAAATTAAGGGAAGCAGGGATTGGAACTTTTATTGATGTGCATGTAAAATTATTTGATGATTTTGCAGAGAGTTTTGCTGCAATTAATTCTGGATTTAAACCAAAACAAGTTCTAGGAGCATATTTAGCCTTAGTCTATCAGGCAATCTCTTACATAGATAATCAAAAAAAGTTAGGAGCATATCTAAGAAATGTCGGGCCAATATTATCTAATATTGTAGGAAATGAATTTGGTTTTTCATCTTACCATCAATTATTATCAGAAGGAGATGAAGAATTTCTAAATAGAATAGTTAAATATCATCAGGTTTCAAAAAGAGAGGATTATATCAGAGGAATGGAAAGTGTAATATTAGCTGCAGATGAAAGCAGAAGAATTACAGATATGGAAAATGTTGCAACCTCAGCGCACTGCAAAAGAGTTGCAAAATATGCAGTAAAATTATGCAAAACCATAGGTGTAGATTCTAATCAAACAAAACAGATAGAAGAAAGTGCAGATCTCCATGATGTAGGTAAAATAGTAATGCCAAAAGAAGTTTATGAAAATAGATTATTAACCCAGGATGAAAAAAAATTAATGCAAAGGCATCCATTAATAGGATATTTTATATTAAGAAAAAATGGAAACGGCCATCTGGCTGACGGCTCAAGATTCCATCATGAAAGGTGGGACGGCACTGGATATCCTGATGGAAAAAAAGGCAAGGATATACCTTTCTCAGCTACAATAATAAGTGTTGCTGATGCTTATGATGCAATGACCCATAGGCCTTGGAGAGGAAAGACGCCTGAACAGGCTTTGGATGAAATAGTTAAACAATCTGGAAAACAATTCCATCCAGATATTGCCAAAAAAGAAGTAGTTGAATATCTTTTAGCTGCTTAAAATATTTTATTCTTTAAACCCGCATTTAGGGCACTGCCATCTATGCCAGATAATATTGTTTGTTGGAGTTCTTTGATTCTCCATCTCTTCTCCGCATTCAGGGCATTTTGTTGATGTCATATCAATAGATCGTGACCATTGCCAGTTAAACTGATATATATATATATATATATATCCTATTTGGGCTCAGGGTCACTCGCTTTTGAGCACATTTTATTCCAAATAGGACTACCATTTGTGACTGGTGGAATAAAATGTTTTAAAAAAATTTCCCTAATTTGCTTTGTTCTTTGCTTTCTAATAAATCTTCCTTTGTATAGCCTAAGACATTAAAGATTCTTTCAATAGAGGGAATTATCTGATGTTCTATATAATAATTTGTATCATAGTTTCCTTCTTCCACTTCTTCTGGAATCTTTGCTCTTTCTCTTATAATGCCAGAGCCTTCTGTTACTATAAATTTTATTAAAGAACCAGGGCCAATGTCTTCCCCTCTTGCTGCTAATCTTCTTGCAACAGCAACATGAGGACCAACAGCTGTGTATTCTTCAAGAGGTTTCTGCAGCTGGGTAAAGATAACTAATTTATTGTTCTTTATTTTTTTATCCCTTATATCTTTTATTGTGCCTTTTGCATATTCAATTGCTTTCATAGGAGCATTTTCTTTTAATATGATATTCAAAACCTCTTCCTGCACTTCTTTTGCAATAAAGCTCCAGTTTCTCCTTACTGTTTCAAAGCCAGTTATCTTTATATTTTCTTTTTCATCAATCAAAGCATATTTTTTCTTTGCTCCATAACCTCCTTCTTTTGCAGAAACAAATATTCCTGACGGGTAGAACCCTTCATACTCTAATTCCATTATTCCTGGAAGGTCTTTGTTTATCTTGTCTACAAAATTCAAAGCATCTTCTTTCTTTTTGTTTCCTAATGTCAAAAAAACACTGTCTGTATCAGAGTAAAGAACCTCAAAATTAGAATCAGCTGCTGAGTTGATTACTTTCTGGATATAATGCCTTCCATAAGCTGTTACTGACTGAGCGCATTCAAAGCAGTACCATCTTGCTCCAAAAAATCCAAGATATCCATAAAAGGCATTTGCCAATAATTTCAAGCTGTCGCTTCTTGCTACAAGCATGATGTCTTTTTTTTCTTTTAACATTTCTTTAATCCTCATCCTTCTTGTGATCAAGTCTTCTAGTATTGCCGGCAGAAAACCTTTTTTCTTATTGCAGAACCATAATTTTTTTTCTTTAACAGGAACAAATTTTTCATCAACCTTGCAGCAGCCGCAGTTTAAAGTAGAAGGCCCTATATTATGAGAGGTTATTATGGTTGGATACAGGCTTCTGAAATCAAAAACAACAATATCTCTATACAAGCCAGGCTTTGGCTCAAAAACAAATGCTCCTTTATATCTGTGCTGCCTTCTTTCATTGATTTCCTCATAATGCGGCTTGTTAGGAGCAAGTTCATTAAAATCTTTTGTCTGCTTTAAGATGTACCATTCAACCAGCTGGCTGGAGCCCATTCTATTTATATCATATACAGGCAAACCAATAATCTTTACCATCTCTTCTATATTAGGAAGAACCTTTAAGCATAATTTATAAGTAATATCTGCATCTTTAAGGTTATATTTGCAGAACATTTCCAGTTCTTTGCCTCCTTTATCCCATGCTGCTGCAAGATTTGTAATATCTACTTCTATCTTTCTTTCTCCAAGAATCTCAGCAGCAACATTATCTAAAGAATAAGATTCAGTATCCATGCTTCTGCTTAATACTTTTCTAACAAATTTGAAAACATCCAAATGAATTATTCCTGTTAACTGTATTGAATCTTTTCTTCCTCTTTTTGATTTTAAAACTGAATAATCTAATCCCAGGTCTAGATCAATATTGTATTTTTTTGCTCTTGCAATAATATATGGAAAATCAAAGCCATCTGAATAATAGCCTGTAATGATATCTGGCTTCTGCTTTTCAATAATCTCCTTGAATCTGTTTATCAATTCAACTTCTCCATCAACAAATTCAATATAATCTTCTTCTGTCTTGAATCTTTTCCATGTAATGACTTTTTTATAGTCTTTGCCATAGAAAGCAACCATTATTATTGGATATTTTTCAGGCTCATATGTTTTTCCAGAGGGGTTATATGTTTCAATATCAAATGCAAGGATTTTTGGCTCTTTTATAGAATCTGTGCTTGACTGCTCTATCTTTTCTGCGTTCAGGCATGGAACTTTGCTCTTTATGTTGATAAATTCCCCTTCTGCTTCAACCAATGTTGATGGAGTTATGCTTTTATCAATCAAATATCTTCTTGTGAAAGGAATGTCAAATTCATTAATGCTTTCAATTATATCCCACTCCTTAATTACATTCCTTATCACTGGAACATCCGGAGGGATTTTTACAAATACTTTTATGGCTTTTCTCTTTTTTCCTAAAAACTTCTTTTCAACAACTTCTGTTTTGATTACTTTTGCTTCTCTGTCTTTTTCTTCAACAGAGATTTTTACAACTTTGCTGCATAAATCTTCAATATTGTTTTCATCTCTCAGCAGAACATAGAAATAAGGCTCAAATTTTTCATCAATAACACAAATTTGTTTCTTATTGATTGTTCTGCCAAATAATAAAATCCTTGTTTTATCATTCTCTATTCTATAGGTTATATCCAAAGGATAGAACTGTACTTTATCTGCCCCCATAATTCAGTATAGAATAGTATAGATTTTATAAATTTTCTTGTAAAAATAAAGAAAAAGAAAAAGATTTTACAAATCCTTTGCCATTATTGTTTTTCTTCCGTTGGCTTCTGCTCTTTTTTGAGCTTCTTTTACTAATTCTTGAGCTTTTGCATTTAATTTTTCAGCAAAATCACCTGCAACATTATAGCCAGGAACTATACTTTTAATTTTTGCTTTTACTATCAACATATTATCATCCCCCTTTAAATTTTAAATTTTATAGTTGAATTCTAATATATAAAGATTTCGGCTGAAATAGCTAGATTTAAGCAGCAAATCCCGTTACAGCTAATTCTAAATTATCAATCCGCTGTTCATCTTGAATATAATTAACACGTGCTTCCCTTATTATTCTTTGATCTACCCAATTTTTATATAGTTTAGTTGCTTTTGATTTAGGCACTTTATCTAAATCTATATCAGGCGCATCAGTAAATTGATATATTAAAAGAGGAGTTTCTTTTCTACTGCATTCTGCTGCTATTGCTCTAATAGGTGCAACCATTCCAAAAGAATCATGTCTAAATTCTTTAACAGCATGAATTAAACTTGCATGTTTTTTTGATTTAGATCTTGGCATTTCATATTTTCCCCAATATTTTGAGCAGGCTTCTGCTCTGTTTTCAGAGATCAATTCTGAAACTTCCTGGAATGCTTTATAATCTCTTATAGCATTTTTTAAATCTTTTAATGAAGGATAATGTTTTTCAGTCTTAGCTCTAGGATGAACATGAAAACTAAAAACAGGATACATTAAATTAGAATCTTTATTAATATAATGATTAGTACAGTACCTAGCTTTAGAAACTTCTATATGATGGCCTCTTCCTTTAATTCTTTTTGAAAATATTAATTTATCATTTTCAGGAAAGACTATACCAACAACAAAATATACTTCAAATCCAGCTTCTCTATTTTTTGAATTAGTATAGCCAAAACATTGACTTAAAAGTCTAATGGTATTTTCATCTGTTAATATTTTCTCAAGCAATGATCTTTCAATCATAGAAAAAGAGAAAAGTAAGTTATTTATAAATATTTTATAATACAAAGATATATAAATATTAATTTCAATTTATTAAAATAATGGTATATGTTGAAGCATTATTATTTATTGCTGGACTGGTCTTATTAGTAAAAGGAGCAGATTTTTTTATCAAATCTTCTGCCAGTATAGCAAAAAAATTAGGAATATCGGAATTTATCATTGGATTGACATTAGTTGCTTTAGGAACATCTATCCCTGAATTAGCTTCATCAGTAGTTGCTTCTATAAAAAATGCAAGCGGAATTATAATTGGGAATGTTGTTGGATCAAATATTGCAAATATTGGTCTAATAATTGGAGTAGCAGCAACAATAGCTATAATAAAAACAAAAAAAGAAATGGTATGGAGAGACGGATTAATAATGCTTTTTGCTTCTGTTTTGTTTTATCTTTTTATGACTAATGGAATAATTTCAAAAATAGAGGCTGGGATATTACTATTATTGTATGTTGCTTATATGGCTTTTTTAATTGAAGAACAGCCTGAATTTGAAGAGTATCATTTTGGTCATTTTTTAAGATACTTTTTTAGATTTAGATATATAATGACAATAAGAAGCAAGATAATATCTGGATTAAATTACAGGAAAAATCACAGAAGGAAGAAAATAAGCCCTACTCAGAAGAAAAAAGAACAGGAATTGTTTAAAGCTGGGTTGATCAAAGATTTTTTAATTACAATTATTTCAGGAGCTGCTGTTGTGTTTGGTGCTAAATATTTAGTTGAAGAAGCAATATTTTTTGCAAATTTATTTAACGTTCCTGAAAATATAATTGGATTAAGCTTAATAGCAATAGGCACTTCATTGCCAGAACTTTTTGTTTCTGTTTCAGCTGCATTAAAAGGCTATGGAAATATTGCTGTTGGCAATGTTATTGGATCAAATATTGCAAATATCTTTTTGATAATCGGAGTTTCTGGATTGATTAAACCAATTTCTATCATTAAAGGCACCTTATATTTCACTGCACCATTTATGATATTAATGAGCATTATGCTTTTAGTTTTTATAAGGAGTTATTGGTCAATAAGAAGGATAGAAGGAACAGTATTTTTGATATTATATACAATATTTATGATGCTGTTATTTGTTAATGGGTTAGTATAACATAAAGTTTAAATAAAATAATTGATTTAATTTATAAAAAGAGGAAAAAAATGCTAGATTTGATAAATTTTACTGAAATAAAAATTATCCTTGCAAATAGTCTAAACAGGATTTTGCTGGTTGCTGTTATTCTTTTTATCACAATTGTTTTTGCGAGAATTATCAAGAAACTGCTTACAAGGTCTTTTGAAAGATCTTCTAAATATATTAAAGCTGATCCTACCAAATTTACGGTATTCAAGCATATTATTTCTGCATTGATTTATATAATTGGTATTGGAATTGCAATTTATCTGATCCCTACTTTAAGAGGATTATCCATATCTTTATTTGCTGGCGCTGGTGTATTGGCTATTGTCATTGGTTTTGCTTCACAAAAAGCTGTTTCTAATATTATAAGTGGCATCTTTATTGCTTTATTCCAGCCATTCAGGGTTGGAGATATAATCAAATTCTCAGATAATGTTGGATATGTTGAAGATATCACTTTAAGGCATACTGTGCTTAGGAATTTTGAAAATAAAAGGATAATCGTTCCTAACTCAACAATAAGTGATGCAACAATTGAAAATTATAATATTAAAGATGAAAAAGTATGCAGATTTGTAGATTTTGGGATAAGCTATGATTCAGATATTGACAAAGCCATGAGGATAATACAGAAGGAAGCAGAGAAACATCCTGAATTTTTAGATACTAGAACAGAAGCTGAGAAGAAAGAAAGAAAGCCTGCTGTCACTGTGAGAGTTATTGGATTTGGAGATTCATCTGTTAATTTAAGAGCATGGGTATGGGCTAAAGATCCTCTTGCTGCATTCAGATTAGGGACTGATCTGAACAAAAGCATTAAAGAAAGATTTGACAAGTCTGGAATTGAAATTCCTTTTCCTTATAGAACTGTTGTTTTTAAGGATAAAAAGAGGAAAAGGAAAAGATGATACAAAATAGAAAAAAAAGAACGGATCACTTATTGGTACATAAAATAATAGATCCTTTTGTACATGAAATCCATCTTAAAGATGTTCTTCAGATAATAATAGGATCAACGATCCTTGCTGTTCCAGTGGGATTTACAGAAGAGACTTGGCGTCTGGGAGAAAGACTTCCATGGACTAATGTTATTGGCATCTTATTGCTGTCTATTTTATTTATTTCAATATTTATTTATTATAATTATTATAGAGGAAAAATAAAACACCATTGGGATAAATTTGTAGAAAGAATAATAATAACTTATTTAGTGGCATTTATAATTGTTTCAGTTATATTGACACTTATAGATATGGCTCCATGGTTAACTGATATATATTTATCTTTAAAGAGGATTATAATTGTAACTCTTCCTTCATCAATGAGTGCAGCAATAGCTGATATGTTAAAATGAAATTCAATCAAAAGATTATTTCAGCATTGGTTGTATTAGTTGTCCTTTTATTAATCGGTACAGTTTATTTTCATCAAGTTGAAGAATGGTCTTATGTTGATTCTTTTTATTTTTCAACAATGACTTTGACTACAGTTGGTTATGGAGATTTTACACCTACAACTGATTATTCAAAAATATTCACTTCATTTTATGCCATATTTGGAATAGGAGCAATGTTATATATAATAGGCACTATAATAGGAAAATTTGTATTCAGGCAGGAAAAACGTTTTGAACATCTGATTTCTAGACTGCATATCAGAAAAGGAGCAAAAATAAAAGAGATTAAAAAAAGTCAATAAGTAATTCTAACTATGGCTAAAACATCTATTAAAAAATACAATACATTTTCAGGAGTATTTATCCCTACATTTCTTACTATAATCGGAGTTATATTATATTTAAGGCTTGGTTATGTTGTAGGAAATGCAGGAATTTTAGGAACTTTATTGATAATATTGATATCAGTATCAATCACATTCTGCACTGCATTGTCAATAAGTTCTATTATCACAGAGATTAAAGTTGGCCCAGGAGGAGCATATTCAATAATCTATAAAACTTTAGGAAAGGATATTGCAGGAAGCGTTGGAATTCCGTTTTATTTTGCACAGGCCTTTTCTGTAGCGTTTTATGTGTTTGGATTCAGCGAGGCCTGGACATATATATTTCCTAATCATCCTTTTTTATTAGTGCTTATAATAACATTTATTTTGCTGTTTTTGCTAACTTATATAACCACAAGTTTTGCTATTAAGACTCAAATAATTATATTCATAATTATTTTATTATCAATTGCATCAGTATTTCTAGGAAATGGTTTATGGTTTACAAAAGAATTGTCGGTTCCGCTGTTTGGAAATTTTCAGGAAATGAATTTTTGGTCTGTATTTGCTCTTTTTTTTCCAGCTGTGACTGGGATTCTTGCTGGAATTGGTTTATCAGGAGTGCTTAAAAATCCAAAGAAACAGATCAGAAGAGGGGTATTATCAGCTATTGGAATTACAACCTTAATTTATATAGCTGTTGCAGTCTGGTTTGGGTTTTCTGCATCAGCAGACCAGCTGATAGAAAATACAAGAATTATGATTGGATTATCAGCTTTTGGTCCTCTTGTATTATTAGGGTTGCTTTCAGCTACTTTTTCCAGTGCTCTGGTCAGCTTTGTAGCTGCTCCAAGATTACTTAGAGCTTTAGCAAATCACAAATTAATTCCTTTTAGCAGCTATTTCAGAAAAACAACAAAAAAAGGAGAGCCAAGAATTGCTAACTTGTTTACTTCCCTGATAATTATTACAACATTTACCTTAGGATCATTAAACATTATTGCGCCTATCTTGACTGTATTATTTTTGATTATTTATATTGTTATAAATTTAGCTATACTTATTAAGCAAACAAGAGAAAGCTTTAAGCCTACATTTAAGATTCCCAGAATAATCCCACTCTATGGAGTTATAAGTTCTGTAATAATAATATTCCTAATTAGTGTTGTCTCTGGAATTATTGCTTTAGTTTCTATTTCTTTGATTTATATTATATTGGCTGGTATAAATGACACCAGATAATCTTTATTTCAATGAATATAGATCTTAGAATGATTTATTTCAGCAGATTTTTTTTCTTTTCAGTTTCCCTTATTATAATATTCATTGTCTTGACTGCCAATGCAGGGTATTTTCCAATAGCAGTCTCTTCTGACAGCATTAAGGCATCAGAGCCGTCAAGAACAGCATTTGCAATATCACTTGCTTCTGCCCTTTCCGGAGTTTTTGAATCTGTCATTGAAAGAAGCATCTCTGTTGCGGTTATGACCATTTTCCTATTTTTGTTGCAGTTTTTGATTATCAGCTTTTGAGCAATAGGAACTCTTTCAAAAGAGATATTATCACCCAGATCTCCTCTAGCAACCATTATTCCGTCGCTTTCTTCTATTAATCTATTAATGTTTATAATGCCTTTCTTTGTTTCGATCTTGGAGATTATTTTTATTTTTTTAGGAGAAAATAATTTTCTTATTCTCTTAATCTGAGAGGTTGTATCAGCAAAAGAAACAGCTAAATAATCAAAATCCTGCATTTTAAGCCAGTTTATCATCTTTAAGCCTTTTATGTCAAAAAGGATTCTGCATTTTCCTATCTTTCTTAGCATGTCTACAATTTTTAAGTAATATCTTATTGAACCGTACTTTGTGTTTATTCTGGCAATACTCATTCCATTAGCAGCCATTCTTTTCAGAGTGTGATAACTGCTGCTGGCTGGTCCGATTGTTGCAATGATTTTTGTTTTCATTTTATAATTTAAATTTTTTATATAATCCCAATTAATATCAAGATACCAAGAGTGATTATTCCAATGCTTGCAATCTCATCCTTATATTTAATTTTAGAAATCTTTTCTGCGAAATAGATTACTGCCATTATTTCTAAGATAGTTGCTGCCAAGATTCCAATAATTGCATAAGGCCTGATTAAAGTATCTAAAAATAAAGGAGAATAAGCAATTATGTCATCTAAAACAGTTGCAATAGAAGCAATAAAACCAATTCCAATGAGTTTTATGCATCTTATATGAAATTTTTTGCATCCTACTACAAAATTTTCAGCTTTTGTTCTTTCTTTATGTACAAGAATATCAAAATGTATTGCTGCTGCTAATATAAAAAGTAAAGCAGCACTGATATATCTATAATATACAAATGATCTAATAAATGCAGCAAAAAAAGCTGAAACAATAATTGCCATGATTATTGCTAATAAAATTCCTATTGAGAAAGCAATCTTTCCGATTCTTGTTCTTGTTACACTTGCAAGAACAGGAATATGTGTTATTGTATCATCAAAACCAGTGATGATTTTTACAAAAAATCCTAAAATCAAATATTTTAAACTCATTTATCTATGCCCATACCAGAAGATTAACTTGTCTTTTTCTTTTTGGTCCAGCCTTACAAAACCAATTCTTTCAAACTGGCAGAGATCTCCTGGTTTTAATCTTTTTACAGATTTCTCTGCAACGCCTTTTTTAAATGTATTATCCGGCATCAACAATTCAACATTAACTAAATTATCTTCCAGAGGAAGCCAATGTATAATTAATTTTCCATGCTCTTTATACTTTTCATATTCTAAAGAATCAAATACAAATTTATTTCCTTTTTTTGTGAAATTTAAGCAGTCCATCAATCTTATTAATTCTCCTTCTTTTATATTTTTAAGATCTTCTTTTGCAATATAAAATTTATTTTTTGTTTTGAATTTCCTTTTTCCTTTTTTAGGATAATCAGGATGGATATCTAATTCAACCTCCTGTTCAGGGGCTTTTTCAATAACAATCTGCTGGGGGTCTTCTATAAAGAAATATCTGTTTGCTTTTTCCTCAATAATTTCTTTATTAAAATGGTTTAATGCTTTAAAAAACTCTTCTTTGCTGACTGTCTTATCATTCTGGCTTACGCCTATATCTAAAGAATGCTTGATAAAAGCCTCTGGCTGATAACCTCTTCTTTTCAAAGCAAGCAAAAACGGAATCCTTATATCATCCCATCCTGTATATTTTCCCTCTTCTATCAATACTTTTGTCTTTGAACAGCTTATCCTTAAATCAATAAAATTTATCCTTCCTACAAACAATGTCTCTGGAATTGGTTTTTTGAAATATTTATACAAATATTCCTGTCTTTTTGCATTATCCATATGATCTTTTGCTCTTATTATATGGGTCATGCCTGATTCAACATCATCAACAAAAACTGCCAGGTTCATCAAAGGCCATACTCTCTGCTTTGTCCCTGTTCTTGGATGTTCATGCTCATTAATCCTCATCAATGGGAAATCTCTCATAGCAGGATTTGGATGCTCAATATCAGTCTTAATTCTTAAAACAGCTTCTCCTGGCTTGTATTCGGCAAACATCTTTGCAAATCTTAGCTCCTGCTCTTTTTTCTTTAAGTTTCTGCATGGACATGCTTGTTTCTTAAAAATCAATGTTCTGAATTCATCTGTATTACATGTGCAAACATATGCCTTTCCCATGTTAACTAATTTTTCAGCATAATCATAATAATATCCTAATCTATCTGACTGGATCATAACCTTAGAAATATTATTTTTAGTAATCCATTTTCCATCTTCTGCTAATAATTTATAAGCAGGCTCATATATATTTTCAGGATTTGTATCTTCTATTCTTAATATTAACTGGCCTTGGTATTTTCTGCAATATTCTGAGCTGAGTGAGATAGCAAAAGCATGGCCTAAATGCATTGGCCCTGATGGAGAAGGAGCAAACCTCATCACTACTTTGCCTTTTTTTGCATTTTTAAGTTCTGGTAGTTCATGCTTTTTTTCAACTTTCTTTTTTTCCAGCAGTTCTGGAGCTGATCTCTTCAGTTCAGCTTCCTGTTCTTTAACTGAAAGATTACTGATTTCTTTTATAATATCTTGGATATCCCTGCTCAAATCCTTTATTTTGGATTTCAGATTAGGATCTTCTGCTAATAATTTTCCAATTACAGCTCCTGGATTAGCTTTTCCATTGAATTTTACAGCATTCTGCAGAGCATATTTTCTTATTTTTTCCTTTATATCCATATTTGTGATTAGATAATTTATAGTATTTAAATTTATTTAATTAAAAGCCAATTCTTTTATTCTGGTTCTGCAATTACTTTGCGAGTAAGTTATTCTCAGAGAACATAAATCTAATATAAATAAAAAGTATTAAATAATAATACTTGTATTTTTTTATAGTTGAGGTGATATTATGAAAAAAATAATTTTAATTTTGATTATTTGTATTTTAGTAAGTTCTTTTGTTTTAGCTCAGGGACCAAGAGCAGGAATGGTACAACAGCAAAGAATTACAGAAAATATTGCTGGCGGTGAATCATCTGATTTGTCTGAAGCAGAAATTGAAGGGCTAAAATTGATGAGAGAAGAAGAGAAGCTAGCAAGAGATGTATATCTAGAATTGTATGATGAATGGAATCTTCCAATATTCAATAATATTGCATCATCTGAGCAGACACATACAAATGTTGTTAAGGCACTTTTAGAAGCATATGGTATTGAAGATCCTGTTGTTTCTGATGAAAGAGGGGTTTTTACAAATTCTGAACTTGGAGTTTTATACAACTCATTAATTGAAAAAGGAAAAAATTCACTGATTGATGCATTGATTATTGGAGCAACTATTGAAGATTTGGATATAAAAGATTTAGATGATCTTCTTGAGATGACTGATAATGAAGATATCACTCTTGTTTATGAGAATCTTAGAAAAGGTTCAAGAAACCATATAAGATCGTTCAATAGACAAATAGTAAATAATGGCGGAACATATGAAGCACAGTATATTTCTGCAGAAGAATTAGAGTTGATATTATCTGGTGAACAAGAAACAGGAGCTATAATTGATGAAGAAAGCAATATTGTAACAGGATTTCAAAGCCAGCTAAGAAGGCAGGGAACTTACTCTGATTCAAGAGGAAATAGATTAAGTGTTAGAAGGCAGGGAAATCAAATAATGATGGAATCAAGAGGAAGATCTATAAATTGTACTTTATGTGATAATTTAAGCCAGGAAGGAGAGAGGGTAAGAGCGAGACTTTCAAATGGAAGAAATGCAGATATAAAAATTATGCCTGAAACTGCATCTGAGACTGCTCTGCAAAGATTAAGGTTAAGGAATTGCGATGAAAACTGCACTATTGAGCTTAAAGAAGTTGGTTCTGGAGAACAAGCAAAAGCTGCTTATGAATTAAGAGCTCAAAGAAATGCAAGAGTTTTTGGAATATTCAGAGCAAGAATGAATGTTCAGGCACAAGTTGATGCAGAAACTGGAGAGATGCTGCAAGTAAGAAAACCTTGGTGGGCATTTTTAGCAACAGAAGCTGAAGAATAAATTTTTTTATTTTCTTTTTATAATAACTGTCAAAAATCTTTGAAATCAAGAATCAGAATTATTTTTCTTTTTTTCCTGAAATAAAAGCATTATAAAACAAAAAACTTATATACAAGCGATATTAAATTATAGTTTATCAAATAGGTGATTTATATGGCTCAACAAAGAAAAACAAAGGTAATTCCAAATGCTCCTGTAGCTAGAATTCTGATGAATGCTGGTGCTAAAAGGGTTTCAGCAAAAGCAGCTGATGTTTTTTCAGATGTCTTGCATGATACTGCTATGAAGATAGCTGAAAAGGCTGCAATGATAGCAAAGCATTCTGGCAGAAAAACAGTTCATGAAGGAGATGTCAAGCTAGCTGCTAGGGGATAAATTTTAAAAAAGAGTTCTGATAGGTTAATCTTTGGGGTGGAAAAGATGCCAAAAATAGTTGTTCCTATAAAGGTTGAAAGATTAGACAATGCAATACAAAATATACAAAAAGCTGAAGAGCAGCAGCCAGATGTTCTTGAATTAAGATTAGATTATATGCCAGCAGATAGATTAAATGAAAAAACAATTGATATATTATTACAATGCTGTGATCTGCCTGTAATTGCTACAATCAGGCATAAATCAGAAGCAGGAAAGGGAGAAGGTTATGATGGTCCAGAGGAAAAAAGAATAGAACTAATTGGATATGCAATCGAGAGAGGAGCTGCTTATGTTGATATGGAAGCAATGCAATATAGCAATTTAGATAAAAGAGATACAAAAATAATATTATCTAACCATAATCATGTAGAAACTCCTTCTAATGCATTAGAGATATATAGAAAATTTGTAGTTGGGTTTTATCCAAAAAGAGCAGATATTCTTAAATTTGCATTTAGGATATCTCCAGATGAAAAATCTGCTGAACAGGATGTTGAAAATATTGTATCTATAATTGAAAGAGCAAATAAAGATGGTATTCCAATTGCAGCAATGGCTATGGCTCCTAAGATTGATGGAGAGATTCCAGAAAAGATGAAGGAATTAGTAGGAAGAACAAGGCTTCATGCTGGAAATGAATTAGCTTATGCTTGTCTATCTAAACAAGAAAGAACTGCGCCTGGACAATATACAGTGGCAGAGATGAAAGAATTATTGGGAAAATAATTATAATATTTATTTATGTTGTATTATA
>JAHWIB010000073.1 GCA_019322815.1 Candidatus Woesearchaeota archaeon | reverse complement strand
CTGTAGCAAAAGGATGTTTGATATACGCAGAATCTGAAGAATCTAAGTGACTACGAGGGGCGTTGAAAATCTAAATGTATTTCAAAAGAAACAAAAAAGAAATTCGTATAGAGAACGAAGAGAAAGTACTTGTACTTAAACGCAAAGTATTGGAACAAGCATTGAAAGATCTCGTAAGAGATTTTAAAGAAGAATTTTTAAATTTGAATTGAGGAGAACAATGGAACTACCAATACTGAAGTCAAAAGGCCCATGGAAAAAAGGTAAAAAAGCACCCGAAATTAAACCTTTTGTTTCACATTCAAAAGAAGAATATGAAAGACGAAAAAACAATCTTTTAGAACAAGGATATGAAATAATTAAAGAAGATTATAAAATGACTCCCGAGGGTCCCAAATTTACTATTTATGCAAAATATAATCCTGTTGATACCCGATTTGAAATTAATGAAGATGTAATTTATGAGGGTGATGATGCTATTGTTGTTGGTCAAGAAGGTAATAATTATATTGTTAGTCTTCCATATATGGATCAAACTGTAATAGCAGAACCAAGTGAATTACGAAGACCAACAGCAGATGAATTACATTATAGTGATGTAGTTGCAAAACCTAGTAGACCTAAAGACCCAAAAGATATGCCGATTGAAGATGTTTTAGCAGAAGCAAAAGAATTATTGAGTGGTGCAAAAAGGTATGAAGAAGGTAGAAAAACTATTAAATCTAAAGGACCGTGGAAAAAGGGAAAGAAATTAAAAGTAGATAATAAAGGAATACAACAGATTGTAGATAGAATAGATGATATTGATGATGAGATATCAATACTAGAAGATGATCTATATGATGATAGAGTTCAAGAAGGTGGAACACTTGGTGGGATGAATGAATACGAACTTGAAGAAGAAATAAGAAAACTCAGCAACAAAAAAGACTCATTAACTGCTCAATTAAAAAAACTTTCTAAATCAAAAGGACCATGGAGATTTCGTAAGAAAAAACATGGTGAACAAAGATATGAATATCCTCGACAAACAGAATGCAAATATGCTTTACCAAAGAAAAAAAATAAATCAATGGGAGGCATGACAACAACAGGAGGCGGAAGAGGAGTAGTAACAGTTGGTATGGGTAGTTATCCTAAATTAAGAAAGAAAGAACATCTACCTTCAGAGAAAAAGAAAAGGAGAAAATAATGAGAAAAGCAAAGTCATTAGCTTATGAAAAGAAAAGAGCAGAGAAAACTTGGAGAACAACTAAAAAAGAAGAGCGAAAAGATGCATATAAAGTTTACTTAAAAGTATGTGCTAAGATAAAAAGAGAAATGAGAGATAGAAGAGCTAGAAAAGTAGCACCAAAACAAGTAGGTTAATAATGAAAGATGAGAACAAAACAACTGGGGCAAAACGTTCACCTGTTGATGAAAGAGACTGGCGAGCAGAATCAATACATCCAACAGTAACACTTCCTTTAAAATTTGATTTAAGAGAGAAGATGCTTCCCGTTAGAGATCAAGGATATCAAGGTTCGTGTGCAGCAATGACAGCGGCCGCTATGAAAGAATATCAAGAATATATAAATATTAGTTTAGCAGAATATATGAGCCCTCAGTTTGTTTATGATAATAGATATGATCAAACACATCTTGCTGGAATGTATGGTAGAGAAGTTATGCAGATCCTTCAAGAAAAGGGAGATTGCAGAGAAGTAACTTATCCATATAATCATCCCCATAGTCCAGAAGATATTGCAGAAAATATATATGAAGAAGCATTGAATTTTACAATACAAAATTATGCTCAAGTAACAACAATAGAAGGATTAAAAACTGCATTGATGCAGAATGGTCCTTGTTATATAGCTGTTCCTGTTTATAGATACGATACAAGAATGTGGTACCAATATCCTGGAGATGTTGGTAAATGTGGTCATGCTATGACAGTTGTAGGGTGGGATGATAAGGGATTTATAATCAGGAATAGTTGGGGAGAAGATTGGGGAGACAAAGGATTTTGTACTTTCCCTTATGAAGATTGGGGATGGCAATGGGAAGTTTGGTCTCCTATTGATGATAATTCATCAACCCCTAATCCGAAATATTTTAATAATTTATGGCTGATGAAATTCTGGTTATGGCTGCAAAAAGCATATAAAAAATATAGACCATTTTTTGATATGGCAATATTGACTGCAGTTTTCTTTACTGTAAAATTTATTTTAGTTGATCTATTACATTGGGTGAAATGATCACTGAAAAGACTTTGATGAGAGATATATATTGTTCTTCTGATTTCAAAAAAGAATTAGTAATTAGATTATTTAATATTCCTAGAGGTTCTTGTTTTAGTTGTATGGGAATAGCACATATATCATTAAAAGATGCTTGTAAAGAAAAAAATTTAAATTTAGAGAGTGTGTTAAATGAAATACAAACTACCAATTGAGAAAGCTATTAAAAGTGGATATGATAAGATTTTCTGGGATGCTGGAAAATCTAGTAATTATAATGGGAAATATGATCCTAAACAATTAGCTATGGGAATAAAAGTTGAATATGAGCATACAACAGACAAAAAGATGGCTGAGAAAATTGCTAAAGATCATATTGCGGAAATTCCAGATTATTATACCAGATTAGATGCTATGGAAGAACAAGCTAAAGCTGAAGGTAAATTCAGAAAAATTCCCAACAAATAAAATAAAGTCAAGGAGAGATGTTAATGAAGCGCACAGTTTTAATGTGGAAAGCCGACCATGCTGGGTGTGGCTGGGCAAGAATAGAGATGATTTCAAAATACTTAAATAAATATTATGGAGATGAATTAGAAACAAGAACTTCGAATGTTATGAATCCAGATGAATGGGTAGAAAAAGATAAAGATGGTAAAATAATTGGTCCCAAGATACATTTAACAATACATCAACGACAATATGGGACACCTAACTTACAAAACTTTAGAGTACTCCAGAGAAATTTAAAGATTCCATGTATATATGAAATAGATGATTATTTACATGGTGTGAGTAGATGGAGTACGGCATATCAAGCATATAATCCTCATACACAAAAAGAGCGATTTAAAAATATCGATTTATATTTAAAAGAAGCAAATGCTGTTACAGTAACGACAGATTATTTAAAAGGATTATATTCAGCTTACAATGGTAAAATTTACGTTCTGCCTAACTGTATAGATTTTGATGAAGT
>JAHWIB010000072.1 GCA_019322815.1 Candidatus Woesearchaeota archaeon | reverse complement strand
ACCTAAAGCACCAAAAGGAATCATAGGTGCAATATTCCATACATTCAATATCTCTCAGCATCTTGCTTTAAGAAAAGCGATAAAGAAATATAATCCAGATGTTGTTCATATTCTTGATAATCATCCTTGGTATCTTTACTATGGAAGAAAGTATAAAGACAAGTTGTTTGTTACGCAGCATGATCCAGTTCTTCATGAAGGAGACAAGAAAGGATTAATGAGATGGCTAACAAATAAAGTTAATGTTAAGCTTAGAAAGTGGGCTAAGAAAGTTTTTGTTCATGGCCATGCTGTTAAAGAATCAATCACTGATATTCCTCAAGATAAGATAGAAGTAATCAAGCATGGAGATTATTCTTTCTTTACTAAATATACAAAACAAACAGATATGCCTTCTGGAGATGTTTTATTCTTTGGAAGACTGCTGCCTTACAAAGGATGGGAAGATCTTTTTGAAGCAACAAGAGATCTAGAGCAATATAAATTTACGTTTGCAGGAGAAGGCAAGGTAGATAGAGCAAGAAGGAATGTTACATTCATAAACAGATATATCACAAATGAAGAGACAGCTGATCTGTTCAGGAAACATAAAATAGTTGTATTGCCTTATAGAGATGCAACTCAATCTGGAGTTATTCCTATAGCATATGCTTTTAATAAACCAGTAATTGTTACAGATGTAGGAAGCTTATCAGAATATGTCCAGGAACTAATGACTGGTTTGATCATTCCACCAAATAGTTCAGTATATCTTAAAAAAGCAATTATGACTATTTTTGAATTAGATATATATCAGATGGGAGATTCTTGCCTTCAATATATGAAAGAGAATCTATCATGGGATAAGATAACTGATAAAGTTATTGAGGCTTACAATGGATAATCAAAAGATAGTTGAAGAAAGTCTTGATGAAGGTATAAGAATAATGTGGGATAATCCTGATATAGAATCTGGATCATTGAAAGCATATAGGGCAATAATAGAATCTTTTGAGAATATGGGATATGAAGTTACTTATTATAAAATAACAGCTGAAGTAATGATAGAGGAATATAATAAAAAAAATGAAGAAATACAAAAAAGAGATTGAACATCTTAAAAAAACAAGAATTCCAAGATGTATGAAATGCAAGAAGAATTTTATTCAAGTAACTGAACATACTTGGAAACCAAATTGTAAATGTTATAAAAAAGATTTGAGGTTGAGTATGGGATGAAAGTACTATTCCTTAATCCAGGACCATCACCATATAGAGAAGGTTTTTATAAAGAGCTCTCTAAACTTATAGATGTAAAGTTTCTGTTCTACTTTGAAGATGCATATCTTATGAAGGGTATAAAATATGAAATCCTAAAGAATGAAATAAAAGGTATAGGATATAACAGAGGTTTAAATCTAGAATTAGTTCACAAGCTATCTGTGGAGAACTATGATGTTGTAGTTAATTCAGATCCTTGTTCTTTTGCAGCGCATGCAGCATATCCTGTTGTAAAGCTAAGAAAAAAGAAGTTTGTTACTTGGGCAGAGCTTTGGCAATATCCAAATACTACTGCAGCAAATATAATCAAGCCATATGTTAAGAAGATAGTAAAAGGATCTGATCTATGTATTGCAGCTGGAACCAAAGCAAAGAAACTATTAAAAGAGTTTGGTGCAGAAAAGATAGATATTGCTTCTAATGCTTCATTCGATGTAAAGAATCTTCCTTTAAACAAACCAAGGCTCCCTAAGAAATATATCCTACAGATTGGAGAGATAAGAAAGTGTGATGGAATATTAGAACTTATTAAAGCATATAAAAAATTAAAGACAAATGTAGAGCTTGTTCTTGTTGGCCCCGAGAAAGATCTTGATTATGTTGCAAAGTGCAAAGAAGAATCAGAAGGCTGGCCAGTATACTTTTATGGATATATTCCTTGGAAGCAGTTAAGGGCTTATTATGAAAAATGTCTTTTTTGCATGCATGCGGCAATGCCTGTTGGAGGATTAGATCCAGTGCATTCTTGGGAGATGACTTTAAATGAAGCTATGTCTGCTTCTAAGCCATTATTAGCTACAAATATAATTGCAGGCGCTTATGATCTTATTGAAGAAGGAAAGAATGGATATATGGTCAAGCCAAACGTTAATGATCTTTATAAAGGAATGAAGAAATTACTCCAATCGAAAAGTTTAAATAGTATGGGGAAATACTCTAGAAGGTTATATGAAAAAACCTTCAACCATAAAAACATGGCAAAGCAATTTGCGGAGGCTTTAAAATGTCTGAACAAAAAGAAGAGGACAAAGTAGAAGGAATGTCTTATAAATATGTTGATGAGAAGACTGGCAAAGAAACAGTCTATGAAGTAAGCTATTCTCAGATTTTACAACAGAAGATAGAAAGGGCAATCAAGTGGAGCAATTATATAAAACTAGGGATGTTAGCTATGGCACTTATATTTTTGATAATAGCATATCTAATATTTTTTACAGAGATGGGGATTGTAGGATATTATCTAAGAAGGATGGTTTGTCCAGGTATGCCAATATGAAAGTAATAATCTTATCAGCAGGACGTGGAAGAAGGATGGGGCAGTTAACAGAAGATACTCCAAAGTGTTTATTGAAAGTTCAAGACAAACCAGTTCTGCAGCATCAGATTGAAACACTTCAATCTGCATTTAAGAAACTAAAGAAGAAATTAGAGATCATTGTTGTTATAGGTTATCTATCTCAAAAGATCTCTAAGTTCATAAGCACATATGAAGAAGTATCTTATAAAATAAATCCATTTTATTCATTAGCTGATAATTATATGTCTTTGTGGATAGCTAAAGATGAACTGGATGATGAAACTCTAATAATCAATGGAGATGATCTTTTTAGAGAAGATGTTATAATAAAACTATTAGAACACAAATCTTCTTTCTGTACAGTTATTTCAAAGAAACAACATTATAAATTTGGAGATATGAAATTTAAAGTTAGTGATGGTTGTGTTACTTTTATAGATAAAGCAATACCTAATCCAGATGGAGAGAATGCAGGCCTTATCAAATTAGGAAAAGAAGAAACTAAAGAATTAAAGAGAACCTTAGAATTAAATTCAGGCAATGAAAAATATTTGAAAGTATTCTGGCTGCAGGCAATCAATGATATTATAACACAGGGATATTGTCTTGATTTCTTAGAAGTAGACAAAGAAGATTGGGCAGAGATAGACT
>JAHWIB010000028.1 GCA_019322815.1 Candidatus Woesearchaeota archaeon | reverse complement strand
ATCTTTATTTTTATTTTATTATTATGTTATACATTGTTTCAACACCAATAGGAAATCTTAAAGATATCACATTAAGAGCAGTTGATACATTAAGAGAAGCAGACTTAATTCTTGCAGAAGATACAAGAAGAACTAAAATTTTGTTAAGAGAATATATGATTAAAGATAAAGAGATTATCTCATATAATGATATAAATAAAACAAGAGTTACACAAAAAGCGATTGAACTGTTAAAACAAGGAAAAGACTTGGCTTTAGTTTCAGATTCAGGAACACCAGGAATCAGTGATCCAGGATTCTACTTAGTAAGAGAAGCAGTAAAATACAATATCCAGATAAGCCCAATTCCAGGCCCGACAGCAATAATTTCAGCATTAGTCTGCTCAGGCCTGCCAACTGATAAATTTGGATTTTTTGGATTTCTGCCAAAAAAAGAAAAAAAACTAAGAGATGTTCTGTTCTGGATATCAAAAACAGAAAACTTAACATTCATCTATTATGAAAGCCCTCATAGAATCATAAGAACATTAAGATTAATGGATGAAATAATCCCTGAAAAAAATATTGTAATAGCAAGAGAACTGACAAAGAAATTTGAAGAGTTTATAAGAGGAAAGGTAAAAGAAGTTTATCAAAAAGTAAAAAAATTAAAAGGAGAGATTGTTTTAATTATTAATTAGAAAAAATAGCTAGATATTCTTTTCTTCTTGGATCCCCTTTTTTAGGCAGTCCAAAATACCAATCCAAGAACTTAGCTTTCATACTTTTAACATAATCCTGAGATATATCTTTTTCTGCAGGCTTATATCTTTTAGTTTGAGGCATATACTCTCTTGATTCAGGAATATACTGACTTCTAACATCAGCTACTGTACTATCGATTGTTTGTCTTTCTTGCAATTTGGTTGTCATTTTATATTAAGGCCAAAGCCTGTTTTTATAAAGCTTTGGTTTATTTATGAAACTATTAAATAAATATTAGTTTCAAAAAGAAAACATTTAAATATTAGTTTTCTTTTACTATTTAATAATGAAACTAACTAATAATGAAAAGATTATTCTAAATGAGCTGATAACAAACCCTAAAACAACTAATAAAGAGCTTGCAGAAAAACTAAAGATATCTGTCCAAGGAGTTGGAAAAATAAGAAAGAGCATAAATAATAAAGGATTGATTAACAAATTTGAAACAGTATTAGATTATGAAAAATTAGGAATAAAATGTTTTGCGCTTACTTTGGTTAAAATAATGCCAAAAGCATTTAGAAAACACAAAAAAGAGATAAATGAAATATTTTCCCATCCTAATGTAATATTATTGATAAGTGTTCCTCAGACTTATATCACACATATTGTTCTTTTCGGTTTTAGAGATGTAAGCGAATACAGCAATTTTTTTAGATTGCTTCAGTCAAGACTTCCTGGGTTGATAGAAATTAAAGAATCTTATGTTTTTTCAAATGACAGCTTTATAAAAAATTCTTCTGCAGAATTATTTATAAAAGTTATTGAAGAATTAGGGCAAAAAGTTATCTCAAAACCAAAACCACCTATTGTAGAACAAAAATAATTTACAATGACTAACCAGAAAAAAATAGAGAAAAGCTTGAAATACTCAATCTTAGATGGAAGTTTCTGGGCAGTTATGTTTGGATTTGGAGAGACTTACCTTGCTGCTTTTGCTGTATTCTTGAGAGCAAGCGATGTACAGATAGGATTATTGACTTCTCTGCCTTTGCTGTTAGGGTCACTATCCCAATTTTTTTCCATGAAACTGATTAAACTTTTTAATTCAAGAAAAAAGTTTGTTGTTGTTACTGCTTTAATACAGGCATTGATGTGGATCCCAATAATCTTTGTTTTTTATTTGCATAATTGGAGTGTTTATTTTCTGATATTATTTGTTATAATCTATTTGGTCAGCGGCATGATATCTGCTCCTGCATGGAACAGCTGGATAAGCGATTTAGTCAATCCAAATGAAAGAGGAAAATATTTTGGAAACAGAAGCAGGATTATAGGATTAATAACTTTGATTTCAGTGTCTTTGGGAGGTATTATCCTGGATGTTCTTAAGGATGGGATAACAAAACAATATTTAGGATTTGCTGCTCTTTTTTCAGCAGCTATGGTTGCAAGATTAATCTCAGTTTTATTTCTTAATAAAAAATATGATCCTGGATTATATGTAAGGGAAAAAGATAAATTTACTTTCAAATCATTTTTGAAGCAGATAAGATATAGAAACTTTGGGATGCTTGTTCTTTTCTTAGCTTTTATGAATTTTTCAGTTTATATAGCCGGGCCTTTTTTTGTCGCTTATTGGCTTTATGATCTAAACCTTAGTTATATTGCTTATATGATCATAATTGTTTCTGCTTTTGTTGCAAAATATATCTCTCTTCCTATATGGGGTTCTTTTATTGATATCTACGGAACAAAGAAGATAATGGCATTGAATGGTTTTGTCATGCCTATTGTTCCTATATTATGGTTATTTTCCACTAATATATATTATATGATATTTATACAGCTTCTTGCTGGAATAAGCTGGGCTGGATTTGAATTAAGTTCATTTAATTTTATATTTGATACAACAACCCCTGAAAAAAGGCCAAGATGCATATCTTATTATAATGTCATAAATGGCATTATGATATTTTTAGGGACAACAATTGGAAGCTTGATAGTAAAATATAATAATCTGTTCTGGACAAAATATTATCTAGTATTTTTAATATCAGGAATATTAAGATATGTAATCTCTTTTACATTTCTTCCTAAATTGAAAGAAGTAAGAAAAGTATATGACATTAGTTATAATAAAATATTTTTTAAATTAGTGCATACTATAATGATAGAAAGATTTCATGTAGGATTTTTGATGACTTATCCTAGAAAACTAAGGCTTTTATATAAACCAAAAACTTAAGGAGGTGAAAAAATGGCATGGCAAGATTTTTTAATCCCAATAATCACTTTTATAGTGGCTTGGGAAATGGTATGGAAAGGAATTGCATTGTGGAAATGCGGAAGAAACAAGCAGCTTATATGGTTTGTTCTTATATTCATATTAAACACAGCAGGAATACTTCCAATAGTTTATCTGCTGCTTTTCAGAAGAAAGAGAGGTTAAAATGAAAAAAATAATTGGATTGATTATTTTAGCAGTTTTTCTTAGCAGCTGCAGTTTAGTTGATAGTTTTAAGCAGGGAATGGAGGCAGGTAAAAATCAAAAGCCTGCTCCTCAAACTGAAATATTTAATCTTGAATTTGGAGACACTAAATATTTTCACAGCATACCTGAAGGCAGATATAATATCTCAGTTGACTCAATTAGAAATATAGATATCAACATATTCAGATCCCCTAGTGATTTTCAATCATATATGGATGGAGAAGAAGATGTAGATTTATATGATGAATGCAGTGCTTTAGATACAAAGGAATTCAACAAAATCTGTTCTTTAGATGGAAATTCTTTGCTGGCAGTAACATATTTTGGCCCGGCATCTACCAGAGTTATATTAAAATTCACTAAGCTTGATTAGTTAATTTTATATTATTCTTCTTTTTCTTTTTAAAAATATGAAATTATCTGACTTTGATTATAATCTTCCAAAAGAATTTATTGCACAGTTTCCAGTTTCACCTAGGGATAATTCTAAATTAATGATAATAAACAAAAAAATCCATCATAAGAAATTCTACAACATCCTAGATTATTTGAATAAAGGAGATGTTTTAGTTGTAAATGAAACAAAAGTGATTCCAGCTAAATTAACAGGAAAAAAGACAACAGGAGCAAAAGTTGAATTGATTATTGAAGAAATTGATAAAAACAAATACAAATGCAGGATAAAAGCAACTAATCCAAGAGTGGGTAATAAATTGATCTTCAATAAATATAAAGCAGAAATAATAGATCAGGATGAAGATCATTTCACAGTTGAATTTGATGAAGATGTTAACAAGATAATGGGATCTATTGGGCAATTGCCCCTTCCTCCTTATGTTAAAAGAAAGCTAGAAAAAAATTCTCAATACCAGACAGTTTATTCAAATAAAAAAGGAAGCATTGCAGCGCCGACAGCTGGACTGCATTTTACAAAAAGATTATTATCTAAAATCAAGAAAAAAGGGATAAGAATTGCAAAAGTTACATTGCATGTTGACTTTGGAACATTTCTGCCTGTAAGAAATATTAATAAAAAAACATTGCATAAAGAATATTTTGAAATAAACAAAAAGAATGCAGATATTATAAACAAAAGAAAAGGAAGATTATTTGTTGTTGGAACAACATCAGTAAGAACATTAGAATCAGCAAACAAAAACAATAAAATTATTCCAAAAAAAGGAGAAACAGAGATTTTCATTAAGCCAGGTTATAAGTTTAAGACAAAGATTGATGGCTTAATAACAAACTTTCATCTGCCTAAATCCACTTTATTGATGCTAGTAAGTGCATTCACAGGAAGAAAAAAGATTTTAAGTGCATATAAATTAGCAGTCAAAAATAAATACAGGTTCTTTAGTTTTGGAGATGCAATGCTGATTCTAAATAAATAAATTTAAATAGTTGATTTAATAATCTCTGTTAAAAGAGGTGAATTATAATGGCAAAAAAGAAAGCTAAAAAAACAGCTAAAAAAGCAAAAAAACCTACTTCTAAAAAAGATATTAAAGCAGAGATTAAAAAATATGAAAGAATGGCAGTTGCTGAGATGAAAAAAGCAAAAGCCAAATTTGCTAAGCATGAAAAACAAGTAAGAGAATATGTCAAGAAAAATCCAGAAAAAGCAGCTGCAATTGCAGCAGGAATTGGAGCAGCATTAGGAGCAGCAGTTGGAGCATTAGCTAAAAAGAGAAGAAAATGATTTCAAAAATCAAGAGCAAAGTAAAAAAAGTTGGAAAAGTTGTAAGTTATGTTGATTTGATTTCTCAGATAACAGCAAATTATTTAGGCCAGAAATATGTGAAAAGAGTAGAGGAGATTAAAGAGAGTGTTTTAGATGCATTATATGGATTTAAAGCCCAGGTATTCAGAAGCACTATAGAGATTTTCCTCTTAATTACAGGATTAGCAGCATTGATTGTAGGAATAATATTGTTCTTGATGAACTACGTGTCTCTTGATAAGATTCTTATAGCATATGGATTAATCGTCTCCTTTGGTATTTTATTTACAGCAAAACTAAGGAGATAAATTTTTTTATTTTATTTCTTGGAAAATAAACATCCGCAGTAATCCTGCCTGTATAATCCATGCTCTTTGCTCAGCTTAATACTATGTGCATAACCATCTTCTTTTTTAAAATCAGATTCTAAAAACTCAATATTATATTTTTCAGATAATTCCTTTCCAATTTGATTAATAACAGGAGCATTTTTATAAGGAGAAACAGTTAATGTTGTTGTAAACAAATCAAATCCTTTTTCTTTAGCAGTCTGTGCAGTCTTTTCTAACCTGAATCTAAAACAGATAGAACATCTTTCTCCACCTTCTTCGTCATTTTCATGGCCTTTTATTGCATTGTTCCATTCAATTGCATCATAATCTCCCACAATCATTGGAATATCTATCTCTTCTGCAAACTTTTCAGCTGCTTCTAATCTTAAAGAATACTCATTCAACGGCTCTACATTTGGATTATAGAAAAACAAAGTTAAGTCATAATTTTGTTTCAGAACATTAATTACATGTGTTGAGCAAGGTGCGCAGCATACATGCAGCAATAGTTTTTTCATTTTTGTTTCTCCCATCTTTCTATTGGGCCTTTTATTATTTTAAATAAAGGATTTGGTTCAATTTTTTTAATTCTCATTAATTCTTTGTATTTAATTGTGTTTCTTTTTTTAAGCTTATCTTTCAGATGCTTAAATTCATATTTAATCTGGCCTTCTGTTGTTTTTATCTTTTTATTTGTAAAACCTCTTCCAATTTTTGTTTTGTCAAATCTATAACATCTTTTATCAGATTCTTTCCAGATATATAATAAATAAGTTTTAATGAACTTAACAGGCTCTTTTTGTTCTTTGAATCTTTCCAACTGGGGATGATTAACATAACTTTTAGTTTTACCCTCCAACACTTTTTTAGCTAATAATGCTTCTCTCCATAATCCTAAAATCCCCTTGCAGTCAAGATACTTTGGATGTATACTCCATAATCTCATGATATTAGAAAATTATTTATATTTATTAAGTTATTGAATTAATTCATGAAAAAGATATGGAAATTAATAATTTCAATACTGCTTCCTTTTTTAGCAAGTGTTATTGGAGGATTTTTCACTTCACAGTCTGTTTCTACATGGTATATTACATTAATTAAGCCAAGCTTCAATCCTCCTAGTTGGGTGTTTGGCCCTGTCTGGACAATTTTATATTTGCTGATGGGAATTTCTCTTTATTTAGTTTGGATCAAAAGATACGACAAGAAAGCCTTCACTGTTTTTGGTATCCAATTATTTCTGAATGCTTTGTGGTCAGTCTTATTTTTTGGCTTGCAAAATCCCTTATTTGCTTTTATAGAAATAATATTCTTATGGGCTGCTATATTGATTACAATAATATATTTTTACAGAATAAATAAAATATCTGCTTACTTGTTCATTCCTTATATATTATGGGTTAGCTTTGCTGCTGTGCTCAATATTTCTATTGTTTTATTGAATTAATAAGAAATTATTTAAATTACTATTCTCTAATTTATTCTTTGTGCCAGCATCGCATAACCTGGTAGTGCGGTCGCCTCGAAAGCGACTGGGCTTTGCCCTTGTAGGTTCGAATCCTGCTGCTGGCGCTTTATTTCATTTTAAATACCTTCATAAACTTTATAAAAAACTTAAATTTAATATGGATAAATGCCACGGATAATAACAGATGAAAGTTTAAGAACACCTTTTCCTTTATACAGGGCTTTAGAACATGGAATAGATTTAGAAGGTTTACTAATAGAAGGTAGATGATTACAGTATCAGTCACATGATATAGAAGCACATGATATGGGAAAACATATGCACTGGTATAGAAAAATTCTAAAAACTTATGATCCAGAAACAAAAAAAGTATTATTAAGTAAAAAAGGTTCAAGAAGGTTAATAGAAAATTTACAAACTCCAGATAAAGATTACACATTAGATGATTTAGAAAGAGATAATTCTATTAATGGTTGTAATGTAAGACCAGCTGATCATAAACTTTTTTAAATTTTTCTGGCAGCTTATTTCTCCTTCATCTCCTGTAGAATCTTCTTTGCTTTTTCTAATTCTCTTTTTCTTGCTTTGCTCAGCCCTTTTCCTGCTCTGTTGATAAAATATTGGACCATTTTGATAGCAGATCCTATTCCTTTTGGGCTAACTTCAGGCTTGGCCAATATCTTTGCTATTGTTTTAGCATCCTTTGTAAATATGCCTTCTGGAGGAGAAGTAGATACTGTTTTTACAGTCTGGACCCATAACTTCTTTTTTCTTTTCATTGTAAACTTACAATTATTTTAAAATTTATAAACCTTGCTTCTATAGTTAATTTTATATAGTATAAAAAAAAGAATAATAAATATGAAGATAACTTTTTGCGGGGCAGCTAGGATAGTTACTGGTTCTTGTTATTTGATTGAGGCTGGAAAGAGCAAAGTATTAGTTGACTGCGGGATGTTTCAGGGAACCAAGGATATAACAAGATTAAATTACAAGCCTTTTTTATTTGATCCAAAGAAAATTGATTATCTTTTCCTTACCCATGCACATATTGACCATTCCGGCCTGATTCCTAAATTAGTAAAGTATGGCTTCAGAGGAAAAATCTTCGCAACTTCTGCAACAATTGATTTATGCAGGATAATGCTTGATGATTCTGCTCATATCCAATACATGGAAAATGAGCATGAGAACAAGAGGCTTAGAAGACAAGGCCTTCCGCAGAGAGAGCCTTTGTATACTGATAGAGATGTCAGCGCTTCAATACCTCTGTTTAAAAAAGTTGATTATAACAAATTGTATAATATTGAAAAAAATATTAAGGTCAGATATAAGGATGCAGGCCATATCATAGGCTCATCGATAATTGAGATGTTTGTTGAAGAAAAGGGCAGAGAAAAAAAGATTGTTTTTTCTGGAGATTTAGGGCAGTGGGATGTTCCAATTATAGAGGACCCCACTATGATAGATGACGCAGATTATGTTTTAATTGAATCAACTTATGGTGACAGGCTTCATGAAGAGATTGCTGACAGGGATAGTTTACTGTTAAAATACTCAAAAGAGGCCTATAAAAGAAAAGGAAAACTATTAATACCTTCTTTTGCAATTGAAAGGACACAGGAGCTGCTTTATTCATTTAACAAACTGATCAAGCAGGGAAAATTTCCAGATATGAAGATATTTCTTGACAGTCCTCTGGCAATAAAAGCAACAGAGATATTCAAAAAGCATCATGAATTCTTTGACGAAGAGGCATTGACCAGATACAAGAATCCTTTCAGGTTTTCTAATCTTGAATATACCCCTACTGCAAGGGATTCAAAGAAATTAAATAATTATAATAAGCCGTGCGTTATAATTGCAGGAAGCGGCATGTGCACTGCAGGAAGAATAAGGCACCATCTAAGGCATGGATTATGGGATCCTAAAAACATCGTGTTGTTTGTAGGTTACCAGGCAGAAGGAACTTTGGGAAGATATCTTTTAGAAGGCGCAAAAGAGGCAAGGATGATGGGAATGGTTGTTGATGTGAATGCAGATATACAAAAAATAAACAGCTTTTCTGCTCATGCTGATTATAATGAATTGGTTAGATGGAGCAAAGGTTTTGTTAAAAAGCCTAAAAAAATATTCATTATACATGGAGAATATAAATCTTCTAAAGCTTTAAAAGAAAGATTAAATAAGATAGGATTTAATAGCCATATCCCAAAGATTGGAGAGAAAGTAGAATTATAATTCTTTTATTTTTGTTTTTTCCTGAACATATTTCTCAATATCTTTTTTTGTTTTGAATAAAAATTTATAAGGGGATCCTGCTCCATTTTTTTCGCATTCTTCTGGATCATAATCCCTGGAAAAGAAATTTAGAGTTATTTAGATCAAAAATAGGTTTTATTAATCCAAAACATATTAAAAAATATAAAAAACAAAAAAAAGTGGCGGTACCGAGACTCTCAAATCCTGAGGGATTTGTGGTCTCCCTTTAGGATATTTGAACTCGGGACTTTTACGATTCATGGTCGAGTTTAGATCATTGGCATAAAGCCTCAGCGCTCAACTTTTATGAGCGTAACACTCTAACCAGGCTGAGTTATACCGCCATTAGAGAAAAAGATTTAAAAGATATTTAAAAAATCTTCGCTTTTACATAACCTTTATATATTTTAAAGAATATACTAATAAAAGGGGAAAATGGTGGTTAGTAAAAGATTATTTTTAATTTTATTATGTGGTCTCTCTTTTATTTTATTAGCTTTGAATGTATCTGCATCATGTTCTATAGGTGTTCAATCATCTGCATGTGACGGAGAATATGTTGATATTACTGTCAGCGGAAGATATTATTTGAGTGCATTAGAAATGCTTGAATGTGCTAATAACTTTGGTTCTGTTGAAATTGATATATATCTTTGGGAAGATGATGTAGTAGGTGATGATTATATAACTGGAATTACAAAATTTTTTCAGGCTGTAGAAAGTCCAACTTACTGTGCGTATGTTGATTATAGCCACACTTTTACCGAAGAATTAGGAAGTTTTGCAGGAGGAACAGAAGGAAACACAATAGAAATTTATAGTATTTCTGAAATAAACAATGGCCCTTATACAGGGGACTGCACCACTTCTCCTCAGAATGTAGATATAACCTTTGGTCAATGTGGAAGCGGTGTTTGCTGTGATTTATCAACATGTAACTATAGGCTTCCAAGCTATAAATGCGGAGAAGATATCCAGACAGATTATGGATGCCCATGGGGAACAAGCCCTGGAGATGATGTAGGAGTTCACTATGCAGATAAATATTGCAGTGGTTCAAGCAGCAGCTGTACTGGATCTATAATGTGGGGTGCTTGGTCTGTTCAAGATAATTGCAATTCAGATGAGATGTGTATTGATAACAATCCTAGTTGCCAGGCTGTTGGTTGTTCATCTGATTCAGACTGCGGAACAGATGGATGGGTAGGCAGTACATACTGCAGTGGAAATGATGTTTATCAAAGTTATAGAACCTATGACTGCAATAATCCAGGAACACCTTCATCTTCTTGCAGCAGCACAGATACACCTACACTAAAACAAAATTGTCCAGATACTTGTTCTGGAGGAAGTTGTGTAGGTATTGCCTGCTATTCAGATTTAGACTGCGGTACTGACGGCTGGGCTGGAAGCAACTACTGCAGCGGAGGAGATGTTTATAGGGATTATAGAACATATGACTGCAATAATCCAGGAACACCTTCTTCAAGCTGTTCAAGCAGCACAACTCCTAATATGATCGAAAGTTGTCCAGATGAGTGCCAAGCAGGAGCTTGTGTTTCTATAGAATGTTCTTCAAATTCAGACTGTGGAGTTGATTGGTATGTAGGTTATCCTTACTGCAATTCTGGAGATGTTTGGTGGGATTATAGAACCTACATATGCATCAATCCAGGAACTACATCATCAAGCTGCTCACACTCAACTACTCCTCAATTATATACCTCTTGCAGCGATGGCTGCGATGGAGGACAGTGCATTGTTGATGGTTATTTATGGTATGTTGACTGGTGGAATGATAAAATTTACAAATTAACGACTGACGGAACTGTTGTTGATAGTTTTAACAGCCCTGGATCAGCATCTACTGGAATTACATGGGATGGAAGCCATCTGTGGATTGTTGATGCTCAAGCTGATAAAGTTTACAAAGTAACTACATTTGGCATAATAGTAGATACAATCAATGCTCCTAGTTCTTCTGCTAGCGGACTAACTTGGTGTAAAAGTTATTTATGGGTTTCAGATAGCACTGATGATAAAATTTATAGGATGTCAACTGATGGTACTGTTTCAGATAGTTTTAATACCCCCGGAGATTATCCCTATGGTTTGGGATGTGCTAACGATTATTGGATATTAAATGCTGATATGGTTGATCAAAAAGTCTATTCGATTGAATGGTTTAGTGGGGTTGCGCATAGTGATCATAATGCACCTAGTTCAAGTCCTTATGGTATTGCTTATGATGGAAGTTTTTATTGGAGTTCTGATTATACTAATAAAAGAGTGTATAAACTAGATCCAGGTTTTACAGTTTTAGCTAACTTTATTCCACCAGGCATATATGGTGGAGCCTTGGATTTCCAGCCAGCTTCAGAAGTAATTGAATGTTATTCAACTTCTGATTGTGACTCAGATGGTTATGTAGGAGATACATACTGTACAAGTGATGATGTTTATCAGGATTACAGGACTTATTCATGCACAAATCCAGGCACTACTAGTTCAGCTTGTTCATATTCAGATTCTTCCCAATTAATTGAAGACTGCGGCACAGGCAGCTGTGGTTCTTGGAGCAGTAATTATTGCAAATCAGGAGATGTATATAAGAGCAGAACATGTTATAACAGAGGATGTCTTTCAGGAGCCTGTTATGAAAGCGAATATATTGAAGAGCAGTTAGTTCAAACTTGCGCAGATGCTTGCTGGTCTGGCTCTTGCACTACAATATCATGTTATACTGATTCAGACTGCGGAACAAATACATGGGTAGGCAGTTCTTACTGCAACGGCAACGATCTTTGGCAGGATTACAGAACCTACACATGCAGCAATCCAGGAACTCCATCTTCTTCATGCTCATACTCTGATAACGGACAATTAAAACAAGACTGTCCTGACACATGTTATAGTAACGCTTGCGCTACAATTGAATGTTATTCAAATTCAGACTGCGGAACAAATACATGGATAGGCAGTACATACTGCAGCGGAGACAATGTCTGGCAAGGTTATAGAACCTATACATGCAGCAGTCCAGGAACTCCATCTTCTTCATGCTCATACTCTGATAATAATCAATTAAAAGAAACATGTCCAGATACTTGTTCTGGAGGAAGTTGTGACCCAATATCATGTTATAATGATGCTGAATGCGGAACAGACGGATGGGTAGGCAGTACATACTGTAGCGGAGATGATGTCTGGCAGGATTACAGAACTTATACTTGCAGCAACCCAGGAACTTCTTCATCAAGCTGTTCAAGCAGCATTACTTCATCATTAAAAGAAACATGCACAGAAATTTGTTATGAAGGTTCTTGCGCTACAATAGAATGTTATAATGATGCTGAATGCGGAACAGACGGATGGGTAGGCAGTACATACTGTAGCGGAGATGATGTCTGGCAGGATTACAGAACTTATACTTGCAGCAACCCAGGAACAGCTTTAGCATCATGCTCATACTCTGATGCAAGCCAGTCAAAAGAGATATGTACAGACACATGCGAATCTGGATTGTGTGTTGCAGTAGAATGTTATGATGATAATGACTGCACTGCAGATTATTGGTTAGATAATGATTACTGTAATGGAGACAATGTCTGGGACACATTTAGAGACTATAGCTGCTCTAATCCTGGAACTGGTTCATCTTCATGCGATTATGCAGATAATAATCAGTTAAAAGAAACATGCACTGATACATGTTATCAAGGAAATTGTGCAGCAATTGAATGTTATTATGATTCTGACTGCGGTACAGATGACTTTATTGGAAATGAATATTGCAATGCAGATGATGTTTGGGATTATTATAGAACTTATATTTGCAATAATCCAGGAACTCCATCTGCTTCTTGCAGTTATTCTGACAATGGACAATTAATTGAACAATGTCCAAAAGGATGTACTCTAGGAAGATGCATCAACTGCATAAAAGTTTGCAGTTTTGGAAAATGTTATGAATATTGTGATGAATGATGAATATTATAGGGAATCTTGAATCAATAGTTAAAAAAGTTAAGATATGGGCTTTGGCAGGTATTACTTCATTAGCAATTGGATGCGCGCCTCTGCCAGACCAATATATAGAACCAAAAGCTGGGTTAGTCTGTCCTGTAGCAGAAGAAGAAAAAGATTATGATGCCTCTTTTGCAGTCGGCGTATCATATGGGTTTGATATAGAGCGAGTTAGGAATTTAGGTCTTGAAGCAAATTTGGATTATTTTAGATCATCTGAACAATATATAGAAACAGATAGTTTTTTGCTAAGAGTTGATGCAGTCTATCAATCTAAATCAATAGGTATTGCAGATATTTATTTTACTGGAGGGCTTGCTTTTTTAAGTGAATTTTCCGATATAGATATTCCAGCAATGGGTGTTCATGATGAAAAATCAAGTACAAGCGTTGGTATTGGCGTTGGAATAAACACTTTGTTTGATAGAATTGATGCAAAATTCAATTATATTATGATGATTGGAAGTGAGAATGTGAAAGGAATTATTGTTTTAACAGCAGGTTATTGGTTCTAATTACTTCTTTTTACCATTACGTAAATAGTTCAAAAACTTCAAGAAATAAAGGATAATTTTTGGGATAATCTTTAGATTAAAGCAGACTGCTTATCTTCTTGGCAATTTCATCTATCTCATTGCCTTCATATTTTCTGCCAGGCCAGAGCTTTAATCCATCATTCTCGAATCTTGGCATAATGTGAAAATGCAGATGCATCACAAGCTGGCCTGCTATTTTGCCGTTATTAACTCCTAGATTAAATCCTTCTGCGCCAGTTGCTTTCATAACAGCTTTTGCCACCTTCTTTACAGCCTTAATTGTTTCTGCCAGTATATTATCAGGTGTATCCATAATATCCTTATGATGTTCTTTTGGAACAACTAGTGTATGCCCTTTATTGACAGGAGCAATATCTAAAAAAGCAATTACCTTGTCATTCTCATAAACCTTTGAACTTGGAATTTCTCCATTTATTATTTTGCAGAATATACATTCTTCCATTTTATTCACCTATAACTATTTTTTTATATCCTATTCTATTTAAATTTTCTTCTATTTCTTCATAGCTTTTTCCGCAAAGCATTCCTCCTGCTATAAATTCTTTCTGGGTAACATCTGCCAAGCAGAAATCAGGCATTTCAAATCCTTCTTTTTCTTCTTCTGTCTTAAATTCAAAATCAATTAATACTAATCCTTTTAATTTTCCCTGGAAAACATCAACCTCAGCTATGTTTCCATTATGATTAAAATTGTATCTTATTTTTTCTATTCTTCTTCCTTTGATCTCTTTTTCTAATTCAATAAATTCAGCCTCGCTAAGTTCAATTGTTTGCTCGATTAATACAGAACAATCATCTTCTTTAGCTGGCTGTTTTTTTGTTATGCAGAATTTATTCCCGTTTTTTCTTATTCTTATTGGTGCATGATCAATGCCATCTGGGATATAGATATCTATCATTTCTTTTTTGTTTTCTAATTTAGATGGTATAAATTTAGCCAGATAAGTTTTTTCTAATTCAATCATTCTTAACAACCATTGAAAAATCAATTTTATCAAATGAATGTGTTAAAGCACCTATAGAAATATAATCAACTCCTACTTTGGCAACATCTTCAAGATTATCTAATGTAATTCCTCCAGAAGCTTCTATTTTAGCTTTTCCTTTTATCATTTCAACAGCCTTTTTCATGTTTTCAACAGACATATTGTCAAGCATGATCCAGTCAGCTCCAGATTCCAAAGCTTCTTCTACTTGTTTCAATGTTTCTGTTTCAACTTCAATCTTGATATTTTTAGAAATCTTTTTCTTGACAGATTCAACAGCGCTTTTGATCCCGCCATTTGTTTCAATATGGTTATCTTTGATTAAAACCATATCATAAAGACCCATTCTGTGATTTACAGCACCTCCAATACTGACAGCATATTTCTGTAGAATCCTGAATCCAGGAATTGTTTTTCTTGTATCCAATATTTTAGTTTTATACTTCTTAATCTTATCAACATATTTCCTTGTTGTAGTTGCTGTTCCGCTTAAAGCACTCAAAAAATTCAAAACAATCCTTTCCCCTGTTAAAATACTTCTTGCATTTCCTTTGATATTAATAATCTTTTGTCCTATTCTTACTTTTTCTCCATCTTTTAATTTTTTCTTAAAAACAAGATTTGGATCAATTGTCTTATAAACTAATCTTATAATATCTAAACCGCAGACAATACCACTTTCCTTTGCAATAACATCTGCTTCTATTCTCTTGTCCTTTGGAATAATACTATCAGAAGTGATATCTCCTTTCCCAATATCTTCTCTTAGTGCTAATTCTATCAAAGGTTTTGCATCATCTAAAATCAATCTTATCATACCTCTATTTAATGGACTCGTCGGGATTTTCAAGATTATCTTATTGAACCCGAATCTCCCGCATTTTGGAAAAACCCTGTTTTTCTAAACTTTTCAACAGAGTTGAAAAAGCCAAGCGGGTATCTTGCCGTTGGACAACGAGCCCCCAATAAATTATTTTTATAATGCCTATTTAAATGTTTCTTAAAATAAGGTCTGTCCCAAGTCGCCAATCGGCAAGTGAGCTAGGATGCTTATCATAAGACCTCATCGTCAGCTGATATAATTATTTTAATAGTAGTCTCAGCTGAGCGAACGAGATTTGGGACAGACCCTTAAAATAAAAAAATATTTTTAATATTAATCATATAATGATAAACTTAAATCCTTCTATTTTTATACTAGTTTGGTTATGTTACATTTGTTAAAACTAGTATACAAAATAGTAACATTTATATATGAGAATATATTTACTAGTTGTATTTGGGTGGTGGTAAACAATGGTAATACTATTTGACCAGTTTAATTTACCAGAAGATATATTCAAAATAATATTTGCAACAGATCAGCAGGAAACAGTAGCTAAACTTCTAATTAAATATATAAAGGAAAATGGAGGAGAGATAGGCAAGACAGAGATGTCTATATTTGCAACGCAGCTGCATGAAGGAAGATTAGTAGATACAACTGCTGATAAATCTCCTTTCAAAAAACAGGCTCCATTGCTTTCTTACAACAAAAGGCAGTTTTACGACAGAATCCTTACACCCATGAAAAGCATGGGATTAGTTGATTATGATCTTTACAAGAAAACATACAAGATAAGCGACAAATTCAACAGATTGATGATAAAAGTCGGTTTGATGTGGTTGAGAGAAATAAGATAAAAAAAATCAAAGTATTCAAAAAGAGGTTTCAAAAATATGCCAAGAAAATGGGCTAAAGTAATGCCAGGCGGATTATATGGCTGGAAAAAGACCCAGTCTGATTCTGCAAGGCATGCAATTCTAAACAAAGCTGTTAAAAAAGACAGCTATGCAACAATCATCAGAAGATTAAATCAATTGAGAAATGTAACAAAAGACAAAGAAACTAAAAAAGCTATGGAAAAAGATATGCAATACCTTAAGGAGAAACATAAAAAATGATAAGCCAAATGCTTCCAATTATAGCTA
>JAHWIB010000071.1 GCA_019322815.1 Candidatus Woesearchaeota archaeon | reverse complement strand
AAATCTCCATACTTGAATCCAAGCACTTTGATTGAGAACAAACAACTCACTAAATCCCTCAAATAAAACCTGCAACACAAATATTGCTATGCAAATTCCTGCCAACTTAAACGCATAAAACTTGTATCTTTCTCTATTTCTCATAAAATAATTATAACAACAACACTTAAAAACCATATCTTTTTCTACAATCCATGAAACACAGATTCAGAGAACTAGAAGTAGAATGCTATCTTACTCATCCAAAAGAAAGACCAACACTAACCATGGTTGATTGCGGAACAAGCAGAGTAAACTGGGAGTTTGAATGCCGGAACGCGGTCATAGACGAAGAAGTTGCACCACCCGAAAAAGATTATGTTATAAGAGAGTTTAACGTCATGTGCAAATTCACTAACCAAACATGCCCTGTCTATCTCATGTTATTAAGACAGGCCGAAGAAATGTAGACGAAGAATACGAAGCCGCAACAAGAAAATCAGCTTAACTTCCAAATACAAAACCTTTTTAACCAAATTTTCCCTTTGTTATTACAGATGGCGGATGTAGTACATTGGTAGTACGCATGGTTGTGGTCCGTGAAAAGAGAGTTCGATTCTCTCCTTCCGCCCTTTTCCCGCTTCGAACATTTTATAAAATAAGTTTAGTTGTATAAATTATGGGAAGAAATTCAGAATTAGTAAATCTGTTGATAATAATTGCAATCTTAGTTGGAGGCTGGTTAGTTATCAATAATGTTAAAATCACATACAGAACAATGCCTAGTGAAGATGATAGTTTGTATTGTAAGGATGGATCTTTATACCAAAGAAGAGGTATTTTTTATGCTTTTTCAGAAATGGCAGATAGTATGAAATGTATTGATTATGTTGATTCAGTATCTGTGAGATATTGTGAAGGGGACAAAGTGATGCTTAAATGTAAGGCCTCAATTTATTCGAGATTTTTCAAACAAAAAGGAATAGGCTTATTTGACTAAAATGGGTCAAATAAAAGAAGATATTATAGAAATTTTAATGATCTTATACAAAATTCCTGGGCAATACTTTATAGCAGGGCTTATTTCATTTTATCTTTGGAATGGAATGAAAGGATTAACAAACTGGGCAATACTTTTTTTAATATTTGGATTTTTGTTTTTGGCCTTAGAAATTATTTCTCCCATACTTGTTGGAATCAGATTATATGGAAATTTAGTAGAATGGTGGGGAAAATATTTCAAATGAGAACAAGAAGAAAGGGTGTTGCAATTGTAGAAACTTCAAAAGGGATTTTACTTGTTTCTGGAAGAAGTAGGGTATTTGCATTACCTGGAGGTGGTGCGGATAAAGATGAAACTAGAAAACATGCCGCTATGAGAGAATTAAGAGAGGAAACTGGACTTTATAGTAAAAACAGGAAATATCTTTTTAGTTATGTTGGAAGAAAATGGCATACAAGGAGAGGAAGTGTGAAAAATCATGCTAAGATATTTTTAATCAAAACGTATGGTCGTGTGAGACCAAGACATGAAATAAAACATATAGCCTATTGGAAACCAGGTTCTAGATTAAGAATATCTGGAAGAACAAAATGGATTCTTGACAAATATCTTAAGGAGAAGAGGTGATGGCCACAAGTAAAAAATACAAGGAGAGAGTTTATACTCTTTCTAGGGAAAAGTCAAGCAAATTACATAGGAATCATGGCTATATTGGAAATTTAGACGTTGCCTTATTGATTTCAATTATTTTACTTTTAATGAATTTTATAAAAGATATTGTTATGTCAAAAATTAGTGACACCAGCTATTTTTTCGAAGGGATTATTAATGTGGTGATGATCCTTTTGTTAGTCATTATATTTATTATAATCGATAATTATCATTTTACACTAACTCATGCAATAGAGATTAAAGAGAAGAGACTTGGAAAACAAAAAGCATTTGAGTATATTGATAATGTTCTGGGATAAATTATAATAGTCTTAGGATTGTTCAAGCGGAAAAAATTCTCTCCTTCCGCCCTCGACAAACAAAGATCATTTCTTTTGATTTTCAGGCCTCAATGACCTAACTGCAGCTCCTGCACGCCACATCTCTGAGCTTCTTATTACTTCTAACTCTGATTCCAAACCTGCCCTGTAATTTGGATCGCTATTTGACTCCAAAACTCTTCTTGTTTCTGTTCCATCCACAACTCTTTGATACAATTCACGCATTAAAGGCTGAACTGCAGCCTTAAACTTAGGACCCCAATCTAATGCTCCTCTCTGTGCAGTTGTACTACAATTTGCCAGTAAGAAATCCACCCCTTTCCTTGCCATTAATGGAATCAGGCTTTGTGTAAGTTCTTCTACAGTCTCATTGAATGCCTCACTAGGTGTATGCCCTTCATCTCTTAAGACCTCATATTGTGCTTCCATTATTCCCCACAAAGCACCAAGTAAAACTGCTCTTTCTCCTGTCAAATCACTTATGACCTCATTCCTGAAAGTTGTAGGGAATAGATAACCTGATCCTATTGATATACCTAAAGCCAGAGCCCTGTCTTTTGCCTCTCCTGTAAAGTCCTGCTCAACTGCATAACTCGAATTTATCCCGCTTCCAGCCAAGAAATTTTCTCTTACACTTCTTCCCGTTCCTTTTGGAGCAACAAGGACAACATCAACATTTCTTGGAGGAACAACGCCTGTTTGGTCTCTGTACACAATAGAAAATCCATGTGAAAAACATAATGCATCTCCATCTCTAAGATGAGATGCTATAACAGGCCATTTTTCTTTTTGACCAGCATCAGACAAAAGATATTGAACTACGGTACCTCTTTCAGCCGCTTCTTCCAAAGAAAATAATGTTTTTCCAGGAACCCAACCATCTTCTAAGGCTCTATCATAACTCCTACTACCTCCTCTTTGACCAACAATAACATTAACACCATTATCTCTCATATTCAGAGATTGCCCAGGTCCTTGGACACCATAACCAAGAACAGCAACAGTTTCTTCCCTCAAGGTCTCTCTAGCTTTTTCTAAAGAATACTCTTCCCTTGTTGTAATTTCTTCTCTAATTCCTCCAAAATCTATTTTCATTTCAGTAGAATCAATTAAACATTTATAAATATTTATTGTCTAAAGAATACATTACTAACAGCCCCGTAGAAATTAATATAAACCCCTTTTTTCTAACAAACTCATGGACGAGCTCAAAATCAAAAAGACAGAGTGGGACCTATCTCCCCTATTTGACGGCCCGGAAGACCCTGAAATAACA
>JAHWIB010000027.1 GCA_019322815.1 Candidatus Woesearchaeota archaeon | reverse complement strand
GGATGTTTATGTCCAAGAATTCTTCTTTTCTTAAGTTCTTTTATATGACTTAGTTTATATTCTAATAATTTTTTGATATCTTTGCTTGATTCTTCTAATAATATAGAAACCCTTTCTCCTCCTAAGAAATGAGGCAGTATTACATAATCTGCTCCTGCATTATACAAATCAAGAGCATCATCAACATTCATAGAAGTGACAATTACAACTGCCTCCTTATTCACATCTTTTGTTTTCTTAATTAATAATAAGTTATCCTGTCTATCAGGCACAGTTGAAATAATCATCTTAACATCTTTTAAATCCAGCCTGTTTAATATTTCTACATCTCCAATATCTCCATATATACATGGAATTTTTTTAGAAACTAAACTCTTTACAACCTCTGGATTATAATCAACTACAAGAAAACTTTTCTTAAGATTCCTTAAAGTATTGAATATATTGTATCCTAATCTATGGTACCCAGCTAATATAACATCCTTTTTAATTTTTCTAGGAATATATTCAAGCTCTTCTTTACTAACTTTTTCAAAGATATTAAGAGGTTTTGATAATAATTTATATATCCATTGTTCATATTGGAATAAATAAGCTGTTAAACCCATAGTAACCATTGCTAATAAAGTGATTATTGAAAAAATTTCTTCTGTCAAATGGCCTAAACTTAGACCAAGAACAGCAAGGATTAATGAAAACTCGCTTGCCTGCGCCAAAGACATTGAGATTAAAAAACTAGGTCTTTTTTTATAGCCAAAAAATGAAGTAAGCAGCATTATCAAAAAAGGTTTTAGAAATAGAGTAAGTATTAATAATACTATAATAGGAATCACTATGCTGCTCAGTATTTTGACATTAAGCATCATTCCAAGAGAGACAAAAAATATAACAGCAAAAAAATCACTTAAAGGTTTGACTAGACTTATAATCTCAATATTATATTCCAGGTTAGCTAAAGCTACTCCTGCTAAAAATGCTCCAATTGCTATAGATAATCCCATATATTCAAATAATCCAATCAAAGCCAGGCAGATTGCAATAGCTGATGTAAATAATAATTCTTCTGTTCTTGCAGCATATTTGAAAATAAGCGGCAAAATAAATTTACTCGCAATAATCAGAACAAATAGAATTACTGCCAATCCTCCTAAAGATTTTAATACAACATTGAATGAAAAACTTTGCAGCGAAGAAAGGACAAATAATGCTATTATAGCAAATAAATCCTGCATCAATAAAATTCCAATAATAATCCTTGCATGCAGTGTATCTAATTCGCTTCTGTCAGAAAGCAGCTTGATAACAACCATAGTTGAGCTGAAAGCAATAACCAAGCCGATATAAACAGACTGCAGAGCAGCAAATCCTAATAAATTTCCTGCTAACATTCCGATTCCAAATAATATTAAACATAATAAAAAACCTCCGGCAGTGCTGATTAATCCAACATCCTTTAATCTTTTGAATTCAAGCTCTAACCCCACAATAAACAACAAGAAAGCAATGCCTAATGTTGAGATTGTATTGACAACAGAATTTGTCTTGACCAAACCAGTTAAAACAAGAATAATTCCTGCTAAGATATAAGCAGGTATTATCGGCTGCTTGAATAGTTTACTAACATAAGCAAGTAATGTAGCTGTTATAAATAATATTGCAAGTTCAATGATAATATCTGCCATAGTATCCTCTCTTTTTATATTACTTAATCAAAACCGTATAAATATGTTTCGGAAATTAAATATAAAAAAAGAAAAAGAAAAATTAATTTATTTTTTAGTAGCTAACTGATAAATTTTGTATAATGCAGCTATTCCTACTAATATATAAACTATACTTGCCAGCCAGGATATAGAACCAAATATTAGGTTTACCAGATCCCATCCTCTGTTGATTCCTACAAGGCCCCAATTCAAGCCTCCTATGATCAACAGAACAGCTGCAATCCAATCAACTGTACTCATTTTTTCAGCCATTTTTTACTAACCTCCTTTTTTGAAGTTAATCCTGTTAACTCCTTTTTTTATGTATTTATACTTTGATATTTAAAAATATTGTCATTAAATCCATCTAATCTTTTTCTTAACATTACAAATATTCTGAATCATATCAGAAGTAGTAAACCCATAACCTTTTTTCTTAAGCAGGTAATCTCCTATCTTTCCATTAAGATAAGCAGCAGCAAATGCAGAATTAAATAAATCTTTTGTCTGCGCTAAAAATCCCAAACATAATCCAGCTAAAACATCACCTGTCCCTCCAACAGTCATTCCTGGATTTCCTGTATGGTTTAATTTTGTCTTTTCACCGTCTGTTATTATATCAGCATGCCCTTTTAATAAGATTATCTTGTCTTTTCTTGCATAACTTTTAACAATTCCTGTTCTTTCATTTATATTTTGAGGCAGATCTTCATCAAATAGTATTTTAAATTCTCCTGCATGAGGAGTTAAGATTGCATTTCTTATTTCTGCATCCTTTAATGCCTTCAAAGCATCTGCATCTATTATTTTAGGCAGTTCAACTCTTTCAACAACTTCTTTTGCAAAATCCATTGTATTAGGCTCTAGTCCTAGTCCAGGGCCAATCAAAACAGCATCAAAATTTCCATCTTCACATAAATCAATAACATCCTTTACATTATCCCAGTTGAAAAACTCTCCTTCAAATTTCTTTGTTATCAGATCAGGAGAATAATTATTGATTGTCCATGCAGCTTGTTCAGGTGCAGCTATGATAGAAATATCAACACCGGTTCTTAATGCAGCTAATCCAGCTAAAGCAGGAGCTCCTATTAGATCTCTACTGCCTCCAATAACAAGAACTCTGCCGTAATCTCCTTTATGGCTCCATATCTCTCTTTTTTTAAGAAACTTCATTTAAACCTCTTTTTCTTTTTATATAAAATTATAATATATAAATATTGCTAGAATAAGAATTTCCTATCAAATATCTGAAACTACTTTTTTCATAAGATAACTTACAGCATGCCCTCCATCATCAAATTCCTTAAAATCAACATCTGCTTCTCCTTCAGGAGTTACTTTTGTCAATACAACATCTTCTGAATTTCCATGGTAAATCATAGCTATCTCAAGAATAGGTTTGCCTGTCGCTGCTGATATTCTTGCTAACTGTACAAAATAAGTATCACTTTTATGATTTAGTTTTTCAGTTGGAAAATAGATCCATCTTCCATCAGGAACTGCCTCTCTGATAGCAGAAACACATTCATCAAGTCTTTGATTTTTCTTAGGCCATCCTATTCTTCTATAAACATTTTCAGCCTTTCTTGATCTTGGCAGTCTGGCCAATTCATAAACAATGGATTCAGCAACATAATCAGCTAATCCATAATCATCTTTTCTTTGCTTTAATTCCGCTCTGACCTTATCTTCCTCAAAAAGTAAGGAGGTTATTTCTTCTCGTAGTTTCTTAGCTTCATAAGGTACATTGCCAATCAAGCTGACTACTCTGCCTTCTACTGAATAAAATCTAGATAATTGTTTACACTTATCTGCAGCTTGTCTTTCAATTTCTTTTAATCGGTCATACAACTCATTTTTTTGCCCTAAATTAATAGCATAATTTAAAGCAGCAACTAATCTATTAATAACATGTTCAGGATTAAGTTCATCAGAATGATCATCAATAGTTGTTCTAGATAATCTTCTCTCTAAAAAAGCCCCTCCTCTTTTTACTGTTTGTGATGTTATCATCTTAACCACTATATGGCAATGATAAGAGTTCATGCTTAAACTTCGTACAAATCTTAGATTTCCACCTTATAATTAGAGTATTATAACTTAAGAAAAAGTCTCCTCTTTTCAATATGGCTGGGGTGGTTTTGTCCATTCGACTAAAACTATTGATCTTGGCAATCAAAATAAGCCATAATATACACATTAGTATATTAATTTACTAAAGAATAAACTGATATAAATATTTTTCGGTTTTTAAATATACAAGATGTAGAAATGTTTATATCTGATAGATTATTTGTATAAAATATGAACATCAGAAAAGCAAAAAAAGAAGATATCCCTGAGATAAAAGAACTAGTTTTAAAACTTTTTTCCAAATGGGATAAGATGGATCCTGCAGACAAGCTGGACAAGTCATGGTTCAAGAAAAGCAAATCAAACAGATTTTATATTGATTTATTGAAGAAAAAAGACAAGCTGCTTCTTGTTGCAGAAGAAAAAAAGATTGTTGGTTATCTGCTTCTAGAAACAAAGCATAGAGACCCCTTTATCAAGGAAAATAAAATAGGCTATTTCTCAGAACTTTTTGTTCTGCCTGAGCACAGAGGAAAAGGGATCTCAAAAGAATTTTTCAAGCAGGCAGATAGATGGTTTAAAAAGAAGAAATTCAAATGGATTCAAGTTTCAACACATTCATTGGACAAGCCTGCAATAAGATTCTGGGAAAAGCATGGATTTACAGAATTCAATAAATATTTCAAGAAAAAGGCTTAGTTATATCTCTAAAATAAATGCTTCTTCTTTAGCAAGCAATTTTTTTTTTGCCTGTGGATTAGCAAGAAGTTCCTCTATCTCTTTAAAAAAATCATCAGTAAGGGAAAACAGTTCTGAAAGATTTCTTTTTTTCAATAAAGGAAGATTTTTCTTGAATCTTCTTTGAACATTTCTAAAATTGACAGTTCTTAGTATATCCAGTATGATATTTCTGACAGCTTCTTTTTGTTTTACCATATAATCAGATGGAATAAAAGAAGAAAATTCTTTTCTAATCCCCTTAAAAACCTCTGCTCTTTTGTGAGTTTCTGGACAGCCAACAACACACGGATGATATTCCTCTACTTCCATTAGATCTTTAAATAACATATCAAATTTAGCTGCTGCTTCTTTATCTCTGTCAATCAACACTCTCTTTAAAGTATAATAGATACTAAAACCTATTAAATCAGGGGCCATGATAAATTGAGTTTCACAGCATTCAGGATAACCTAGATAAAAAGAACCAAGATTTGTTTTCTTAAAATAAAAACCAGAACCATTCCAAGATTTATAAAGGCTATAATCATGGGTAATATATCCTCCATGTTTAGAAGAAACATAAAGTCCTAAATTCTTTACTAAAGGTATAATCTGGCGAAACACAGCTCTAACTTCTTTATTTTCTTCGCCTTGGACAAAAAATCCAGTCTTCACCTTCTTATATACAAACATAATCTGCAGAAAACTATTTGCTGCATTATATCCATTCAGAATTCTAGCTAATTCCTCAATTATTCTTACTTTTTCATTAGCCATGAAATTAATTTGTCTTTATTATTTAAAATTATTTTGTTAATTATATCTATAACTTTCATCAATCTTTATTCTTAATTTTTTTTCATCAATATCAAAAGCCCAGTCAGTAAGAACTCTTGTCTCATATTCTGTATCAGTATGCCTGAATTCATGCCAATATGTTTTTTTCTTTTTTTCCGGTGTTTCATCTAATCTGTCATTGACCCAAATCTTATTATGCCCAAGATAGGTATATCCATAAAATCCCCAAGGCAGCCTTACTTTTTCAATAACCTTGTCTGGTCCTCTGTCTGTAAAATCAACTAAGCTTCTTTCCCTGTCAAGAAGATATTTTATTCTAGCTGAATCTATCGGCTTATACTTCTGCTGTGCATAATAAGTCATAATTTGTAATAAAGTGTTCAGATTAAAAAAGAATTATTATAATAAAAAATTAAAAAGTGAGACAGAAAAGTCATTTAGAAATCTCGCAGCCACCCAACTGAAAAGTCAGTTGACACCTTCAAGCGACATAAAATTGCTATGCAATTTTAGTCCCTCTTATTCTATTTTGCATCCTCCTGCAGGAAGCATCCTTATAATATCATCTAAATCTCCGCAGCCAAGCTTTTTCTGTATCTTTTTTGCAATTGCAGCTGTTTTCCCTGAACCCTGAACAACTATAACAAATTTATCAGCATTTTTCTTTATGGCATTAACAGCTCCACCAATTATAACTCCATCTTTAATTCCTACTGCTAATCTTAAATCAGGATTAAAATTTTTCAATTTCTTTCCATAGATCATAAATGCTCCTTTTGCCATATACTCTCCTGCTTTTGCTTCTTTGCTGACCTGTTCAGGATTGACCATAAAAACTTCTATAGTGGAAATGCCTGCCTTCCATGCTCTTGAATAAACAGCAGTTGCCTGGGCAGCTTCTTCCATTGTTGCATTACTAACTTTCTTTCCTTCTGTTTTAATAACAAAAAAAGGGCTTCCAGCAACATCTGCATGCAATACTAAATCATCTTTATCTGTATGCTTCTTGATCACAATCTCATTAGAAGTTGCATCTCTCCCTCCTATGCACAAAAACCCTTCTGAAGAAATAAACCAATGAAATTTTTCATACCATTCTTTTTTTCTTTCAATCTTTTCAACTTTCTTCTTTTCAATAACTTCTTCTTTTTTTAAGGTTTCTAATTTCTTCTTAAGCTTTTCAATAGCTTCCTTAGTTCCAGCTATCTTCTTCTTAGCCTTTTTGGCCTTTTCAAAATAAACCTCTGCATTCTGTTCTAAAGATTTAGTAACATCTAATTTAACTCTCATTTACATGCCTTGATATCTTCTATGATCAATGCCTGCTCAGGGCATAATACTGGATCTTCTCCAGGAAATAGAACTATTCTAGGAGTTATTTTAATCTGCCTAACCTCTCCAAATAAATCATAATTATAAGGAACATTCTTTAGCAAAGGATATCCTTTTTGAATCCTGGAATTAGGAAGCTCAAGTGTATAGATATCTTCAGTACCTATCACTCTAAAATTTAATGAATGGATATCAACATTAGCTCCATTTTCAACAAGAAAAGTTATTACTCCATTTTCTCTTGATCCAGCCCTGCATACCTGCGGCTCTTGATTTAATTCTATAATCTTTAATCCAATTACAACAGGACAGTAAGATCCTTCTTCTAACTGGGCCCTGCCCCAACTCATAGCAATAACCCCTAATGCACTTGCTAGAATAACTAACATAACAGTAGCTAATAATGGTGAAATCCCTCTTTTATTTTTCATTAAATACATTTTATTATATTTTATTTCTTTACATTTAAATATTTCGCTTGAAAAAATTTACATAGCTTCAAGCATCGCTGAACCAAACCCTATTGATACAAATATTGCAATTAATATTGCTCCTGCAATCAATCTTACTATCACTGCAAATGCTGTATATACCAGCCACACTAACGCTGCTTTTCCCCATTCTTGATTATATTTTGTTTTGATTAAATATAATGCCAGTAAAATGCCAACAATTATCCAATTCAATATTATTCCTATTATTCTGGCAACTATTGGAGCTACAGATGGTATAACCGCCATTATTACACCTATAATAAAACTAGCTCCTCCTAATATAGCTGTTACCCATAATGCTGACTTATAGCTTTTATCCTTTAGCTTAAATATTGCTGCAGAAGCCATCAACAATAAAGCATTCAAAAAAACAAAAATTGTAGTAATTATTAATGATAATAAAACACTTAATCCTGTTATAGCCATTTAATTCACCTCAAAATTTATTCTATATTCTTTCTATAAAAATCTGCTATAAAAATATTTTTTGTAAAAGCTCCTGCAGGTATTCCTACTAAAACAATACTCAGCAGAACAAATATTATTTGCAAAGCTATTGATTTTAATACTGCAATTACATAATCTCCTAAATTATTGAAAACAGCATTAAGCTTTTCAAATTCAAAATAACTAGCTACTGTTCTTTTTTTAAAGAAATTTATCGTGAGAATTGGAACTACAAATATAGATATAAACATATTTCCTAATCCTCCTATAAATGGAATGAGCCCTATAATAAGATATGCAATCATCAATACAAAAATAAAAGGTATTGACTTAAAGAACATCAAAAAACCTAATTTTAGATTTTTTCCAAATCTCAATTTAGGCAGTTCTTTAAAATCATTTTCCAGAAAATGTTTGACAATAGTAATCCCATAACCAAACAAAGCAAACCAGCCGATTATTGGAATAAATATCCACAATATATTTAATAATCTAGAAGCCTTATTAAAAGGATATTTAAATGCAGGTTTAAAATAAATTGTTTCCATTTTTACCTCTTTACATTGCGTTTTTATTGAGTTCTATCTGAGACAGAATCATTGCAATAGGCCAAAAAAATATCCATAATACAAAAAGTCCTCCAGTGCTGAATCCTGTTATCTCATTAACTGCTTTGCTGTATTTCCAATAATATATCAATGATACAATAATATTGACAAAAGGGACAAAGAACAATAATATTAACCATGGGTTAGGTGCTGACATTGAATTCTTTCTTAATTCATTTGTTGTTGATGCAAGCCAGTATATATAATAAACTCCAGCAGTGATAAATGAAAACAAGAATACTAGAAAAGGATTTCTTCTTTTTATCCCAATAATATTTCCTGATCTTTTAATAGGCTTTTCTTTTATTTCAGTTGTTTTTTTAACTGCTTCACCACCAGCAATCTTCATTGCTTCTTTTACATTTCTGGCAGAATGGCCATGTTCAATAAGAACATTTCTTATCTGATCTTCAGAAAATCCTTTAGATTTATGCCTTTTGATATATTCTACAACTTCGTTGTTTACCATTTATATTTAAATTAGAATAATTATATAAATACTTTTCTATGAATTTAGTTAATTTTTTATAAAACAACAATTTTTCTTCTGTTATGCCTCAGCAGCAAATGACAGAGGAACAAGCAAAGGCTTTGCAGGAAAAACTAAAAAACATGTCTCCTGAAGAGCTTAAGGAATTCCAAAAAAAGCAGTGTATCTTCTGCCAGATAATAGATGGAAAAGTTTCTTCTAAAAAAATCTATGAAGATGATATCTGTGTTGCTGTATTGGATATAAATCCTGCAAATCCAGGCCATCTTCTCCTTATGCCAAAAGAGCATTATCAGATAATGCCGATGATTCCTGATGAGGAATTGGCTCATTTATCAATGGTTGCAAAAGCGCTTTCCCATGCAATGTTAAAAGTTCTGAAAGCAGAAGGCACTGATATCTTTATTGCAAATGGAATTGCAGCAGGCCAAAGAGCTCAGCATTTTATGGTGCATATTATCCCAAGAAAACAAGGGGATAAGCTTCCATTAGATATTCCTCAAAAAGATTTATCTCCTGAAGAGATTTCTGCTGTTAAAAAAGTTGTTCAAGAAAAGATTAATACTATTTTCAAAATCAAAAAATCAGCTGTTGAGATTGAAGAAAAAGAACCTATTAAAGAAGAAACAGAGGCTGAAAAAGAAGAAAAAGAAATCGAAGAGTTAGAGACAATAGAAAAAAAAGATGTCAAGAAAGAAAAGAAACCAAAGAAGAAATCTGTTAAAAAGAAAGCAGAGAAAAAACAACCTAACCAGAAGAGCAAAAGCGAGTCTGACTCTTCTCAAAAAAAGAAAAAGAAACCTAAGAAAAATGAATCTGAAGAAGGAGGAATTGGCTTAGATGATATAGCCAGATTATTAAAATGACTGAGACATGTGTTTTCTGTCAGGCTGTAAAAGGACAGGCAAAAGTTGAAAGGATTTATGAAGATGATAAAATCTTGGCAATCCTGCACCCAAGACCAGCTTCAAAAGGCCATGTATTGGTTTTTTCTAAAAAACATTACAATATTCTTGAGCAGATCCCGGATTTTGAATTAGGTGATTTGTTCAAAAAACTCAATAAGATAAGCATAGCAGCATTTGAAGGAGTAAAAGCGCAGGGAACAAATATAATTATACAGAATGGTGTTGCAGCAGGCCAGGAAATCCCTCATGTTTGTGTTCATATTATCCCAAGAAATGAGAATGATGGTTTGAATTTCCAATGGCAGCCAAAGCAATTAACAGAAGAAGAGATGTCAACTGTTGAACTGACATTGAAAAAAGAAGCAGAAGGCATTGGCAGCTTTCAGAAAGAAGAGAAAAAAGAGCCAGTTAAGTTGGATAAAAAAGCAGAGAAACTGAAAGATGATGAAGAAAACTATCTGATTAAGAAATTGACTAGGATTCCTTAAAACAGCATCCACCACCAAGCTCCCCAGATTAAGCTGATAATAAAAGCAATCAAGAAGCTTGGAACAAACGGAATTCCTTCTTTTATCTTTATTTTTTTGATTTTTCCTTTTCTTTTAAGAGAAATTAATTTCCTAATTTGTTTCTTATCAATTCCTAAATCTTTAGGCCCGCAGATTCTTTCACCATCAATATAATAATTGTGGGCAATCCAGTCTCCCTCAGTCAATTCCTTCGGCTCAACATATTTGAACATAGAGGATAATTCTACTGCTTTGATAAAAAATATCATATAAATACTAATATAAACAATTATAATAAATATAAATAAAACTAATTTCAGTATATCTTTAGCTAAAAATAAGGTTAATATAATCAACAAAATCAATGCAATCAAAACTATCCTCCTTATCTTCCTTATCTTTTCATTATATATAATCTTCATAAATTCTTTAATAAATCTCTTTCTATTCTTAATAGCCAATCCAATGGTATAAAACAATCCATAAACAGCACCAGCTAAGATTGTATTAATAAAAAATACAATAATCAAAGGCAATGGTCTGAGTGCTAAAGGCAGTCCAATCAATGCACCTAATCCCATCAGCATCTTTGAATCTCCGCCGCCCCAAAAACCAATATAAAACATAATATAGGCAATAGCTACAAATACACCCAATCCAATTAAACCATTAATAAGAACAATCCAGTCAAATGTAAATAAAGAATACAATGCTCTGATACCAATACCTGCAAAAATCAGTCCAAAATTTATCCAGTCAGGCACTTCTCTTGTTCTGATATCTGTTATTGAGCCTATCATCAAAGCAACAAATGCTATGCCTAAAAGCACAAAATCAATTATCATATTTTAAATGTAGTAGAAAGATATATAAATATTTGTCTATTATATAATAGTAAAAGAGTAGGGGACATTATAATGCTTGAAAAATTCAGAAGGATATTGGTCAGAGAAAGAGGCACAAAGCCATTGATGCATGTAGCAGTAACAATGAACGGCATTAAGCCATGGTCTAATAAAAAATCAATTTCATTAGAAGAAACATATCAAAAAAGTTTTGAAATCCTGAATGAAATCATAACATCCCAGTCAGAAAAAAATATTCCAATATTGACAATATATGTAGTTTCAGAAACACAGATAGGTGATGATCAATTCCCTGTTTTCTTGAATGAATTAATCAGATTCTTTGAATCATTAAGCTCCTTAGAAGTTATTCATTCAAGCAAAACCAAAATCAGTATTCTGGGAAAGTGGTATGATATGCCAGGAAGAGCAGTAGATCCTATCAAAAAAGTGATTGAAGAGACAAAAGATTATGATAACTTTTTCCTGAATCTTTGTATAAACTACGACGGACAGGAGGAGATTGTTGATGCATGCAAATTAATTGCAAGGCAGATAAAAGCAGAAAGATTGGATATTGATTCAATTACAAAGAAAACAATAAAGGAAAACACATATTCTTCTTATTTTGTTCCTCCAGACGTCATTATTAAAAATGGGAAGCTAAAAAGAACAGCAGGAACACTGCTTTGGGACTCAACAGATGCAGAATTAATCTTCACAGATAAGGACTGGCCTGAATTTACTAAGCATGATTTCTTAAAAGCTGTTGAAAGTCATAGGAAATAGATTATCATACCTTTTTTGTATATTGATATGGCTAAATCCCATTTTCGAAATTATAAAATAGTAACAATGCTCCGAAACATTTTTAAATAACCTATTGATTATTAACACAAACCAATGATTGATGAGAGCTAAAGTTGTAATGGGCTATCACAACTAAGGCTTGAGAGAGGTATATTTTCTTTTATTTTTTTACCTCTTTATTTTTATTTGGAGGAGGAAAACTAAAATGGTAGGTAAAGAAATTTCAAAAGAAATGGTAGATAAGGTTCTAGAGGCAATTGAAATTGCCAAAACTACTGGAAAAATAAAAAAAGGAACAAATGAAACTACAAAAGCTGTTGAAAGGGGAACAGCAAAACTTGTTGCAGTTGCAAAAGACGCATCCCCTCCAGAGATAGTAATGCATATTCCTTTATTATCAGAAGAAAAAGGAATATTATGTGTAGAGATTCCTAGCAAAGAAGCATTAGGAGCTAGTGCAGGAATTGATGTTCCAACTGCTAGTGTTGCAATAGTTCAGGAAGGAGAGGCAAAAAAATTAATAAAAGAGATTGTAGAAAAGAATAAGCCGGCAAAAAAAGAAGAAGCACAAAAAGAAGAAGCACAAAAAGAAGAAAAGAAAACTGAATAAAAATGGCAGAAGAAAAAGTTAGGAAAAGAGATAGATCAGCAAAAGGAGAAGAAAAAGCCAAAGCAGCTGTTAGATTTACAAGAGCTGTTCCTGCTCAAGTAGAGGAAATAATTGGAAGAACAGGAGCAAGAGGAGAAGCAATTCAGGTAAGATGCAAAGTTTTAGAAGGCAGAGACCAAAATAAGATATTAAGAAGAAATGTAAAAGGCCCTGTCAGGAAAGGAGACATATTAATGCTCAGGGAAACAGAAATTGAAGCTCACCCATTAAATAGAAAATCTAGAGGAACAGGTGCATAAACATGGCTAAATGTACTTTTTGCTCCAAAGATATAGAAAAAGGCACAGGAAAAATGTTTGTTACAAAAGCTGGCAAGATATTGCATTTTTGCTCAAACAAATGTGAAAAAAATATGTTTAAGTTAAAAAGAAAACCTTCAAATCTTAAATGGGTTACATCAAAAAAGAAGGTGGCTAAAAAATGATTGAAAAAACATTAGTATTATTAAAAACAGATGCTGTTGAACGCGGCTTGATTGGAAGAATCATTGAAAGATTTGAAAATGCTGGATTAAAAATTATAGGTCTTAAAATGCAGTGGGTTGACAAAAAATTTGCAGAAAAACATTATACAGAAGATATTACAAAAAGAAGAGGCAAGCATGTAAGAGACTGGCTATTAGAATATATTACAGAAGGTCCTGTAGTTGCAATTGCTCTTGAAGGTCCTCATGCTATTGAAGCTGTAAGAAAGATAGTCGGCCCAACAGAGCCAAGAACAGCCCCAGCAGGAACAATAAGAGGAGATTTTGCATTGCATTCATATGATTTTGCAGATCAAAAGAAAAAAGCAATAAGAAACTTGATTCATGCATCTGGAGATAAAAAGGATGCACAGCATGAAGTAAAATTATGGTTTAGTGATTTAGAACTTCATTCATATGAAACAGTTAGTGAAAAACATCTAAGGTAAATTAAAATGGCAGAAAAGATGGTTGATAAGGTAACGAGAATTTCTAAGAATCCTGAGAACATTAGAAATATTGCTATTGCTGCTCATATTGATCATGGAAAAACAACATTCTCTGACAACCTGTTGGCAGGAGCAGGAATGATGTCAAAAGAAGATGCTGGAAAAGCATTAAAGCTTGACTTCAGCCCTGATGAGCAGGCAAGAGGTATTACAATCGATACTGCTGCTGTTTCTATGGTTCATACTTTTGATAATTCAGAATATCTTATCAATTTATTAGATACTCCAGGACACGTTGATTTTGGAGGAGATGTAACAAGGGCAATGAGAGCTGTTGATGGAGCAATTGTTTTAGTGTGCGCTTCAGAAGGAATCATGCCGCAGACAGAAACAGTATTAAGGCAGGCTTTGAAAGAAAGAGTCAAGCCAATATTATTTATCAACAAAGTTGACAGGCTAATCAAAGAATTAAAATTAACTCCAGAAGCAATGCAGGAAAGGTTCATCAAGATAATAACTCATGTTAATAAATTAATAAGAGATATAGCAGAAGAAGAATACGGCGGAAGATGGCAGGTTAATGTTCAGGATGGTTCTGTTGCTTTTGGTTCTGCATTTCAAAATTGGGCTTTAAGTATACCATATATGCAGAAGAATAATATTACTTTCAAAGATATAATTGATGCTTATGAATCAGGGGATCCTGAAAAGATAAAAGAATTAGCATCTAAAGCTCCATTGCATGAAGTTGTTCTTAATATGGTTATAAGGCACTTGCCAAATCCCTTAGATGCTCAAGTATATAGAATACCAAAAATATGGAGAGGAGATCTTGAAAGTGAGATGGGTTTATCTTTATTAAAATGCAATTCAGAAGGAAAATTATCATTAGTTATAACAAAAATAGTTATTGATCCCCAGGCAGGAGAGATCTCTTGCGGCAGATTATTTTCTGGGACAGTAAAAAGAGGAGTAGAAGTCTATCTTAACAGGCAGAAGCAAAATTCAAGAATACAGCAGGTATTTATTTATAATGGAGCAAAAAGAGAGATTATAGAAAGCAGCCAGGCAGGAAATATCATAGGAGTTGCAGGAGTAAAAACATTTCCAGGAGAAACAATAACTTTAGAGCCAGAAACGCCATTTGAAGAAATAACTCATATATTTGAGCCTGTTATTACAAAAGCTATTGAAGCTACAAAACCTTCTGATCTTCCAAAATTAATTGATGTTTTAAGGCAGGTTGCTAAAGAAGATCCTTCTATAAAGATTGAAATCAATGAAGAAACAGGAGAGCATCTGATGCATGGAATGGGAGAGCTTCACTTGGAAGTTATAGAAGATAGGATCAAAAAGAACAAAGGAGTTGAGATCAAGACCTCTCCTCCAATAGTTGTTTATAGAGAATCAATAAGAAAGGTTTCCCAGGAAGTTGAAGGAAAATCACCAAATAAGCATAATAAGTTCTATTTTGTTGTTGAGCCTCTAGAAGAGCCTGTTTATAATGTTATAACCTCAGGAAAAATTCCTGAAGGAAGAATAAAGAAAAAAGATCCTGCTATCAGAGACGAATTTGTAAAAGCAGGAATGGATTCAAAAATAGCTGAAAAAGTCAAGAATATTTTTCATGGCAATATTTTTATTGACGAAACAAGAGGACAGGTTTATTTAGGAGAAGTTATTGAACTGATATTTGACACTTTTGAAGATGTTATGAAGAATGGACCTTTGGCAAAAGAGCCTTGTGTCAAATGTAAGATAAGATTGATGGATATGAAACTGCATGATGATGCAATCCATAGAGGTCCAGCACAGGTATATCCTGCTGTAAGAGAAGGTATAAAAGGAGCAATGATGACAGCAGCTCCTGTTCTATATGAGCCTATACAGACAATATTGATAGAAGCGCCAGCAGACTACATGGGAGAGATCTCTAAATTAGTAACAAGCAAAAGAGGCCAATTGTTAGAGATGAACCAGGAAGGAACAATGTTTACAGCAAAAGCCAAACTGCCTGTAGCAGAGATGATTGGATGGAGTTCTGATCTTAGATCATCAACTGGCGGACGTGGCTCTAGTTCATTGATAGACCAGACATTTGAGAAACTGCCTGATGAACTTCAATCAAAGATAGTAAAACAGATTGTTGAAAGAAAAGGACTTACAGAAGGCCAGTTAGGAGCTTAGGCCTTAAATAACTTTATTATTTCTTTTTTATTGAAATATAGAATCAGCCATGCAAAAAGCGCTAAAGGAATTATTCCTATAACTATACTGCCTGTGGCTAAAGTGCTGAATACTAAAGCTAATATGCCTGCAAAAGAAGTATAGACAACTAATTTTCTTGCCCATTTTTTGTATTTTATTAATCCAATTCCTCCAACGATTAACAGAATCAAGACAAACATCCAGACCAAAGCCCATGTTATAAAAGAAATTTTGCTCAATACAATTTCCCCTATTATATCATAGCCAGGATAATAGCCCAGCATAATCAAAACAACAAGAAAAATTAACAAGCTAAATCCTCCAAATAAGAAAATCAGTATAATAGATGCTTCTACTCCTCCTGGTCTTTTCATATATCCTATTAATCAGTATATTTATTTAAATTTTCTGAAAACTTATTACAGCTGTTAAATTCACTAATTTTATATATTTCTTCAATTTCGTCACTATACTATGAATATTTTGAAGATATTTGCTTTTATTCTTGCATTTCTTTTAGTGATAAATATATCTTATGCAATAGAATCTCAAGAAGTCCAATACAACATAGTAGGAAGCAGGATAGTTGTACAATCAATAATAAAAGTAGATCAATCAGAAACATTAATTTTTCCAATACCAGAAGATGCAGAAACAATTGAATTGTATATAAACAATGTAAAAACAGAAGCAGTAATCCAGAATAATAATCTTGATCTAGATTTAAACAAAAACGATGAAATAAGATTAAGTTATATCACAGAAGAATTCATAGACAATACAAATTTTCTTTTGAATTTTCCAGTATTATATGACACAGAAAATCTCAAAATTACATTAGTTCTTCCAGAAGAAGCTGTTTTAAGAAAACCGATTAAAGATACAACAGGCTCAATATATCCAAGGCCTGATACAGCAGCAACAGATGGAAGAAGCCTGATCTTTATCTGGGAAAGATCTGATTTAAAGCAAGGAGAAGAAATTTCAATATTTGCAATGTATAAAACAAGAATAAATTTGATTCCATTGATTATTGTATTGGTTATTTTTATTATTCTTAGTTTTATTGGTTATATCTTTTATATTAAAAAATTTGGTTCAACTGATAGAAAAAAATCTAAAAAAGAGGATATAACTGAACATCTAAAAGAAGAAGAGCAGCAGATTGTAAGGATTCTTAAACAGAGAGATGATCAATGCGAGCAAGGAACATTAAGGGTTGTAACTGGATTTTCTAAAGCCCATCTTTCAAGGCTTCTTATGGAATTAGAATCAAGAAAAATCATTTATAAGGAAAAAAGAGGCAAAAAAAACCTTATTTTCCTAAAATAAAGCTTATGGAACATAGAAGAACAATAATAAAGACTATTATCTATTTATAAATGATTTAAAACA
>JAHWIB010000070.1 GCA_019322815.1 Candidatus Woesearchaeota archaeon | reverse complement strand
TGCATCAATTACTTTGGGCACTATTTTTAAGAACATCAATCTTTATATCTTAGGGAATGCTTTTCCTTTATTTGATAAGATATTTATCTTTAATTTGGTCTTGGCTGCTGCACAAATGCTTCCAATACCACCATTAGACGGCCATTACATGTTTTTTGCTTCTAGATCTATGTATGCTTTTCTTTTTGCAACAATAGTTATATATACTATTTTGGTTTTAGGACTACAGGTATTTTCATGGGTATGGGCAATAATAATAGGAGCAATATTATGGCTGGTTTATTATATAAAATTTGAGATGGTTGCATGGTAAAATGAGTGTAGGGATTGCTATGTGGAAAAGCTGGGCAGAAGTATTTTTTGTAGTTTTGCTTCTTTTAGGATTTTTTGTTTCAATTGCTTTGCCTAATCCCTGGATAAATTATTTTATTATATTTTTAGCTGGACTGCTTTCAGGAAGATGGATTTATAAGAAAAAAGGCAAACAGCCCTTGTTTCCATTTTTTTTAATTATAGTTGGATTCCTTTTTGGTTATATGCTAGGAGCATATCCTTCATATAAGGTAAATGCTAAAATAATTGCAATACTTTTTATAATTGGTGTAATTGCAGGGTATTATATCCATAAAAAAGGATATATCAAGATTTAGATCATTTAATGCGGGGGCAACGTGGTAACAAAAGAAGAATTTGGGCAGTTCATAGCAGAATTTGAATCATTCAGAGATATGATGATAGAAGAATTAAGCAAATTAAAAACAGAGATAGAAGATATAAAAGAAACATTAAATGAAGTTATAAAAGAAACAAAGGTTAGTGTTGGCAAGAAGATAGGTTAGCACTGGACTGGAAGAAGCGAGTCCAGTTTAGCACTGGACAAGCACCACCAAAACCTATTTAAAGCAAATATTCTTATTCTTGATGATGCTCAAAGATTTTAAACCAAGATTATATCAAGAAACTATATTATCTACAACTGTCAGCAACAATACTTTAGTTGTGCTTCCAACTGGAATGGGAAAAACAGCTATATCTATGATGTTGGCTATTCAAAGATTTAAGCAGTATCCTAACTCTAAAGTTTTGATTCTGGCTCCAACAAGGCCTTTGGTTGAGCAGCATATTGAGACTTTTAAGAAGTATTTAGATATTTCTTCAGAGGAATTTGTTGTTTTTACAGGATTTGTGAAGCCTGAGAAAAGGGCTGAACTATGGAAATCAGCTAAGATTATCTTTTCAACCCCTCAAGGGCTTGAAAATGATATTATAACAGGAAGAATAAATTTAGAGGATGTTTCTTTGCTTGTTTTTGATGAAGCGCATAGAGCAGTTGGAGATTATGCTTATGTCTTTGTTGCAAAGCAGTATTATAAAAAAGCAAAATATCCAAGAATCTTAGGATTAACTGCTTCTCCTGGTTCTGAAATAGAAAAGATTCAAGAGGTTGTTAATAATTTATTTGTTGAGAAGGTTGAAGTCAGAACAGACCAAGATCCTGATGTCAAGCCTTATATAAAAGAGATCAAAGTAGAATGGATTAAGGTAAAACTACCTCCACCATTTGAAGAGGTTCAGGGACTTCTAAAAGCAATTGTTAAAGACAGGGTTTCAAAACTTAAAAAATGGGGGATATTACAAAGAAAAGATATAAGCTTTGTAAATAAAACAGATTTACTGGCATTGCAGGCTCAATTAAGAGGAAGAGCTGCTTCTGGAGAAAAAGATTTTGTTTTATGGAATGCAATATCTGTCTTAGCTGAAATAATGAAAGTACAGCACGGCCTTGAACTATTAGAAACACAGGGGATCAATGCTTTGAATGAATATTTGAATAAACTTCAAAAAGAAGGATATTCTTCAAAAACAAAGGCTGTGAAGAATATTGTCGCTGACATAAATTTTAGGTCTGCCTTAATCAAAACACAGACTATGTTTGAAAAAGGTTTTCAGCATCCAAAACTTATTGAATTACAGAAACTGATTGAAAAGGAGATCAATGAAGAAGTTAAGATTATTGTTTTTAATCAGTATAGAGACAATGCAAAAAATATTGTTGAAGAATTAAATAAGATGGATAGAGTTAATGCAAAATTATTTGTCGGACAGCAGAAAAAAAGCGATAGCGGATTATCACAGAAAGAGCAGAAAAAGATGCTTGATGAGTTCAGAAATAATGAGTTCAATGTTTTAGTTGCAACTTCTGTTGGAGAAGAAGGGCTAGATATACCAAAGGTTGATCTTGTTGTATTTTACGAACCAATCCCTTCTGCAATAAGGCATATCCAAAGAAGAGGAAGGACAGGAAGGCAGGAAAAAGGAAGAGTTATAATTTTAATGACAGAGAATACAAGAGATGAAGGATATAGATGGAGCGCCCATCATAAAGAAAAAAGGATGTATAGAAATCTATTAAGTTTAAAATCAAATTTAACATTAAAAGATCCTTCTCAGGATGATCTTTCCAGATTTGTTCCAAAAGAAGAGAATAAAATAAAGATATTTGCAGACCATAGAGAAAAAGGAAGCGGAGTAATAAAGGAATTGGTTGATCTGAACACTGATTTGAAGTTAGAACAATTGGATACAGCTGATTATATCTTGAGCTCCAGATGCGGCGTTGAGTTCAAGACAGTTGAAGATTTTGTAAATTCAATTATAGACGGCAGGCTGCTTGAACAAGCTAAGCAGATCAAAAATAATTTTGAAAGATCTTTAGTTATTGTTGAAGGAGAGCAGGACTTGTTTTCTGTGAGAAATATTCATCCAAATGCTATAAGAGGAATGTTAGCAACAATTGCAGTCAGCTATGGTATTCCTGTTTTATTTACAAAGAATCCTAAAGAAAGTGCTGCTTTGCTGATGGCTATTGCAAAAAGAGAGCAGGAAGAGACTGGAAAAGATTTCTCAATGCACGCTGACAGAAAACCTTTGTCATTGAAAGAACAGCAGGAATATGTTGTTTCTGCACTGCCAAATGTTGGTGGAACTCTTGCCAAAGAATTGCTTAGGAAGTTTAAGACTGTTAAGAAGATTGTCAATGCAAAAGAAGAGAAACTGCAGAAAGTTGGAAAAATAGGAGAAATAAAAGCTAAAAAGATAAGAGAAATTCTAGATAATGAATATCTAGAATAATTATTTAATCGGAATATCACTGACAACTAATGTTTGTGTTGCTTGTATATCTTTTATTGTTCTGATATTGTTTTGTATAAAATCCTCTAATTTTTTTATATCAGGAGCGCTGACTTTTATTATAATATCATACTGTCCATATATTTCATGAACATCTTCTATTTGATTGAATTTAAGAAGTTTATTTGCAACTGATTTCTTTTTTCCATAGCTTGTTATTATAAGAATATATACTAATGCATTTGGCATTTTTAATTCACCCCTTAAGTTTTAATGAATTTAATCTTTTAATTCTTTCTTCAACATTTGGATGTGTTGAAAATAAAG
>JAHWIB010000026.1 GCA_019322815.1 Candidatus Woesearchaeota archaeon | reverse complement strand
TCACACCTATAAATTCTAATCTTCAATGGTATTGGAGGTTCAATTGACCAGACTTGAACATCTGACTGGCCTTCTCGTTCAGCAACATTGCCTGAGAAAGCAGCCAAGCCATGTTCTGGAGTTTTTTTGAAAATACGCAAATGTTGAATCATTCTTTCCAAAGCATCAATAACATTTTTTCTTGTAGAAGTTGATTTTATATTAGTTGCAGTGCCTTGTTCCTGGCTTAAATGAGTTAATATTTTATTCATATCATAACCAGAAGGAATGTATACACTAACTAATTCAGTGTGTCTTCCTCTATGTTTGCTTAATTCTGTGATGAATTTTTTCAATTCATGTTTTTGTTTTGTTGTAAGTGCCATAACTACAACAGATGAAGTTGCTATTTATAAAATTTAGGGTAATATAGGGGTCTGTCCCAAGTCTCGTTCACTCAGCCGAAACAGCTATTAAATAAAGATGTCGGCTGACGATGTAGTCTTACGAGCCTATAGCTAGTTCACTTGCCAATTGGCGACTTGGGACAGACCCGGTAATATAGCAAGATTTATAAACAAAATATAGTTTTTTTGTTTAATTAAGGGGCTATGGGGTAGCCTGGAATAATCCTTTCCGCTTTGGGAGCGGATGACCCCGGTTCGAATCAGCAGCCCTATTATAAAAAGGGGCGCTGGAGAAAGTCCGGGTAGCCCCATCTTAAAAAAACAAAATAAACTTTAAAATGGCAGAAATTCAGAAATTAGGAAGTGTAAAAAGATTTGGACCAAGATATGGAAGAAGCATTAAATTTAAACTTGCTAAAATAGAGAATATACAAAAAGGAAAACATCAATGTCCTTATTGTTATAGTTTAAAGGCAAAAAGATTGTCTGTTGGAATTTGGTCCTGCAGAAAATGCGGAGCAAAGTTTACAGGAAAAGCTTATTCAATCAAAAAGATTGTTACAGAAGAAGAAAAAGAAGAGGAAGTAAAAAAAGAAACTGAGGCTAAAAAGGAGGAGTAAGATGGTAAGTTATAAATGTTTTAGCTGTAATAAAAAAGTAAGCGCTGAATACTTAAGAAAAAGAGTTAGATGTCCTTATTGCGGAAGCAAGATGCTATTTAAACCAAGAAGTGTATCAACTAAAGTTAAAGCAAGATGAATTATGAACTAGACTTAAAAGTCTTTGGTGATTCAAAGAAATTATTTGAGTGTTTTCAACCTGAAATTTTAAAAGGGGACAGAGCAGCTGTTGATTTAAAGCAAAAAGATAAATATTTATTATTAAAAATAAAAGCAAAAGATTCGATAGCTTTAAGAGCTATGATGAATTCAATCAGTAAATTATTAACAGTTTATGAAAAGATTGGAAAAATCAGCTAACGCTGATATAAAACCACCCCAGTTCCTCACAACTGGGTTGAATGTCCCGCCACTACAAAAACCGTGATTATTACACAATTGATTTAGGAGGAATAAAATGGTTGATAAAGAAACAGAAAAAAAGATTTCACAGTTACAAATGATGGAACAGAGCATGCAAAGTTTTCTTGTTCAAAAACAACAATTTCAAGCACAGCTTATTGAAATAGAGAGCGCTTTAAAAGAACTTGAAAAAACAAAAGAAGCTTACAAGATAGTAGGAAATATAATGGTTAGCAGCAATAAGGAAGAATTAGAAAATGATTTGAAGAAAAAAAAGGAAATGGTTGAGCTTAGAATTAAAACACTTGAAAAGCAGGAAGGCCAGATTAAAGAAAAGGCTGGAACTGTTCAAGCAGAAGTAATGAAAGAATTAAAAGAAAAAAAGAAAGAATAAAATGCAGGAAATAATAGAAATATTAATAGATTTGGAAGGAGATAATACTGTTCCAAGAAATGTAAAAGATAAAGTAAGAATAGTAAATGAAATGTTAAAAGAAGATGGTGATATAAAGATAAAAGTCAATAAAGTACTTCACGAATTAGATGATATTGCTGATGATCCTAATCTAGAGCCTTATACTAGAACACAGATATGGAATATTGTTAGTATGCTAGAAAAGGTTGCTTAAATTATTTCTTTTTGATTACTACTTCTTTCTTAATTATTGAATTTGGGATATATATAATATCTCCTTTTTCTGTTTTTATTTCTGTTTCAGTCAAGGTGATTTTCTGTATAATCCCTTTTAAATCTTTGACAGTTATATTATCTCCTTGTTTAAACATTCTTTTTCTATGAATAAAAAATCCAGCAATTATATTAGGAATAAAATCTTTAATTGCCAACACTAATGAAATCAATATCAAGACTAAGATAACTGCTGAAATCATATTTAAAACAGTTGTTGTAAGGCCCAGTTCAGTTAAAGCCCAGATAACAGCTATAAAATAGATGAAGTATTTAGTAAAACTGGATATAATATTTTCAATAGGGAACTTAATCCCTGCTTTTTTAATATTTTTATTTAATTCTACTTCATGCAGGATTTTCTGCAGGATTTTTTCTACTGTTCTTCCTATTATAAATCCTATTAATAATATTATAATTGACACTATAAATTTTATAAAAAATTGAGAAAAGATATTATTAAGATAGATCATTGCATTTGAAATCCATTCTGCCATCTTTAAAATAAAAAAATAAAAGTTTATAAATCTTATTATTATAATCAAATTATGGCTGGAAAGAAAGGAGTTGAAAAGGCAAAGAAAAGAGAAAAAGCGCAGCTTACTGAAAGAAAAAAGCTTAGTGCAAACGAGAGAATAAGAGAATTAGAGGAAGAGATATCAAAAACAAAGTACAATAAAAGAACACAGCATGCCATCGGATTAATGAAAGCAAAGCTTGCTATGCTTAAGGAGAGGGCTTTGCAAAGATCTTCTGCAGGAAAAGCAAGAGGAGATGACAGATTTACTGTAAGAAAAACAGGAGATGGAACAGTTGTTCTGCTTGGTTTTCCTTCTGTAGGAAAATCTACTTTATTAAATAAACTGACTAAAGCTAAATCTGACGTTGGAACATATGCTTTCACAACATTAAGCGCTGTTCCTGGCATGATGGAATATAAATTTGCAAAAATACAAATTATTGATGTTCCTGGAATTGTTTCTGGAGCTGCTTCTGGAAGAGGAAGAGGAAAAGAAGTATTAGGAATTATAAGAAATGCTGATTTGATAATGATTTTAGTTGATGCTATATATCCTGAACACTATAATGCAATACTAAAAGAGATTTATGAAACAGGAGTAAGAATAAACCAAAAAAAACCTGATGTAAGAATAACAAAAAAACCAAGAGGAGGCATCGGAATAGGTGCAACAATAAAGCTTACTAAAATTGATAAAAAAACAGTCACAGAAATTGCAAGAGAAATGAAGATAGCAAATGCTGATATCCTTATAAGGACAGATATAAATGCTGATGAATTAATTGATATCATTGAAGGCAATAAAAAATATACAAAGGCATTGACTATCATTACAAAGATTGATTTGGTTGACGAAACTAAGTTAAACGAGATTAAGAAAAAAATAAAACCAGATGTTGTTGTCTCTGCTGAAAAAGAGATAGGCATAGAAGAATTAAGAGAGAAAATTTATGAAAGAATGGGATTTATCAGGATATTTCTAAAAGAAGTTAACAAGCCTGCTGATATGGAAGAACCGCTGATAATGTTTAAAGGATGCACAATAAAAGATGTATGCGAAAAACTTCATAGAGATTTTGTTGACAAGTTTAAGTTTGCAAGAGTGTGGGGAAAATCAGCTAAATTTGACGGACAGATATTCCATAAGATGGACAAAGAATTGATAGATAAAGATATTCTTGAACTGCATATAAAATAAGACAAGTTTTATATATTATGATTATAATCTTTCTTAAAGGTGATAATTATGGCAAAAAAAGCTCAAGCTTCAAAAGATGAACAAGTTGGTTTTCATAAAGGATCTTTAGCTACATTAGCAAAAGAAAGAGAAGAGATGCAAAAGATACTAGCAATAGTTGAACAATTAATGCAGATGCATATAAAAGCTCTGAAGGAATTAGGTGTTGACTTGGAAAAAGCTGCTAAAGAAGCTATGAAAGCTGCTAAAGGAGGCAAAAAGAAAAAGATGGAAGAGCTGATTAAATAGAAGTTTTATTTTTTGCTCTTTTCCAAAAATAATTAAAATACTTCATAAAACTTTCTTTTATTTCTTTTGATTCCAGAACAAATGCAAAAGACTGCTTGTTCCATAAGATTTGTGCAACTTTATCTCCAAATATCAAGATTACCATAGGTGATGACAAGTCTTTTGGAAGCTCCCTTAATCTGTAAAATTCTTTTTTTTGTTTTTTTAGGCTGTTTGATTTGAAGTAATCAAGAAATCTTCCATAATCTACAAGATCATACATCATGCATCTTTTCTCAATTCTTTTTTTCATCCAATGATTAAACCAGTATTTTAAGGGAGTATACTGTATTCCTGCATTTCCTCCAATCCAATAATGTTCTTTATATTCTAAAGATTCATTCATCAATGATTTTATTGCTTCATTTCCTCTGTAAACTTCTGCTCTTATTTCTGGTCTTGAAATATCAAATAAATCTTTAATTTGAGGGACTTGTTTTCTTAATTCCTTCAAATTTTCTTCTTTTGCTTTAATCTCTTCTAAGATTTTGTTAGGATGAGTACATTGATACGTTCTTTTTCCTTTTTCAACTGTGTAAGAAATCAATCCTTTTTCTATCAGCTTATTTAGGATATCATAGATGTTCCTTCTTTCAATCCCTGTCTTTTCATGAATTTTGTTAAGGCCAGAGATTCCTAATTCCAAAATTGCAGAATATACACTAATCTGCCCTTTTGTCAATCCTAATTCTTTTAGATTTTCTAAGTTCATAGCAAAGATTATGATTATTTTATTTATAAATATTATGGTATTATAGGATACCACTAAAGTTTATATCTTACCATCTTATAGTGATAGCTGGTGTTTAGAGGAGGAAAAGAAAAATGAAATTAAGAAAAATTGTGGTTGTATGTGCTGCCAACGCATTTAGGTCTCCATCAATTGATGCTTGTATAGGCGGAAGACTTGATCAGCTTGGTTCAGATTTAGAATCATTAGGAAGAGGAGTAAAGGCAAAATATTATTCAGATATGATAGCAGGTAAAAATGGTATACCTGAAAAATATGTTGATGGAGCATTAGCTAGAGCAGTTTCATCTCCAGGAAACTATTCTGAGAATATAAGAAATATGATGGATGAAAAGGTAGATGAACAAACATTAGCTAGGCATATATTAGCTGAAGAAAGACACATGTATAGTATTATTATAGAAAGATTTTGTGATGAAACAGGATTGCCTTATCCTTCTGGATACCATCAACAGCTATTGGAATCTGATCTTAAACAAGCACATATAATTGTTGCAAGTGATAAAGAAAAAGAACTAATAGATTTACCTGAGGAAAAGATGACTGTCTTAGGAATAAATGATGTTTTAGGCGGAACATATAAAGCAAAAAAACCTGTGCTTGAAGAAATCAAACAAGCTGTAGACGAGATGATTCCTAAGATTATTGAAAAATATTCTTAAAAATGAAAAAAGAATATGTAGCAGTATGGGAGGAAACATATTCTTCTTTTATTATGGATATATTTACAAGAAACATCTTATTATATCCATATGTTATTGGGAATGATTTAGATGAATATATATCATTCAAGATAAAAGGAGAGTTAATCAGAACATTTTGTCCGAAAGAAGTTATGAATAAAATAATGGAAGAGCATGGAAAATATTTCTTAGATATTTCAAATTTTAAGAGGATAGTTAAAAAATATGAGAAACAATTAGAAGAATTTGAAGAGATTATACAAAGAATAAAGAAAAAAGACTTGAGTAAATTAAATGATAGGCAAATTTACCTATTGTTCAAAGAATTAATGAATTTTCTATTAGAATCAGGAGCTTACTATAGATCAACAAGACATGAAACTGAGGCTGAAGCTTCAGTAATTGTAAGATATATTCTTGCAAAAAATTTTGAGAATGTTAATGAACAATATGGAATTATTACTGATTCTATTAAAAATAATTTGATTGCAAGACATAAAGAAAGATGGAATGAATTATTATCAAAAGAATTTGATGAAGAAGAGATTTGGAAGTTCATTGAGGATTTTCCTTGTTTTTTTGTCAATATATGGGACAAGAAAAAAATTATTCAGATGTTGAGGGAACAACATAGAAAAGAAAAATCAGAAGAAATTAAAAAGATAAATCTAAAAGAAAAACAAGATGAAATTTTTAGAATATGTAATAATAAAACTCTTAATGATTATGCTGAAATGCTGCAGGAAATAGGTTATTATAGATTTGAAACAAAACAGATTTGGGCAGGTTATGAACTTAGGCTGATTCTCTTGTTTGAAGAAATCAGCAAAAGGATGAATATTACAATAAAAGATTTTTTTAGTTATTTTCTGATTGAAGATGTTGAGAATTTTTTTGTTAAAAAAATAAAAATTAGTGAAGAAGAACTGGAAAAAAGAAAAAAATGTCTTGCTGTTATTATTAAAGATGGAAAATATGGGATTAAAACAGGAAATGATGCTATTGAATTATTGAATATAGTAAATCCTACTAAAGATGGAAATCAAGTAAAAGGTGCTGTTGCCTGCCGGGGAATAGTTAGAGGGATTGCAAGAATTGTTTATCCTTATGGCACTGATAAATCTGAAGAAGAAGCTAATAAATTTAATAAAGGAGAAATTTTGGTTACTACAAATACTCAGCCAAGTATGGTTCCATTGATGGCAAAAACTTCTGCAATGGTATCTGATACAGGAGGGATAACTTGCCATACTGCTATTATTGCAAGAGAATTTAACATCCCTTGTATTGTTGGTACAGTAAATGGAACAAGGGTGTTTAAAGATGGGGATTTTATTGAAGTAAATGCTGAAGAAGGAACAGTGAGAAAAATCTAGATTATAATTTTTAATCTTCTTGATTTTGGAATATAATTTAAAATTTTATTTTCTTTTATCTTTCCTGTTCCTAAAAAATCTTTATTATGTTTTAAGATAACATAATTTTTTAATTCTGTTTTTATTTCTATGTCATATCCTTGCAGCCATTGTTTTGTTTGTTTGTCATCTAATTCTAAGATATTATTTTTTGCTTTTGGACCTATTATTTGCGAGCCTTCTATACTTAATCTAAGCCCATCAACCATTTTTTGTGCAATATATAACCCCATGTTATTTATTCTTAGTTTTGTCAGGTCTATTTCTGCAAATTCTTTGTTTATTATGAAGATTTTATCTTCTTTATCCTGAAGAAAAGCATAATCTAAATCAATATCTGCATTCCATTGCTGTTTAATTAAAGATAAAATTTCTTTGATTTGTTTTTTGTTTAGGATTTTTGCATTTTTTATCATTTTCTTCAAAAATGTTAAACCTTACTCACTTCGTTCGTAAGCATTTCGTCAATTCCTGCCAATTCTCTTTATAATACTGAAATTTTTTATCAAATTCTTGTTTTGGTGTTAATTTGATATTAAGTTCTTTTAATTTATTTTTTAAAAAATCATAAACCTGTTCTTTTTCTTGCTCATTTGACATCTTTTCCAATTCTATTATATAACCATATCCTTTTGTAAAATCAACTGCAACGTTTATATTATTCCAATTGAACAAATTTCTTTTTCTAAACCATTTTATATCAATAATATAGCCTAAAGACAGAAACAATTTTTCTAATTGCTCAAATTTTTCTTTTTCAAACTTAACTTCTATCTCCTTTCTATGAGGATCATGGATATTTCCTGATTTTAGCCAGATTTTTGAGAAGAAATCATTTTTCTGGATTCTTAAATCATTTTCTCCTGAGAAATAATATGTAATCTGACTGTCTTTTTTTATCAGTTTGGCATTTTTTTGCATAAATTCTAATAATTGATTGTATTGTTCTTCAGAAATAAAGCTTCTGACTTCAACTTCTATGTCCAAATTTAAACCCCCCAAACCGGATTATGTTTTCTTTTTATTTCAGCTATTTCTTTCAGTAATTCAATCTCTTCTTTTGACAAATATTGTTTTAATTCTTTTAATTTTCTAAAGTCTTCTTCTGGAATATCTGAAAGCAAGATTTCTTCTTCTCCTATCTGCCTTCCTATTGTAATGCCAGGAACTGAAACTGCAACCTGTTTTCCTTTTTCTGCTTTTTCAATTGTCTCCTGCTCTAATTGTATTGATTTTACTGATTTAAGCATTGTTCCATCAGGCTTCATCAATGATGTTCCTGCTTTAAGCTCTCCCTGCAACACCTCTACTCCAAAAACAGCAGGATTGCTTTGCCTGAATATATATCCTTTGCCAAGCATTTTTAGTCTGCAAGGTCTTGTTAATATATCTAATTTTTTTGCCTCTTGTTTTTTTCTTTCCTGATCCTGCCACTTTTCAAAATCTTCAATAAGTTTATAGATAACAGCATTTGTAATTATTTTTGCTTTTGTTGTTTTTGCTATGTCTTCTGCATCTGGAGAGATATCAATATTAAATCCAAGAATAACTGCTTTAAATGGGTCTTCTTCATAGACTGATTCTGCTTCTGAGATATCTTTTTTTGTAATATTGCCTATTATTGCTTTTCTGATTGTGATGTTTTTTTCTTTCAATAATTTATCAACTGCTTCCAAACTTCCAAGGGTGTCTGCTTTTACTATTATTCCATTTTTGTCTGTTTCAATTAAAACTTCTTCAACTTCTTTCTGCACTTCTTGTTTTGCCTGTTCTATTGTTTCAGGTTTTGCTGAAAGCAACGGCATTCCAGCTGTTGTATTTTCTAATCCAGGAGCTGATATTTTAACACCAGTTGCTGCTGTTGCTGTCTGGACAGGCTTGAATTTTGTTTTTTTCTCACGCATTTCTGCTAAAGGTATTGGCTCTAATAATGCCCTAACTTTTGTTACAATCGGATCTGTTAATGAGCCGATAACTATTGTATCATTTCTTTTAAGATTACCATCATACAAAATAACATCAATTGTGGTTCCTAGTCCTTTTTCTTCTTTTACCTCTAATATTATGCCTTTTCCCTGGCCTTCTGCATCGCATTTAAGGCATTCTTCTAAATATCTTTGAGCTAGGCCTGTTATAACCATCAATAGTTCTGGAATTCCATCTCCTGTCTGCGCTGAAGTTGGAACAATAGCAATCTGTTTTGTATAATCCTGAACCCTGTCAAATCTTTCTGATTGGAATCCCATCTCATGCAGTTTTCCAACAAGTTCATATAATTTAGTTTCAATTTTTGCTTTTGTATTTGGATCCTGCTCTTCTATTGCTTGAAGTATAGGCTTGTTAGTTGGATTTTTTAATCCTGTTATATCAATCTTATTTGCTGCAATTATAAATGGTGTTTTATAGGATTTAAGAATTTCAATTGCCTCTTTTGTCTGCGGCATTATGCCTTCATTAATATCAATGACAACAATAGCTATATCTGCCAAGTTTCCTCCACGCTTTCTTAATGCTGTAAATGCTGCGTGTCCTGGTGTATCTATAAATAACAAGCCAGGAATAGTAAACTGCATGTTTAACTTTTTAAGCAGTTCTCCGCAAGTTTTCTGAATTATAGAAAGAGGTATAATAGATGCACCAATTGCCTGTGTAATTGCGCCAGCTTCTCCTCTAACTACAGAGGTCCCTCTAATTTGATCTAAGATAGAAGTTTTTCCATGGTCTACATGACCTTCTACTGTGCATATTGGACTTCTTATAGCTGGCATTTTTCATCAGGATTTGGGATAAAGTTAAAGTTTTTAAAGGTTAGTATTTTCTTTGTTTGTATGTATAAAATTATAGAAGAAGGAAAAGCAAAGATTAAGATAGGTGTTGAGGAAAAGATCAGCAAAAAACTGCCTGTTTTTTATAATCCTGTTATGAAGCTAAATAGAGATATTTCTATTTTATTATTAGATGTTATTGATAATAAAGAAATGCAGATCGGTCTTCCTTTGTCTGCAACAGGGATAAGAGGAATCAGATTTTTGAAAGAATTGCCTAAAACAAAAATCAAGGTTGTCAAGTTTAATGATTTTGACAAGAATTCTGTTAAAGTTATAAAACAAAATTTGAAGATTAATAAGATTAAATCTAAAATTGAAGTTTTTAATCAAGATGCTAATTTATTCATGCTGGAGCATCCTGGTTTTGATTATATTGATATTGACCCTTATGGGGGCCCTAATCCTTTTTTGGATTCTGCTGTCAAAAGATTAAGCAGAAAAGGGATTTTTGCTGTAACTGCAACTGATACAGGCTGTTTAGCTGGAGCATTTGTCAATGCTTGTTTAAGAAAATACTGGGCAAAGCCTAAAAGAGATGAAAGGATGCATGAAACAGGGCTGCGTATATTAATAAGAAAGATCCAGTTAATTGGAGCTGATCATGACAAGGCTTTAACTCCTATTTTTTCTTATTTCAAAGACCATTATTTCAGGATATTTTTCAGATGCGAGAAAGGAAAGAAAAAGGTTGATGAGATTTTGAAGATGCATGGATTGTTTAATGAAGCAGGGCCTTTATGGCTAGGAGAATTGTTTGACTCGAAGATTGCCAGTAAAATAGCAAAGAAGAGTGATGAGAAATTTTTAAGAATTATTGAAAAGGAATCAAAGATTCCTGTTGCTGGATTTTATAGCCTTCCTAAGATATGCAAGAAGAATAAATTAAAGATGATCAAGCAGGAGGAGATTATTAAAAGAATAAAGAAAAAAGGGTATAAGGCTGCAGAGACACATTTTGCTCCAAATAGTCTAAGATCAAATATCGATGAAAAAGAGCTAATAAAAATTCTAAAGAAGTGATTCTACTAATTGCTCTTTTATTGTTCTTTCTCCTGTCGGTGTCAATTCAATAAAGGATTTGTTCTTTACTTGGGTCTTTTCAACTAAGTTTAAGTCTTCTAATTGATTTATGTTTTTTTCAATTTCCGACGTGTTTACATTATTTTTAGGATATAATTCACGTATCAGATCATCAAACAAGACTTTATTGTTTCCTGTTTCTTTAGATAATTTATAGACGAGAACCATGATCTTCTTTTCTTTCTGATTTAAATCATATTTGATTTGAAATGATTTTTGCAATTTTTTGTTTTCAAGGTCATTTTTAATACTGGTTAATTGAACTAATTTATCAAAAATATCAATAAAATGCTTTCCTTTTCCAGAAATAACAATTATTTTATCTTCTTTTGATAAATCTTCATCTATTAGGTTTAATTTTTTTAAAATAAATAATGATTTTTCTATATTTTTGAATTGAGGGAATTTTTTTATAATTTCTTTAAATTTTATAGAATAAATAGAGTTATTTTCTGATTCCCTATCATATAAGAACTTTAAAATGTTAATTGATGCATAATCGGTTAGTAAATCTCTTAAAATCATATTAAATTTATTGATTCTAAAATTTATATAGTTTTTGGTGTTTAGAAAGAAAAAAAAGAAGAAAAAGGATAATTGGAAACAAGGGAAATAAAGGAAAAAAAGGAAAGATTTAAATATAAGGAAGCCTTTACTACTTTTATCAAAGAAATTTGGGGGTAAAAATGGGAGTAAAACTAACATTCGCAAACGTGTTGAAAAACACAATATTCAGGAACAGGAAGGCGCTGTATGAACTAAGGCCTTCTACAGGATTTGTTCATAGAACAAAAGAAAGAAATGAGATTATTGTTGAACTAGCACCAATATTAATGAACAGTGCTGTTCAAGGGGTGTTTGTATATGGTACACCAGGAACAGGGAAAACAGGGCTTGTTCTTGAGCTGCTGGATGAGCTTAAAAGAGAATCAAAAAACAACAACATAAAGTTAAAGACACTTTATCTTAATTGTTCAGAAAACAGAACAGAGACAACTATTCTTATGGAATTATTGATGAACCTAAATCCAGATAAAGAATATCCAAAGATGGGATGGACCAGAAAAAAAGCAGTAAGTGAATTTGAGAGTGTTTTGAATAACATTGGAGGAAACATATTATTGGCTCTGGATGAAGTTGACTATGCACTTAGAGAAGGCGGTGATGACATATTATACAGATTAAGCAGGATCAATGATAAACTGGATATAAATGTATCAACAATAATAATATCTAATGATATTAAAGTGATGGATTATATAAAACCAAAAACACAGTCAACATTTGGAAGAATAAAGATTGTCTTTGCACCATATAATGCAGAGGAATTATATGATATCTTAGATCAAAGATCAAAACTTGCATTCAAAGAGGGGGTTGTTAGTGAGGTTGTTTTAAAGAAAATAAGTGAGTTAGAGTCAGAGAGAGGGGGAGATGCCAGAAAGGCGCTTGAGCTTTTGGACAGTTGCGGAAAGATAGCAACTTCCAAAAGTTTAGGAAAGATTAGTTTAGATTTAGTTGAGGAGGCTGATAGAAACCTTGAACAAGACGCAACAATAAAAACAATTTCAGGTTTGGCAAAGCATCAAAAGATTTTGTATTTGGTATTGCTTAAAGGAAAAAAGCAAATAATGAATGGAAGAGAAGTGTACAAGCAATATTTGAAAGAATGCCAGTCTTATGATGCTGAGCCATTAACTGAAAGAAGGATAAGAAGTTTCCTTGTTGAGTTTGGGGAGTTAGGATTAATTGAAACAGAAGTTGGGTGGCTAAAAGACTTGAAGAAAAAAAGCAGGAAAATTAATTTGAATCTGGATCCTGCTTTGAAAAACAAGGTTAGAAAGCTGATAAGAGACAGCATCTAACTCTGAAAATTATTTAGGCAAAGAAAATAAAATAGCGTGAGCTATAATCCAAAGGTGAGAAAAACAACAAATTAGCGTGAGCTATAAACTAAAGTTTCAAGATTACAAGAGACCTCTGCCTTGCTTCAGGGGTGTGCAATGCAGAGGCCTTTTGCATTAAATGAAATGGGGGGGCAAAATGAAAATTGACATGATAAATTTCAAAGATGATAGTGTGATCTGGAAACAGATTGAGAAAAGAGATGGACTTACTTTTATGAGAATAAGGAAGAGCAAAAAGGGGGTGGTGTTAAGATGATATATGGATTTTATGAAAAATCAAATTTAGATAAAATAAAAACTAAAAAACCTGTTTGTGAACCTGATAAGAAACAAGCTTCTAATAAAAGCAAAAAGAAACCTGAATATACAACTCATAAAAAAACAACTCGTTTGTTTAAATTAAGTTTGGTTTTGATGATGGTTGATGTTATCTTTACTTATTTTATACTTCATTATTATGGATTTCAAGAACTAAATAATGTAATTAGAAATTTGTATAGTATGACACCAAATGGGTTATTAATATTTTTATGGTGCCCATTGGTTTATATGGTTTTAAAGATCATATCTAAGTTTTTTTCAGCTTTAAAGATAACAAAATACTACAAAGTAGTTTTGCTGTATTATATTGTAGCTAATGTAGTTGCTATAACAAATAATGCAGTGCAGTTTGGAAAAGTGGTAATTTAAAATTGGGGGTGTAATCCATGTCTAATAAAAGATATACAAGCAATCAATCATTAATTCATTTTCGTGATGAGAGAAAAGGGAAAGCAGGAATATTAGAATTTGCTGTAGGAAAACTTGATGATATAAAAGAAATCAGCAGGGAGTACGGACCAGTTAGTTCTCCTTTTGTTATGCTGTATTTCAAAGTCAAAGAAAATGATAATCATGGCTTGGCTAAGGTTGTTATTCCTAAAAATCACGAGGATGTAAGTACAGGCTTAGTAGGTTATATCAATGAAGTAAAAGATGAATTAGTTGATTATATGAAGCAGCAGAACCCTGGCTGTGAAGTAAGGGGTGCTGTTACTGTGCATGGTACAAGAGACCAAGTCATTTTAAATATGATGAGAAGATATGTAAGATTAGAAGAAATAGTTAGATATAAAATGCCTTAACTTTAATCTAAGGCAAATTTTTTTACAACAACCTCTGGTGATTTAAGAGCAGCTTTAAATCTTTCTGTTACTGCTTTTGCTTCTTCGAATGGAACCTCTCTAACCAAACTAGGAAGATTATCAACTTCTTTAGCTAAATCATCTAATGTTCCGTCTGTTTCAGGAGATAATCCTAATGATTCTGCAACTGATCTGACTAATTCGTCAGCAAAGGCAGCTTCATCTGACTTTGACATAACTTTATAAGCACCAAGGCCTTCTAGATTTGATAATATATTTTCACTTGTATAGCCTGTATAAATGATAACTGGCGTTTCTGGACTATCTCTCGTTGTAGTTTGTAAAATATGCAGACCACCAGAATGAGTACGATAAAATTCAAGCATAGTTGCAACAGCATCTATTCCTCCTTGTTTAACTAAAGACTCAGCTTCTTTATCATCGCTTGCTGTCACTACTTCATATCCTTTATCTTCAAATACTCTTTTATATAAATTTAGATCAGATTCTTCTTCATCAACAATTAAAACTCTTAATTTATCCTCTTTTTGATATAGTCTTAATATCTCTTCTGCAGATGATGTAAATGCAGGTATAAAACCTTTTTTAGTTGGATCAAGACAATATGATTTTGTTCTTTCTGCTAAGTCTAAATGGGTTTTTTTTGGCTTATCTTCAAGATGAATAAATGGAATTCCCATATCTGCTGCTCTCATTGCAATAGCAATATCTTGTGTGACTACTCCTTTATATTGATGAGTAGACAGATGTTCTCTAGCTGTTTCTATATCATTGACTACATCACAAGAATATTCTTTCAAATGTTTTTTAGCTAAGGTTGTATAAACAAGTTTTGTAAGGAATAAAAAATCATACTGAGAACTCTCCTGCCCTACAAATGGGATAGTCATGTCACCTTCTTTTTTTTCCACTTAAATCGCCTGGGGTGTAGTTAAATTATATATAAATATTAGGTGTAAAGTCATTCTAATATATAAATGTTACTATTTTGTATACTGGTATACAAGTATTTTAATCATCCAACTGCTCTTCTTACATCTGTCACTTCTACTGATTGAACACCTTGGATATCTGATATTGAGTCTTCTAAATCATCTGTTGAGCCTTTTGATTCATCCATAACAAATATTATGTTTAAGGCTTTTAAGCCAAATGCAATCGGTTTTTCTTCTACTTTCATTTCGCCTGCTCCTGCAAAATCTGTTATCTTATTTTTTGCCTCTTCTGTTATTTTGCTTAAATCAATATCTACAGATTCAGGCATTATTTTTAATGTTACAATTACTTGAGCCATAAGAATACACCTCTCAATTTGGACCTGTAAAACCGCATTCTGGACATTTGTATTTAGCAACTATCTCCCTGCAATGCTTGCATCTAATGATTTCATGTTTGCTACATTTAGGACAAAGAAATCTAGTGCTGCCTTGTTCGTTTGTGATCCGTTTTTTACAGGATATGCATACTAATTGTTCTGCCATTTTTCAAAGTAGTATTGAGCTATTTATAAAAGCTTTGGTTTTTAAGAATGAGTTCTAAGTCTCGTTCGCTCAGCTGAGATTGCTATTAAAATAAAGATATCAGCTGACAATGCTGTCTTACGAGCCTCTTATTAACTCACTTGCCAATTGGCGACTTAGAACTCATCTTTTTTTTATATAATCGAAATAATATTTTCTTTTTCATTTATCTTAAATATTTTTCCTAAGAATTGTTCACAAATCCAGATATTTGTTCTTGTATGGTCTGTGATTTTAGAGACTTTTATTTGTTTGCCAAACAAAGCAAGCCAAGGTATTAGATTATCTGCTGTATGAGAATCAACTGGCGCTTTTGAGTTTATTTCTTCTAATAGTTTATTTGCAGCTTCTTCTCCAACCTGCTCTGCTCTTTTTCCTTTTTCCCCTAATGCATCTGCTCCAAGAAAAATTGGATTCATGAAATCAATTTCTTCCTGATCTTTAGAGAAGATTGCCCATAAAGTAATTCCAGAACCTGGTGAAAATGTATCTGCATATTCTGATTGAATATTAACTGGGCAATTTAGTTTATTTAAAATTAGTTTAGCTGCTTTTGTTTGTCTTTCTGCAACATTTGCTTTTTGTAATATTTTTGAAGCATGAGAAATTCCTTTTATTTGAACTAAATGCCCTTGTTCTGTTAGATCTATTTTAGGAGAATTTTCTTTTAGGTGTTGTTGGAATTCTTTAAAGTTTTCAAAATCTGATAATTTATATTTTGGTGTGATTGTTAATTCTATTTCTCCTCCTCCTTTTGGATAATAACCTCTTTTTATTAATTTTAATTCTAATTTTTCACAGAATTTTTTTAGATGAAATATCAGAATATTTGCAAAGAAGTCATAAGGCATTGCCCATTTTCCAGATGTGCCTCCTGTTAATCTTATTCTTGTTTTTCTGTTTGCAAAAAAAGAAGGCAATAGAATTGACTGCAACAATAAAGAAACTGAGCCTGCTGTTCCTATATCAATGTTTAATGTTTTTCCTTCTAATTTTCCAGGAATATATCTTAATTTTTCTGAGGCTAGCTCTGCATAGCCTGCTTTTGCATTTGCGAGTTTTTCCAATGCCTTAATGCAGTGAAGATGCTGAGCCTTTAATCCTGGGTTTTTTCTTCCTTTTCTGATGTTAAATGCTTCAAATGATTTTCCTGTCAATGTTGAGAGAGCTAAAGCTGTTCTGATTATTTGGCCTCCTCCTTCTAGATAAGATCCATCAATATTCAACATAATAAGCAATATTTTTATATAATATAATAAATTTTTGATATTATCCTTTTCAGGGGCTGTAGTATAACCTGGCTAGAATAGCTGGCTCCAGTTGCTGGAGCGATGAGGTCTTTTGGCTGATGACTAACAGCAGGATATACCAGCGGATCTGGGTTCGAATCAACTGGTTACGCTCGGTTGACACGCAATGTGCGGCTTAAAGCCACACGTGCTCACTAATCGTTCGCAATCAGTTACGAAAGTCCCAGCAGCCCCATCCTTTTTTTAATGAAAAAATATTTTAATCAGAAAATCTTTTATTTACCTAATAAAACCACAAACTTTATATAATACTTAACTACTATTTAGTGATTATAAAGGGGAAAAATATTTGGTGGGTATAATGGAGGAACCTGATAATATAGAGACACTTGAATTAATGTTAACTAGTTTTGAATCTAATCCAGATGCTGGAATGATGCAAGGATTTTGGAATCAATTTAAACAGGGTTATATGGGTCATCTAGGCAATTCTAGATATTCTAGATTAATGACTAATGCTCATAAGAAGATCAAAGAATTAGCTCCTGATCTTTATGAAAAAGTTGATGAAGAATATAAAGAAATTAAAAGTAGTGATAAAATTTCTGGTATTGGAAGTATTGCTAAAAAATTACGTGATAATCCTAATGATGCTCAATCTTTGATTAAAGCAGATTTAGAAGAAAAAAGATATTCATTAATTTCTGATGCTATAAAACAAGCATGTAAAAAAGTTGGAATAGAAGTTGATGGTCTTGGTAAGATTTCTCCAGATCAAGAAGAAAGAGCAGTTGAAAATTTAAAAAGCCAATATAGGGTTGTGAGGACTGAACTTATATTTAAACTATTTAGTGAGATAAATTATGAAAAAGACATAGAAGGCCGGATGGCAAGATATGAAAGTGATATGAAAGATTATGAAAGAAATCATGAAAAAAGGAAATCAACATATCAGAGACAAAAAGAAGAATATGAAAAAGGAGGGAAAAAAGGAGAGGCGCCTAAATTTCCAAATCCATATGATTATGATAATGAGTTAAGGCAAACTAATAGTTTAATTGTAAAATTAAAAGAAGAAATAACTAGAGAAACTTTAGAAGAAGGTGAAAGTTTAAAAATAGTTCCTGAAGGGACGGCTGCTAAATTTGATGATTATGTTGGCCTTTTAGAAAAGCATAGAGATGAAGTTGAAGCAGACCGTACTATTGAGACTTTTGAAAATAAAAAAGATGAAGCAGAAAAACTGATTTCTCAGTATGAGACAGGAACTTATACACCTCAACAGCATATAAAAAATTTAAGTGAAATAGTTTTAGCATGGTTTGATAATCCTGTTGTAAGAAAAGATGTAGAAAAAGCTGCACAAGTTAAAATTCCAGGTCTTGTAAATAGTTTTGATCACCTTCGTAGTTCTTATAGAGAGGAGATGAAAAAAACAGAAAAAAAAATAAGTCCTGCAAGCGGAGATACATTAACTATGCGTGCTAACTTAACTTATGTAAAATATGAAATATTAAATGATGTGGAAGAGTTAAATGTTCCTGAACTGACAGCGCAAGCAAGAGAATATGAATATATTGCTTTTCATGATTTTAATCCAAAAAGAACAGATGAAGAATATTATGATGAAAGAATAACAAAATTAGAGGCAGTAATAAAAGCATTTGAAGATGAAAAAGGAGAAATTGATGCTGATAAGGCTGATAATTTTGAAAAATGTGTTGGAAAAATAAAAGCTACAAGAATTAAGATAGAAGTAAATAAATATAGAAAAGCAACTGTTGAAAAAGACCAAGACCAAGCTAAGAAGGGAATTGATAGATTAGCTAAAGAAGTTGAAGATAATGAATATCAAGGAAAATTTCTTGATATATACAAATTTACAAAAGATGTTCAAACTTTTATAACTAGAAAAGGACATGGAGTGACAACAGAGATACCAGTTGATCCATGGGCTAATTCAACACCTATAAGTCCAGGAGGGGGAGCATTACCTGCAAGAAAATCCGGAACAACAGATCCAGATCCAACACCTATACAAAATCCAGCAGTTAAAGATGATGATTTAGAAGAAGGTGTGAATATGGAGGTAGCTACTAAAAAGTTAACTGCAGTAACTACTAAAACAGGTGTAACTAGGGAAGAAATTTATGGTGCAATGAAAGAATTTGTTGAAACTACTGGCCAAGGCAGAGAAAGATTAGAACAGTTTAAAAAAATGCATGGTATAAAAGATTAAAATGACAAATCAACAATCAGGTGGAAGTAAAGGAGCAGGAAGTAATCCAGGAGCACAACCTGCAGATCCTCTTGCAGTGGCAATGGGCGCATATCAAAGTACTCCTGGTGGTCAAGGTCAACAAGGAGCACAACCTGCAGATCCTCTTGCAGTGGCAATGGGCGCATATCAAAGTACTCCTGGTGGTCAAGGTCAACAAGGAGCACAACCTGCAGATCCTCTTGCAGTGGC
>JAHWIB010000025.1 GCA_019322815.1 Candidatus Woesearchaeota archaeon | reverse complement strand
TGTTGTAAATATTGGTTTTTTCTTTGGAAATCTTATTTTTTTATCTGAAATGTTTGTTAAAGGTCTTATCTGAAGCAAGTCAATTCTTCCTGTATTATTATGACTTAGCTTAGCAGAAAATTCTGCTTCAAAATCTCTTCCATATCTCTTTTTTAATTTAAGGATTAATGGGAGTATTAATTTTTCAACATTATCTGCTATATACTGTTTAAGATTATCATTTGCAAATGCTATTTTATAACGAATAGGTTCCTCATAAAACCTTTTTTTAAAATAAACAGTATTAATTTTTGAATTTGGATCTCCACTAACTACTGCACCAATATCTTCTGAGAAAGATACTGGAATTATATGTGAAACATCTTGTAATCTTGACTGCATAACTCCATGATAAGCACTAAATTCATGATTTATTTCTTGTACAACAACAGCCATTCTTTCATCTTTTAGTCCTGCTTCTTGCCTGTATTTTACTGCTCTAGGGCTGTTAACAGAATCATAGACTTTCAAAACAGCCTCTTGTAATGTTTTTTCATTTAGTTCTTCTTCAGATAAGAAAAAAGTATCATAGATTCCTGCACCAGAGAATCTATCACTATCTTCAGAAACAACTGCAGAACTTCTTACAGAAACTGCTCTTCCTTTAAATTCTCTAGATAATTCTCTGCATTTTTCTTCTAATCTTTTTGGAATTCTTTCAACTCTTGATGTTACTTTTTCATCAGGATTATGTAGCTGATATATTTGTGAAGCTAATTGTGCCAATAATTCTTGTTTTAGGCATTCTTCATAAAAAGAAGTATCTATAATCTTAAATTCAGGAACTGTGTATCCTAAATCTGTATTTTCAGCTAGCCAAATTAATCCATTTCCTTTTCCACCATATTTTTGGATGTAATTTTTAGGGTTCATGTTCATAACTTCCTTATATCAATTCTTTCTCCATCACTAACAATATTTATCCATGTATCTTGTGGTAGTTTTCTAACATATTCAGGCATTGATCCATAATCTGAATATAATGCAGAGACTTGTGCTCTTCTCATTGCTTTGATATCATCATGCGCTAGTAATCCTACTGCTTGGAAAAATAAATTTGCTTGAAGATTTCTTAAAAGATGTGCATCTCTTGCACGATATCTTAATGCATCAAATAAACAAGATGGTTCATTATTAGGGTTAATTACTTCACCACGATCTGCTGCATAACATAAGTTTCTTTCAATTCTTACATTTATGCCTTCTTTAGGTGTTGCACCTATAACCAAAGGATTGCCAATTTCTTCTTTTTTCTCAACTTTAAAGTCAGCTTTAACTACAGGCTTAAAAGCTCTAACTTGGAATAAATATTCAGGACAAATACCAAACTCTATCTGATAAGTCCAGCTATTATCCATTAAAGGTAATGAAACAATTTTATCATGCCATTTCACTATTTTTTCTAATTCTTCTTTAACTTCCTCCAAATCTTTATGTAATGTTCCATCACGTTCTTCTACTCCTCCATCAGGCCTATATTCAAATGTAGATTTAAGTATAGGGTCAGAAGATTTACGCGCAGATAGAATATAAAATTCATCTTGATTTGGATGCTTAATAAATGTTCCATAAAAACGACTAGGAGATTCTTGCACTGCAATAACATTGATTTTATCAGGCAAATGACTTTGTTTCAAACCCTTTGGAGAATTTTCTATAAACTCTATAACTTCTATAACTCTGTCTGATTCATTACACCTATCTAAAAAAATACTAGGAAAATCACCTTCATATCCATCTAATTCTGCAGCTGCACTTGATCTAAATAATACAGGCCAGTCTATATTTTTTTCCTCAACTCTTTTTAGAAAATCATCTATTGATTCGTCTGGCATTTTAACTACCATAGGCATCTGAGGAATATCAGGCAGTTCCTGAGCAACATACATCAATATTCCTGCTTTTGCTCCTAATTTATGGACTAATTCTTTTGGATATTTCATTTTTTCTCTTCATCCTCAAAATCTAATTGATATATGAGTCCATCCTTTGTTTCTTCTATAACTTCATTAATCCCTAATTTTTTAAGGATTCTTTTTACAGCAGAATCTTCTTTTAGAACGCTAGCAACTACAGATTTTAAAGGCCAGGAATATTCTTTTGCACATTCCTGAAGATATTGAAGAGCAGCTCTTGCTACTTTTAAGCTTAGGCCTGTTCCTTGTTTTTCATCACTTACCCACAACATTTCTACACGATAATATCCAAGTTCTGCAATTCCTTCTAAATCTATTTTGAACCCGCAGCCAGCAACTTTTTTCTCGCCTTCATATGCATGAACATCTCCATAAAGATGATCTTCTTTTATAGAAGATGTTCTTATATATTCTAATTCTGGCATTTTATTTTTCATTTTAATCATACATAGCCTCAAAAACAGTATTTGCAAATTTTTCATTCAATCCTGGAGCAGTTTTTACTTTGTTCAGGTTCAGATGAGGGATATAGCTCATTATCAATCTGTCCTCTCTTGTTCCATTCCTTCTTCTGTATAAAGGGATAAGGCCAGTAACAACCAATCCAGCCTGCCTTGCCATCTCTATCTGCTCAAAAGCAGAAGGTCTTGTTATATTTATAGTAATATAATTAGGAGAGCAGGATTCTCTTCTGATCATTTCTTCTGATCTTTTAACCATATCATCTAATCTTGACTTAAATTCAGAAAGGTCTGTATCATCATCTCCTTTTTTTCTTAATCTCCTATCAAGACCCATATCTCTATAAACTAATCCTGCCAATTTGCAGTATCTTTTAGGAATATAAACTTCTGTTTTCTGATTAAGCTCATCTTTGTTTAATGTCATACTTATCAAAAGTGAATTGCTGTCTCCTATGCCTGCTAAATCATAAGAGCATCCTAGAGCCAGCATTACAGGCGTTAATTTAAATGGTCTTAGTGCTCTTTGTGAATAATCTGATGCAGTATTAAAACAAGAAATGACAAACTCAGGATTTTTCAAAAAAGCAACATCACTTAATACTTTTACCAAATTCTTGCATAAACCTTTATTTTGGGAATTTTTTCTAACACCTAATCTTGAAATCTCCAATGATTTTTCATCTGTAAATGGATAGCCTTCAACAGGCCTTATTTGTCCATGACCAACAACTCCTAATTTACTTACAGCAACATAAGAAACTATGTCTTCATCTTCAATATCCTTTCTTACTACTTGCTCTTTTGTGCATCCATGATAAGGAGTATAGAGCTCTCTAAATAATTCTAAAATCTCTTCTATATCTTCTGGTTTTGCTTTTCTTATTACTGGTTCTGGCTCTTCTGGTTCTATTTTCATTTTCTTCCCTCTGCAATCTTTTCAACTTCTTTTGTATATAACTCTACTGCTTTATCCGGGTCTTTTGTTTCATGCTCAAAGTTTAATCTGAAGACTTTTGTTCTTGGATCATATTCCATATGTATTAAATTTGAGCTTGCTCCTTTTCCTGCTTCATAAGAAACTCTCCATAAGTATCCATAGCCATTGCTGAATTTACCCCAATCACTGCCTTTTCTTATTGCATCAAATCCTTTAAATCTAAATTCAGGATCATCTCTAAAAGGATGCTGATAAGCAGGATCTTGATTGCATTCATCAATCAATTTAGCTAATTTATCTGTTACATATCTAACTGTTTCAGAAGGTTTTATACCAAGAATACATTTTAATTCATCAGTAAATACCTCATTTGCTGATTCTAATCCTCTGTCAAATATTTTTTCAGGATCATAACCTTCTGGAAGCTTTCTTTCTAGATAGAATTCAGCTCCATGCATTGCAAATGCCCACATTTCTCTTGAAATTAGTTTTTTTGGGGTTTTTTCATGGACTTTTCTGTAGAAGTTCATTAAATTTTCATGAGATTCTTTAAATGATTCAATTGCTTTTTCTTTTTCTAGTTTTTTTAGATGTTTATAGGATTCTTCTGCTTTTTGTATTGCAACATCTAATGATTTGTAATCTAAATCAGCTTCTTCTTTGATTAATTCAGCTCCTAATTTTGCTAATTCTCCAACTACAGCAAAATAATCGTTCACTATTTCTTCTGGTGTTTTGTTTTCATTCATTTTATCTGCTCTCCAGCCTCTTTTTCATTTCAACTATACCATATACACTCATGACAGTTGTTATGCCTTCTTTTTTAGCTGAGTTTTTTCTATATCGTTCTTCTGCATCTTTCTGGTATTGCAGCCATCTCTTTGCTCTTTCAAGTTCTTTTCTTCTTTCAGGAGAAACTCCGCTTCCTAATCCTCTTATATCAACTGCATAAAGCCCTAACAAATCAGATATTGCTTCTCTATCATCTTCTCTGGATTTGTCTTCTAGATCTAATATTCCCTTTCCTATAATCTCATCTATTGCATCTTTTAAACCAAAACTCATCAATACATGCCCTTCTTCATGGCCTCTTGCATACCATTGGCCTGCCAAGCTGTCAATGCCTTCACCAAAATCAAATTCTTTTGTACGATAGATGATAAATGCACATTTTTGTTCAGTATAGTTCTGAGGAAAAGTTATATTCTGAAAATAGCCAGCCACTGTTTCTAGTTTTGGTTCTGATAATAATTCCATCAGCTGATCCTCAGGAATTTTAAGTTCATGTTTATGGAATCTATAAATATCAGCTCTAAAATTATCACTTTCTCCTAGATCATAGAAGTGATGATTATCTGGAATCCATAATTCTCTTTGTATTGCTTCAAATTTTTGTTTTTTCATTCTACTTTATGCGCTTTTTTCCATGCTGCTAATTCATTTATATAAAGGGAAGTATTTTCTGAAGCATGCTTTAACTGGGCATACTCTGATTGGAATCCATTAAACCATTTCAGACTTCTCTCATGCCCTTTGATCATAGATAACACGACCAATCTGTCATACACCATCCATTCCCTGAAGAAATCAGAGTCTTTAAGATACTGTGACTGCAGCTCTTCAAACCTTTCTTCATCTCTTTCATTGAATTTTCTTTCAAGCCTTCTGATTAGCTGAAACAATTCTTCTTTCACTTTCTGCTTTGGAGTTAAATCTTCTAGGTTCATTTTAAGATGCCTTTTGCATGAAAAAATATTGCAGTGTTTTCTGGCCGTCATTATACCAGTGATCTGCTACTAATCTATCTTTGAAATTATTACCTTCTCCAACTTCTGTTTTCATTACTCTTGCTAAGTTCTTTACAAACATATTAGTCAATAGATCCATATTCAATGACATATTGTTTGAATATGCTCTGTGCTGCAGTATTTTTCCATCATTATCTAGTTTCAACAGCTTTCTTCCGACAATTTCTCCGTCATATTTCACATAAACAACTGCATCATTTGCATCAATTGCATTAGCTATTGTTGACCAGCCGTTCATCTTTGAAATAGCAAGACATGAATCTGAGAAATAATTGCCCATCTGCAGTATTTTTAATGGATCTCTTTCAATATAGACATCAACTTTTCCTTTTAATTCAACATCTCTCTGCATATCTCTATACTCAGTAGGGAATTTGATCAGGTTGCTTAGATGGAATAATGCTGTCTTGTAATCTTGCTCTGATTCTTCATCAATCTTTACTTTGTTTAACTCATGTCTTTTCTTGATAAGCTCATCTCTGCATTTTACTTCTTTTGAACTGCCTTGATAATTTAGTGTTAAAACTTGTTCTAATCCATCTAAAACCATTAAACCACGAGAATGATACTCATCTTTAAATCCAAGAAAACCTGCTTTAACTAATCTATCTGCATATGAAGCAACTTCTTCAGGAGATAGCTGTAATTCTTTTAGTTGTTTACCCCTTTCTATAACCTCTACTCTTCCATCTTCATATAGTTCTATTGAAGTTATAGGTCCTGTTGGTTGATTTATTTTTTTATATGTTAATATTGGGTCTGTCATCTCTTCATCACCAGCTTTAAAACATCTTTTTTATTGTCTTTTATGATCAGCATGCCTTTTCCTAAAGGAGTAGAGACTTCATGAAACTTAATAGAGGTATTATTATCCCAGTTCAGCTTTCTAAGTAATTCAATTGGTAAGTTAACCTTATACTGATGCCTGTTTTTGATAATTTTACGTTTCATTTAAACTGATCAACCTCTGGAAGTTTTACTCTATGAGGAGATAAATCCTGCAGTCTTTCATATAGGTTGTTTCCGTAACCAGAAAAGAAATGAGCAGCTCCTGAAACAACCGCAACTATCCCATTAGGATCTGCCTTAACAACCTCTCTTATTTTTTGCTCCATAATATCGTCTGCTTCTTTAATAACATCTATAAGTTTAGAATAATCAAATTCATTGTTTCTATAGGCTTCGTCAATTTCTTTTTGAAATTCTTCCAAATTTTCTTTTCCTAAATCTTCGAGGAATTTTAATTTTGCATCTCCGTTTTCATCAATATATTCTTCTCCTAATTCTTTTCTATGGACTTCGGGGCTTCTTTTCGATAAAAAACCATTATCATGAACAGGATAAATTTTTACATTCGGATTTTCCTCCTGTTTGTGTTCATAAGGGACCCATTGTTCATAACTTTGAATTTCCAGAAACTTCAGGACTAAATCCTCTTTTGGTTCTGGCTTTTTTAAATTAAGAGAGTCATATAGATTTGAAAATAATTCTTCACTTCTTCTGATTTCCTCAAGTTTTGCTTTTACTCTTTTTCTGAATTTTAATCTTGAATCAATTAATTCCTGTGATGCTTCTATTCCAATAGAGGTAGGCCTGACAAATCCTAAGAATTTTCTTAATCTTTCAGGGCCTCTCAGATCCCAATGAACTGTTCCAACTAAATATACTAATGACATCTTAAGCAACCTCTTCCATTTTTCCTTGTTTTGTTATTTTACGTTTCATTTTCTATTTTCATACGGGCTAAATCTAACAGTTACATATTCATCATTCAATAAATCAACTAATTGATTGATTCTCTCTTGTGAAGATACTGTAAAATCACTTGCAGCAGATAATAATTTAGCTCTAGAATGTTTTTCTTCTATAATCTTCTTGGTCTCATATACATCTTTTTCTCTAAAATACCTTTTTCCTTCTTCTGTTAGCGAATATTCAACAATACCTTCTGGAGAGCAGACTTTAGAACTTATTTTTCCATTTGGATTCTCCTTGTTGCAAACTAATGAAAGCATTATCATAAAATATAAATCTTTACTAGAAGGAATTGTTTTCATTGCTATGACACTGGCTTTGAATCCTTCTTTTAATAAAGGGTTTGACAGCCTGTTTTCATATTCTCTAAGTTCTTCCTCATATCTGCCTAGATGAAAATGATAAGAAATTAAGGTATTATTTTCCTTCATCAACTTAGTACAAAGACCTATATCACTTTTTAGTCTTCGATGCATTAAACCATTTGATTCTTCTATTCTTTGTTTTATTCTAGTCTCAAACCATAATTCTTTTTCAGGCAAATAAACCCATCCCTCTTCTAAATCTGAGGTTTTTATTAATTTCCTAATATCTTGTATGCCTTCTTCTTCATTTTTTTGCACTTCATATTTCTTATCATCTGAAATATTCACAACCAAATTCTCTAACTGCACTACTTGCTTACTTTGCATTTTGCTTTTTGAAAGATTTATTACAGGCATTAGAGAATATACAATAGCAGCTCCTGCAAGAACTGCTGCAGAAATATATTTAACTGCTCTTCTCCATCCTTTTGTTATTTCACTTTTCATTTTCTAAACTTTTCATACATTGCAAGATCTTGTTTTGCTCCTTTATGATCTCCTATCTCTATTTTTGCTTCTGCAAGATAATAATAGGCTCTGTAATCCTTTGGATCTAATTCAAAAGATTTAGTAAGATCATTAACAGCTTCAGCAAATCTTTTTTGCTCTATTCTTACACGTCCTCTATAATGATAAGGCCTGTGATAATTTGGGTCTAATTCAATAGATTTGTCAAGATCATCAACTGATCCAGAATAGTCTCCTTTTTTTCTTTTTGCATTTCCTCTATAACAATGAGCTCGAACATGTTTTGGATGCAGTTCAATTGCTTTGTCAAAGCATACAATAGAAGTGTCAGCATCTCCTTGTTCTAGTTTTATGACTCCGCATGTATCATATGCAACTGACTTTGCCTGTTCTCTTGTCAGCTCTGTCAGATAAACTTTATTTGCAATCGAATCTGGATGAATATCAAGAGATGAGATATAATCTTGCTCTGTAAATTCACAGTTGTCTGTAGTTTCCCAGTTAAATCTAACATTTCCATCATTCCATACTACAAATACATGGCTCGGGCCTAATGCACAACTTATTTCATCTTCTAGTCCTATCTTTTCACAGACTGCATAAAACAAAGCAGAATAACCTCTGCAGTCTATTTCCTTTGTCTGCATAGAAGTATGTAATAACTTGCTGCCATTAAGTGAAAAATGTTTATTCAAATAAATTCCAATATTCTCAAAGTTCTTTCTAGGATTATCACAAAGCTTTATTTTTTTGCGTGCTTTTTCTAAAACACTATCCAAAGTATCATAAGCTTTTTGACTGATTTCAAATCCGCATTCTCTTTCTATATCTAAAAAATCATGAGCTAGTGTTTTCATTTTTCATACATTTCCTGTTTAATCACATTGAACCAAAGGATTACTTCCTCCATATCAGGCCTTTCTTCTGGATCATAAACCACCATTTTCTTCATTGCTTGTTCAATCTCAGGAGCAACATCAGGCCTTGAGATTGGCTGCATCAGATTGGCTGCTCCTTTTGTCACAATCTCCAGCATTAATTGAAATATATTATCAAATTCTGCAAGCCTTTTTCCTGTCAAAGTTCTGTATAAAGAAACTCCTAATGAGTATACATCTGTTTTTTCATCAACTTCTATCCCTTTTGCCTGCTCTGGACTTATATAAGCAGGAGTTCCTTGAGCATAATCTCCTGGTTCAAGCTCATCAGCAAAAGCTGCTAATCCAAAGTCTGTGATTTTTGCATTAAAAGAATATTTATCAATCAGGATATTGTTAGGATTGATGTCTCTATGAACAATTTTTTTGCTGTGCAGATATTTGCATGCATTTGCTGCTCCAAGAACCATCTCTATACATACTGCCAGGTCTAAACTTCCTGAATCAACAGTTCTAGCAGGGATTGCATTAGTATGCAAAAAAACATTATAGTCTAGATCTCCTGTCTCTCCTTTATCTTCAAGACCAACAATATTTGGATGTCTGTCTAAGCTTTCTAGAATCCTTCTTTCATTCATAAGCATTTTATGAAGAGCTTTGCCTTTTTTTGCAAATTTTACAACAAAAACTCCTCTTTTATCTTTGTACATCGCCCTGTACAGATGAGTGTTTGGGATGATGTCCATAATCCTATAAGAGTTTATTCTGTCTCCTATATTTACTGATCTTCTAATTTCTTCTTTTTCAGAGTCTAGGTCTATTTCTTTCATTTTTCTCCATATAATTCAATTAATCTTAACAATAAATATTCCTGAACATCATCTACTATTTCAGGCTCTACAAAGACTCTTAATGAAGAAGGTTTTTCTTTAGACGGCTTGTCAGGGCCTTGAGATCTTGTGATTGTTATTAAGTCAGGCTTTTTTATTGTCTTCATAATATTAAGAAATTCAATTGTTGCATCAATTCTATCTTTGTATCCTTCTTCCTCGCCTTTCATTGCAAAAGCATCTAAGTCAATGTCTAGAATTAATTGGCTTTGGGTGTCTATCTTTGGAACTGTTATATCAAATGTTATATCATCTATTCTACTATTATTTAGCTCTTTATCTTCCCATGTTATAGCATTTCCTTGGACCTTTGTTTTTAACGATTTTCTGTTATCGGGTATAGTAGAACCCATATCTGACAATTGACAAGGAGAATAAGGATCTAACCAATACATTGAAGAAACAATTCTTTTGTGGACTGCTGCGCATATAAAATTAACAATTGAAAGATCTTTATAAGAAGAGAAATCAGCTTTTAATTCTGCATGAGATGTATCTGCATGATAATCAATATGAAACAAAGTAGCATCTTTTATTCCTGATTTTTCCCAATGATAATAAACTTCATTATGCTCTTCTGTTATTGCTATAGGGATTTTTGCAAGTGTTTTGATTGATGCATATTCTTCTGTTCGAGCTTCTAAATCTTGATTCATTGTATTTCTCCTTCATTATTTAACAATTCAATTTCATCAGAAATATCTTTTATTCTCTCTTCATTAGCTTTCCATGCTTCAGGATCAGCCTTAGCATTGATGTAAGTATATTCTAGACATTCCTTTTCCATCTCACGATAAGCTAACCTATCTGCTATAGAAACTTGGTTCTCTGCAAGAGTTTTATATTCATCAGCAGCCATTCCAAAATACATAGCAGCTTTTTTATCATTTCCATCTCTTATAGCTAATTTTGCTGTCTTATAGAAAATAGCTGCTCTCATGCCAATATCAATTGTTTCATCCCTGTTCATGCTACTCCTCTTCTTCTCTTAGCATTTAACCAAGCTGTCTGGATATCCTTTGCAGAAAAATCATTTTCTTTTAGAATAGAAACAAATTCTTTTTTCTTAAGTTCTTTTATCATTTTTTTACCTCACTGTATATGTTTAGAAGGGTCTGGGATTATTAGAGGAATATAAGGAGGTTTTTTTTCTTCTTCAATCTCTCTTCTTATTTTGTCACTAATATAATCTTTAATTTTTTCAAGATCTCCTGGATTAATTCTAGTAGGGATTAGAGGTATTTTTAGAGGTCCAATAGGCTTGTTATCACCTATTCTTAATGTCTCATATCTTTTTTTGTATTCCATTTTGCTAAGGAACCCTTTTTCCCGAAATGAGTACTCATTTATTACTCAGACCAATATAGGTTATTTATAAAGGTTATGCTTTTTACTACTAATTAGTTACTAAAAACACAAGGTTTAAATACAACTGTAAAATTTATTGCTGTATGGAAAAACAATATACTAGAAAGGAAATTGAACATTGGGTAGATAGAGTTACAGCTGAAATGAATATTGATCCTCATAGAAAACTTATTCAGGATATAATTCCCCACGAAGTTCTTAACAGATGCAATGATAATGATATTGTTGAAGTTGCAGCTGACAAAGGATGCATAATCTACAGATGTTATATGGATGGAGTAAATTTCAGGGCAAACGGTAAATGGGTTAAGCCTGAAGGGATAGGACTCTCAACTTATAAAAATTTGAGCAAAGGATTATGCCCTGAATGTGAATCAGAATTAATGGCAAAAATAGAAGCTGGCGAGACTGGATTTTTATTTTAATTCTTTATTATTAAAAACCTAAATATTAATAAATAACTGCTAAATGTTAATATATATGGCAAAAAAAACCTGGAAAGATTTGACAAGAGATGAATTGTTTAAAAGGATAGATCAATATCTTCAATTTGATAATTATTTATCTTTAGCTGATGGAATATTTTTTCCAGAAGCTGCTAGAGCAAAGGCTGCATATGAAGCTGCAAAGAATGAACTAATGACTAGATTTGACTTGACTGAAAATGAGATTTTGCCAGAAACTCAAAAATGGGTCAAAGAGCAGTATAGGAAAAATTACGATGGAAGTTATTGTATTAGATGTCCAGCAAATCCAGGGTTTGATGAACTTGTAGATGGAAATAGACCTTTTGAATGCGCGACAGCCATAAATCAAAGACGTATTTTTTATGGTTTTCCTAAGAAAAAAGAAGATTGTCTTCATGCAAGTACATTAGATGATAAGTGTGAATGAATTCTTTGATTGTAGAGATTTCGTTTTATATACATTGGTAAATAATATGATTTAATTTCTAAAACCTTTATAAATAACCAACATTTAATCAGCTAATCAGTGATTTAAATGATAACACAGCCGGATAGTATAGAATATATAGTTGAAGGAAATAATTGTGATTTACAAATTCTTAAAAGAAAGCCTATTTTTACAGGACCGATAGATGTTGTTGTTGCAGCAGGCACAGGTTCATTATATAATTATAAGGGCAAGGCAAAAAATTCTCAGTCAGCAAGCTACTTAATAGCAAATAATCTTAATAATCCTAAAGATGCTCAGCAAACAGTAAAATGGATGAGGCAGTATGGATTTGGAGCAGGCCCTTATACTGTAGAAGAAGTTGCTGTTGCTGATGCAATGATTGAGATTATTAAAGGGCTTTGGAGAAATGATCATGCCTTACTAAGAGCAAACAGAATTTATGTAACAGACAAGGCTTTTAGATCTGAAACAACAGTATCTGAAGATGAAAATTATACTTATGAAACATTAGAGGTAAGAGCAGTGGTTACAGCAGAGGTTTATAAAAGGAAAGGAAAGGAGTTAGTTTTAGAGCCTCAGCAGTTTGTACAGCCTCAGATACCTAAAGCAAACCAAACTAAATCTAAATGATTTTTGGTTATATTGCTACTAAAGAAACTATAAAATAAAAGATTTATATAATAATCACTGTTAACAAATACAAAATGGTAACTCATGAATTATTTTATATTGAAACTGAAAAAGCAAGAAGCAGTCAAAACTATCAAGGACCTGAAGACCTAGCTACTAGAGCTATGGGAGTCATGCAGGCAGGAGTTCATCTGATTGATGAAGGAAACGATAGAGGCCATGAGAACTATAAAGCAATGGCTTATGATAGATGGAAAGACAATCCTACAGTTAAAGAATTTCTTTCTTCAAATCCTGATGCAAAATTTGCAGAGGATATTGTTATTGCAAGTGTAAATTTTTCTTTGCAAAGACCGCTTTACAGCAATGATTTTGGAACATTAGATACTTTAATGCAAGGTATAGGGATGGCTAGATTGAAAAATAAAAGTGCTTAATCACTTTTTCTAATTCTTAACTTATAAGCCCTCAAATCATTGAATTCAGGCATTTCAAGTGCTCAAATTCTCAGGAATTAAGACTTCTGTTACTACTATAGAGAGACTATAAAACGAAAGGTTTATATACTTGTAATACTCAGTAAGATACAAGGAAAATGTCTAGAAAAAAGCATCAAAGAGCTAAAGGAATGTTAAAGCCTAGAAGAATTACTCCAGTTCAAAGGTCTGTACTAGCATTTGCTACAAATGCTGTTTTGCTTACTTCTTTAAATGCTGGATGCAAGCCTGTTCAAACTGTCCAAAGTACCCAATATGAGTTCTTTGCTCAAAGTACACAGCAAAATCCTATTTATAATCAGCCTAGCAAGCAGAAACATCCAGAATCAAGCAATCCTCCTGTTCCAGGGCCAGTTGGGATGATAGATTCACCACAAAATCACCCAGACTTAGAAGCAAGAATTGACCCAGTCAGGATTAATGATGTACAAAGGCATTCAACACCAAAAAGAAGAAGCCAATATAGAAATACTGCAAAGAGCTTAAGAAGCGATTATGATGCTCAGAAACAAATCGCAAGGAAAGATAACAGGACTATCTGCGACTTAGAGAAATTCCGTAATAAAGATGAGTTTGAAAGCGTGCTAAAGTATATGCCAAGAAGCCTGCGAAAAAAGAATTTTACAAGGATGGTTATGTTTGATGATGGCACAGCTTATTTATGGAAAGATTGGGATGTTAAAGCGCGTGTTGAGCTGAATGACAGGCAGCAGAAAAGGATCGGAAGTGTGATAGGTTCTCTACCTATTTACCAAAAGGCAGGTTATGAAGGGTTATTATTAAGTCAAATTCAAGCATTGGAAGAAGCAAAAATTCCACTAGAGCTTTGGCCTCGTGCATTGCCTCAGTGTACAGATGGTAAACCAGAAACAATAGATGAGGTTCTTGACTATATCTCAAGAGTCAATGAGGCAAAGTCTTTTGAAAGAGAGGTTGGTGCTTTTAAAATTTCTGATGATGTAGATGAACAGATCAGCATAATAAACAAAGCAAAAAACAATCCTAGAAGAGCTTTGTTTTATTTTGATAGGCTGCATGATAAGTGCTCACCAACCCAAGAACTATGGCTTCAATCATTAAACCCAAGAGTGCAGGACCTGATCCTTGATAATGTTGTTTCACAGGGTCTGCAGGATGATGATAGAAAAGAAAGGTTCTATTCTAGAGGTAGTTTTGACTCAGTATACTTCTTTGCAAAGAGCCCTGAATTACAATTAAAGCTGCTTGAGCTGGCAGCTCCTGATTTTCAAGATAAAACACATGGATATGAACTGCTTTCAAAGTATGAACTTCTTAGCGGTGCTGCAAAAGATGAAAGAGTGCAGCTAAAGCTTATAGATTTAGCAGTTAGTTATGCTCATAAGAGGGATACTGGTTATAGAGCCGACTTGTTAAGGTCTATATTCAATTCTGCAAAAACACAGCCTGTTCAGAAAAAATCATTAGCAGAACTTCTAAAGATTAAAGGCAATTTTGGAACAGAGGCCGTTGAGATGATTATAGCTTCTAGAAAATCACCACAGCTTCAAGATATAATTTATAATAATTCAATGTTCAATATCAGTGAGAGTGAGCTTGAGGACCTTGTTTACTATACAAGACATAATCCCTCACTTGCAAAGAGGCTTATTGATGATCATGCAGACAAAAATCAGAAAGGTCTGTTAAGGCTAGCGATTGAGCAAGGAGCTGCCAGGCAAAAACTTGCTGAAACTGTTGATATCAGAGCATACAGTACAATACATGGGCCTGAAAAAGCATTAGCAGCAGCAATGCGTCTTACTCAAGATGACAGCCCATTGCAGAGGATAATCCTAGAAAGATATGTTAAAGGTAATGCTTGTTTGACTGCTAAGGAGATAACAAAATCACTTCCATTTATTAGTGCAGAATCACAAAAATTCTTGCTAAAACATACAGACTCAAAGTTCCTTCCAGATGTTTATTTTAATGCTGCATGTGAAACTAAAGCTGGAGCCTTGGGCCTTGTGCATAAAGGTTATGCATGCTTAGAACGAGCTATGCAACGTGCAAAAACAGCTGATGTTCAAAAAATGCTGCTTGAACATGCATCAATTCCAGTATTTACTGCTTGCGGATATAATGATCCTTATTCTGATGAAGTCTGCAAGACTGTAGAGCCTATGGTTGCAGCAGCAAAGCACATCAGTATTGTTAAAGAAATAATCAAGAGAACAATAGTAGTGAATTCTCCAACAAGCCGAGCGAATGCTTCATTAGGCCTTCCTGACATTTATTCAAATAAGGATTTTATGGATTTAACAAGGGGCTTAAGTCATTTAAAAAGATACTTTATAGCATGTGAAACTTCTGGCTGTTTAGCTTGGGACGGCTTAAAGAGAACTCCTGAAAACATTAAGAAGATGGCAGAGGAATTAACAGAACTGCATTCAGGTGGAGATGACAATGCAAACAGGCGCTATGGAGACTGGCTAGATGAAAACAGCATGGTAAACCCAGGCTGGGACCCTGAAGATATGCTTGCAGTATATTCAAATCCAGACTTTGAAACTTTAACAAAAGGACAAGATTCAATTGACCAATGGGACACTGCAAGAGGAGCCTACAGGCTGATAAGAGAAGAATGGAAAAAAGAACTAACTCCTCAAAACATCAGCAAAGCAGTCAATGAAGTGATCAAGCATAGGAATAAGAAGGATAATGTGGCTGTGTGGGATGAAAATACTACTGTAATCATAGCCACACATACAGACATGAAAAATAAGTATTTTGTAGAGTATTTTAGAAGCAAAGGCTGCCATGTTCAAAATAAATATACTAAGCTGCAAGGGCCTCAAGATAAAGAATTAATTCTTGATGCTGCTGCAAGTTCCAAATATACACCTGGAAGAAAAGTTCTATTGGTATATTCTACTCACGGAAAGCCAAATCACCTGCATCTAGCTCATGGCGAGGTCAATACACCTGACTTAAATGATATGAGCAGTCCTCTCGCTATCAGTTATATTGAGCTGGGAAAAAGGCTTAAAGAGAGAGCAGAAAGAGAAGGAACTTTAGAGGACATGACTCTATTGATCAGTGCTTGTTTCTCTGGCGATTTCAAGAAGAAACTTAAGGGATATCTTGATGAGAATGTTGACCAAAAAAAATACGGCCGGCCTATTATAGCAGCTGTTGCAAATGAGAACCAGACAGGACGAGCAAAATGGGAGGATCTTCCAAATGGAGATAACCTTGGGCCTCTGATATCCTTGATAAGGCAAGAAAGCAGAGAAGGCAAGCCTTTTACTTATAGGGATTTGAGGAGAGTAGGAAAACACTTCTTTGGAAGGCAGGATATGAGCATAAGTGTTCCTTACGAAGGACCAGAAGCAGGAATGATTGAGATTGATTAGAATGACAGAAATAACCAGAAGAGGATTTTTGAAAAGATTTTTAGTTGGTGCAGGTGGAATAGCTACAGCAAGATATTTACCTAGCTGTGCTTCTCAAAGAAATATAGATAATACTATCAAATTAGTTAGACAAGGAACAGGAATTTATGGATATGCTGAAAAGGATAATACTGGTGCGATCAATAAAAGAGGAAAACAATTAGAAGAGATAAGGGAACTTAAGAGAAATGCAAGCTTCTATATAAGTTGTATAGGTGATTATGAAGATGATCCTGCTGATGGTTTTTTCACTCAGGAAGATATAAAAAGATATAAGAGATACCTTGAAGAAGATATAAAAAAAATAGATGAGCTTAAGAGAACCTTACCTTCAATTGATGAATTGACTGAATGGGAATCTGATTCTGTGAAAAATATCCAAAAAAGATTTCCTGAGACGCAAAGATCTGTGATAAGCTCTGCAGATGATTTGATTTGCCTTGTAAGAAATACTGCTGAAAAACACGGCGGCGTTTCATTTGCTTATCTTTGTGCACATGGGGATCCTGATGAAATGATGTTTAGCAAAAATTTTACACTTTCTGTATCTGATCTAAGAACAAAAGAAATTAAAGATCTTGGAAAATTTATTTACGGGCCTGTAAAATTAGGTGCTTGTTCAATTGCTAATCCTAATGTAGAAGATAATTTTGCAAGAGTATTAAGTGAGGTTTGGCAGACTGAAGTAGAAGGGCTTTCTGTAAGCGGCAGTTGCGAATTGACGCCTGAGCTTAATCTTTATGGTCAAGGCAGTGGTAGACAGGTTAGAATTAGACGTATTCCTGTTTTGAAAGAAAGTGGTTTAGCAACTCACAGTATTCATTATTCTGACACACGATATTTTGCTGAATTGGATGATAATGGAAGAATTACAATAATTTCTGAGTATACAGATAATCCAAATTGGGATAATAATAAAAAGGAAACATGGAAATTTCCCTGGATTGTTCTTCAAGATTCTGAACTTTCAGCTGAACAATCAGAAAAAAAAGAAAGATTGGTTGAAATTGTAAATAATGTAACAAGCCCTTTTTACAGAGAAATGCTTACATCTGAAGGACATGTTAGATTATCTTATCCTTATGCAGTTGCTGCTTATAGAAATGGAAAAAAGGTTGCTTAAAGATGAAGCACAAAATAAGCATTTCAATAGATGAAGAGACAATGTTCAAGGTATTTGAAGTCCTAAGAAGCAGGAAATTCAGGAACAAATCCCATGTTTTTGAGTATGCAGTTAATAAGGTGATTGGAGAATGAGTTTGTTAAGAAAAATATCTAATGCAGCAAGAAGAGTATTTTTAGATGATCCAGATTTCTTAGTTAAACTTAGTGAGAGCAGCTTATGTGATAAAGAATATAGAGCAATTAGATCTTTATTGAAAAAATACCCTGAATGTTCTCTTTGGGATGATACAATTGTAAGCGCTAGTTATCCTACAATGTGCTTAGGTGGAAATTGGACCCCCCATGTAGATAATTTTACAGCGGATTATTTAGTGTTAGATAATGAGAAAAGAAGAATGTTAGATGATCCTAATCCTTATGAAAAAGATGATTTTATTACATCTCTTGCAATTGGAGCAACAGAGTATTCCAAAGAAGAAGATAGGTTTACTGGTTTTGACGCTGATGAAATTCCTGAAGAAATAGCTAGTTTAGAGCATTTGACTAATTTAGCAATATGTAGAGGAAGATTAAAGAGATTAGGTAATCTTAAAGGTTTAAAAGATTTAAGAGTTTTGTATGTGGTAGACTGTGAATTAGAAACTCTGGATGGATTAGAAGATCTGAATCTTGCTGAATTAGTGATTGGCAATAGGAGTCTGAAAGATATAGAAGGATTAAAAAGTCAGGTAAATCTTAGAAAACTAGAACTTAGTTCAGACTCAATATATTCAATTGAAGGGTATCTTGATGGAATGACAGAATTAAGAGAACTATATTTAGGTTCAACAGATTCTGCTGAGGCTTACATTAACAGCACAAACTGTGGTCTAAAAACTACAAAGGGAATTGGCAATTTAAAAAAATTAGAAAAATTAGTCCTTCAGGGTAATTATGGAATAAAAGTAGAGGAAATAGGGAAGTTAACAAATCTAAAAGAATTAGATATATCTCAAATTTCATTAGAAAGTGTTGAAGGAATAGGTTTAGAAAGACTAGATAATCTAGAATATCTAAATTTAGCTGACAATCCTATTGAAGACCCTTTTTCATATATTTTAGAACAAAAAGAAAAGGGTAATCTACCTAAATTGAATAGGCTACATATATGGAGAAATCCAGTGAATTATCAAGATTGGAGAATAAACAAGAAAATAAAAAGATTAAGTGATATGGGAATAAAGATCGAAGGCCTTCCAAACATAAGTTTCGAAGAAAGAGATCTGACTTTATTTATGCCTCAGTTAGAAAACCTATTTCCTGGATCTTATCAATTAGTTGCAGAAGAAGTAGATAAGAAAATAGAGGATCTTGAAACAATAACATTGGATTCAATTTCAGGAAGAACAGGAGGAGGAGTTGGAAGATTTAATGATAATGGAAAAGAATATGCATTTAAGATTGAAAGAGATTATTTAGCTGCATATAAATCTACAAGAGCTGCTTCAATAATTCATGAAAGAGTTAATACAGATGAATTAGCAAAAAGGCTTGCAAGAAGAATTCCTAAGGCATTGCTTTCAGAGCCTGTTAAAAGAGGAGAGTATTGGGTTGGATTTTTTGAAGATATAACTAATAAAGTAATTGCTGCTGATGAAAATGATTTAAAGATAATGAAACCAGAGCTTGATAGAGGTCTTGATTACAAAATTATAGATAATCTCTATACTATTGCATTGTATCAGGAAGTGTTGACTGCTGCAATGATTGAAGAAAGAGATCCATATTTAGAAGTAGAAAAAGTTCCAACAAATCTTGCAAAAAAAGAGATTATTGAAAGATTTAAAAGCAATCCTGAACTTTATCAGCAAATTAAAAATGAGATAGATATGATCTTAGAGGGATATGATGAGAGAGTTGGCATGATTAAAGAAGCTGAGAAAAAGGGAAGTGTGATAGGACATTATGATAATAGGCCTAATGAAAACAGAAAAAATGGTTTTCTTTTGGATTATGGAAGCACTAAAAAAGGATTTGAGGTTGCAGATATAGCAAGAGAATTTATCTGCAGGCCAGAAATAGTTAAGAATCCTGAATTGTTTAATGAATATATTAATGCTTTTATAAGAATGAGAAAAAGAGTAA
>JAHWIB010000024.1 GCA_019322815.1 Candidatus Woesearchaeota archaeon | reverse complement strand
ACAATGGATGAATTTAAAGATTTAAAGACAAAAGAGGACAAAGATAGATTAAAATCAAGAATGCAGTGCGCATTAAACTGGCTTGAACATTATGCTCCAGATGATTTCAAATTTACTGTTCAAAAAGAATCTCCAAAAGATTTAAAATTAGGTTCAAAAGAAAAACAAGCATTAAAGAAAGTATCTGAGTTATTAGATAAACCTATTAAAGATAAGGAACTGCATGAAGAATTCTATAATATATGCAAAGAATTAAATTTAAATGTAGGAGATTTCTTTAAAGCAGCCTATAAAGTGCTGATAAACAAAGAAAGAGGGCCTAGATTAGCTAGTTTTATTCTTACTATAGGCAAGAAAAAGGTAAAAGAACTGTTTTCTGGATTTTAACTACTTTTAAGATTTTAGTAATCTTTATAAACATTGTTTTACTACTCATATCCTCTATTAGAGGGGCTTATATAATGAAAAAAGCACAGAAAAAACGCAAAAAAGAAGTTATAGGGCTCACAGAAAAGATTATGCTGATTGGCCCTAAAAAAGCTAGAATGTTAATAGCTAGAATAGACACAGGAGCCACTCTAGGAAGCATAGATAAGAATATTGCAAAAGAACTGAAATTAGGCCCTGTTTTAAGGACTAAGCTAGTTAAATCATCGCACGGACAAAGCCACAGGCCTGTAATAAAAGCAAGTGTAAAAATTGGCTCAAGAAGAATAAAAGCAAGATTTACTCTTGCAGACAGAAGAGATTTAAAATACAAAGTCCTGATAGGGCAAAATATACTGAAAAAAAGATTTATGATTGATCCGGATAAATAGGTGAGAAAACTAATGTTAAAAGCAGCTGTTATATCATTAGGAAGCAAGAGTTCAAAATGGACAGTTAAAGCTCTAAAGAAATATATCAGAACAGTTGATGATCTTAATATTAAAGACATTGAAGTAACTTTAAGCCCGAAAGGAATGGAAATTCTTTACAAAGGAAAACCTTTGGAAGACTATGATTGTATTTTTGCAAAAGGAAGTTTTAGATATGCTCCTTTGCTGAGAGCAATAACAACAATAGCAGGCAAAAAATCTTATACTCCAATCAGCCCTGCAGCATTTACAATTGCTCATGATAAGATGATAACCCAATTGATTCTTCAGCAAAAAGGCATTCCAACACCTATGACTTATTTAAGTGCTACACCAGAAGCAGCAAAAAAAGTTTTGGAAAATGCTCATTATCCTATAATAATGAAATTTCCGCAGGGAACACAAGGAAAAGGAGTGATGTTTGCAGACAGTTTTGCTGCTGCTAATTCTATGATGGATGCTCTGACTGCCCTTAAACAGCCTTTCTTGATACAAGAGTATATTGAAACAGAAGGAGTTGATATAAGGGTTATAGTTGTTGGAGACCAGGTTGTAGCAGCTATGAAAAGAAAAGCAGAGCAGGGAGAAAAAAGAGCAAATATTCATGCAGGAGGCAAAGGACAGTCTTATAAACTGGATCCACAATCAAAAAAAATAGCTATTGAAGCAGCTAAGGCAATTGGAGCTGAAATCTGCGCTGTGGATATCTTAGAAAGTGTAAAAGGTCCCTTAGTGATTGAATTAAATATTTCTCCTGGTTTGCAGGGCATTACAGAAGCAACAAAAATAGATGTTGCAGCAAAGATTGCAAGATTCCTGTACAAAAAAACAAAAGAGTTTGTTGTAGAAAGAAAAAAATCAGAAAGCAAAGAAATACTTAGAGAAATCAGCCCCCTTGGGCCTTACAAGGAAATATTATCTTCTTTAGATTTTAGAGGAGAAAGAATATTATTGCCCAAAGTTGTTACAGATGAAACAAAATTTAGCGACAAGGATGAGTTGATTATCAAAATTAAAAAAGGCAAATTAATTATAGAAAAATTTGAAGTTGGAGAAAAGAAATAAGAATAGATTAGCTATGAGGATATCCGTTGTGGCCTCTATGGTGAACTTGTTGAGATCCGTTGTCAGCTTTTCTTGAATAAAAATGGCTTCTGGCATAATCTTCTTCATGCCCAGGCATTCCATGTGTTCTTTTAACATCACCTAAATTTCTGTATATATCACTTAGCATGGCTGCTATCTTTCTATCAGGATGTTTGCTGTACGCTGTTTCAAGATTTTGTATAGCTTGTTCTAAATAGCCTTTTTTCTCAGAACCCTCGCTGTGCTCAGCGCCTTCCAGAATACGTTCAACTTCTTCTAATAAAAGTTCAGCGATAACTCTACCTAAACCAGTTGTGCCTCTTGTTTTCTTGATTATTGTTTTTACACTTCCTTCTACTGTTCTAAATGCCATTTTTATATTAACTTTACTGATTATTTATAAAGCTTTGGTATTTACTTTATCTGTTATAAAGCGTTTTTTATTTTTAAATGTTCTGATTTTAGCTGTTCTACAACCCTTAACTCAGTTGCCCAGCAGCCAACTTCTGTTAAAATGTCTTTCATGAAATGACAATCAGAACCTTTGATATTATCAATCAGATTATATCTTTGATTAAGTTCATGTGCATAAGTATTAAAAAAACCATGCTTTATAACAGATATGCCTTTTCCTACTAAAGAATATGGATATATTTCAAAACCTTTAATTCCTAACTCTAAAAAAACAGGAAGAAGAGTTTTTTCAAAATCTCTTTCAGGTTTATATTCAGGAGGAATTCCTTTTTTTTCTTTTAAATCTTCCCTTCCAAAAGCTTGTTCAGGCCATAATTTATAATCATTTATTATAATGCCAAAATGAGCAACTATAGGCACGCCTCCTGCTGCATGTATAATTTTAACTACGTCTTCAAGAGGAGTTTTTTCTCTTTCTACAAGACTTTTGCCTTCTGGTTTTAGTATCCTATATGCATCTTTTCTATTTACTGCAATCCCTTTATCCACAAGATAATCAGCAAGATCATCCCTTGAATAGGTTTCATCATGAACAAATTCTTGTATTTGTTTTTTTGGAATATCCAATGCTTTCCTTAAACCAGAATCTCTTAATCTTCTTTTATCTTCCATTTCTCCCTGAACTTGTTTTATTAAAGGATAATCAGGATCTATAAAATATCCTAATATCTCTCCTTCAACATAAAAATTTTCACTTTGCTTATAACCAAAAGACATCTCAATTCCAGAAATCAAATCAATTCCTATTTTTTTTGCAGCTTCTTCTGCTTCTTCTATACCGCTTCCAGTATCATGGTCTGTCAATGCAATTCCTAAAAGGCCTGCTTCTTTAGCATATTTAACAACCTTAGCTGGAGGTGGAGCTATTCTTCTGACGTGCCTGGAACAATTTGAATGTACATGTAGGTCATATGTCATGATTATGAATTATTTTGCAGCAGCTGGATTAAAATATTTAATTGGAACTTCTTTCTCTCCATATTTAATCTGAAGCCCTGCCAAAAATGATTTAAGCGCTTTTAATTCTTCTACTTCTGAATCAGATAATTTATATCCCAAATTTTTTCTTTTATTGCTTATCATTCTATCTAATAAAGCATGCATTTCATGAGCGCAGTATCTTCTTGTCCTGTCTGGTTCATAAAACTTGCCAAATTCAACTGGCTCCTTCTTTCCTTCCGGCATTAGGAAATCATTATGATAAAAATCAATCCTGCCGTGCAGATCAGCATATTTATGTCTTTCTTTGCCGTATCCTGTTTTAGAAGCTCTGCCGGCTAGTTCAATGTAAGCAAACAAGGATAGATAGTCTTTGGCTTTGACTATAGCTGGAATTGGTGTTCCTTTTATATACTCTTTAAATGCCCCTATCTTTTGGATGTTTGATATAGAAAATCTCTTGATCTCATCTCTTTTTTTCCTGCTAAGGCTGAAGTCTATAGGCAGGGTGCAATCTGTTATATTGTCTTGCTCCTGGATTTCTACTATATTCTTTGCTGCGTAAATAAGCGAACCTAAAAATAACTTTTTCCTGATATGTGTAGGAAGAGTGGCTATAGGATTGTTTAAATATCTAACTATATCTAAAACAATATTATCTATTCTGCTTTTGTCGAAATCAAATAAATGATATCCTCTCCAAACCTGTCCTGTCCTGTCAGGAGATTCATGCATAGCCAAATGGAACGGCTGTGTTTCACCGTGAACAAAACCTCTGTATCTTTCATCAGCCAGATGCCTTAAAACAGGAGCAAACACAGGTCTAATTCTATCAGAGATTTCATTAGGAAGCCTATACGAATTGATCTCATCTTCATTATCATTCATAGCTCCCTGATCAATTAGATTACTGATAAAAATTCTTGATATGTTCTTAGAGATTTCATATTCATAATATCCAGGATATTCTCTTAGAGAGTCCAAAAGACTGATATCTGCATGTTCAAAATCTCTTTGATGGTATTGGTTTCCGATTATGTCTACAGTCACAATCGATTCTAAAGCCATTGCACTTATTCTGTATAATTGCTTGCGAAACTCTTTTCTTTCTCCTGGATCTATTCCTTTTAAATGAACCTTTCCAACAAGATAAGCTAAATCCTGGTCATGCCTAGGTTCTTTTAAAGTCTTCATGACCAATCCTTCTTTTTCAGCTCCTCTTTCAATTGCAGCCTCAAGCTCTTCTGGCTTTACAAAAGGAGATAATTCTCTTCTAAGGTCATCCTTCTTTGTAATATCAGCAAGCAAAGCGATTAAGGCAGGAACAGGGGCATGTCTTTCCTGGAGCCATTTTAGAATAAATGCTTCATCTGAATAAGACCTTCTGCTTGGATAGTGTCTCTTTTCTCTTATTTTCCAGATTCTATTTGCATCTCCTGGATTGCTCTTTTCCTGGTAAACATCTGCGATTACATTTACTGAAGCTGCTTTTGATATGCAGTTCAAAGTAGCAGCGTCTAGATGCTGTGCATTATTTTCTAAAGAGAATAAACGTTCTGATATGCGCCTTAAATATCCTGCTACAAACTTGCCGGATTCAGGCAATAGATGTTCTATTGAAACTCTTTGTTGGACTATTTGTACCATTTTCACTTTTTTAGAGATATATCTAACTCCCTCTTTTTAAAAAGAAAAACTTGTTTATAAAGTTTTTGGTTTATTCACTATTAGAAAGTAAAAACATTACAACCAAATAAACCTTGCAATATCATTGGTATGTACAATCATTTGTTTTAAGTTTTCCATTGTATTTTCTATCAAATACTTGTCCCTGTTTTTTTCAATAAATTTATTGCATCTCTCCAATAAAGGCCTTGTATTGTCTGAAATCTTAAAAATCAATTCTATATCATTATTATAATAAGCCTTCATTGTACCTAAATATTTTTTTTCTGTTTCACTGCAAAGATCAGCGATCTGCTTCGCAAGATTAGGGCCTATTTTCATCTTCTTAAAATTTCTTGCAATCCTCTTGGTTCCATCTGCTATCTTTTCAAGGCTTGAAGCCATTTCCCAGTGCCTTAATAGGTCAAAAATACTCATCCCATATGCCTTTAAGCCTGTCGGGCTTTCCAATGCATATCTTACTGCCCTGAAAACCAAGAAAGTCAGCCTGTTTACATCCTCATCTCTGTGGCATATACTGTCATAATTATCCTCCTTCAAAGTATTTTTTGAATCTATCATCATTGCTCTTGTTATGATATCAATTCTTCTGATCAGATTTCTTATTGAAATCCTGTCCATATCCATAAAATCTTTTACTACAATTTTTTTAGCTGTCTGCTCCATTATTTCCAATGCCATAAGATTCTGAAGAATATCCCTTACATCCTTTGCCTTGTCTTTCAATTCCTCACCTGATATCCTTAATATATTAAAATTATTGACATACGCCTGAACTATCTCTCTTTTTATTTGTATGATATTTTTGCCGTCAATCTCCATAGAAGTCTCTTTTGGCTCTGCTTTTTTCTCAGTTGTTTTGCTGGAAAGAACTAGGTTTCCTTCATCCTCATCTATAGTTATTAGATCGCCTTTATTGAGTTTGTTTTTCAAGACCCATTCTTTTGGAAGAGATAACACGTAAGATGTCTTTCCAAAGCTGATTAGTTTTCTAAATTCTACCATATATCTCCGCCCCGTAGTATATTTCCTTTAATTGTGATATATTAAATTTATTCCCCTTTTATTAAACATATAGTTATTGAACTATATATATAGTATATGGAAAAGGTATATATATTTAAAGGTTTCTATTATTGAGTATAGGTTATAAAATTTAGGAGGTGTGGGGAATGAAAAAAATAATATTAGAAGAAAATGAATTTGATTTAGAGCCTTCAAGAGAGCTGTTGTTAGAAGACGACGAGCTGTCTCCAGAAGAAGAAGCATTTATGAGAGGTTATGAAGAGGCTGGTTAAAGATGTCAGAAAAAGAAGATATTGAAACACTGCACAAGATTGAAGAGAATGCAGATGTTAAATTTTTGCTGAACAAGAAAAGACTGAACAATTTCGAATTGGATTTGATAATGAATTCAGAATAAAAAATGTCTTTGAAAAATCTATTAGGTTTAACAGATATAAGCATATCTGACTGCGAAATCATGGCTAAAGTAGCTGAAGCCAAACATAAAGGCCTGTCAGAAATTGAATTCATAAAAACAGACGGAAGTGCTGTTAAGATAGAACTTCCGATGATAGGATTTGATCCTCATATGGATATAGGAAGCTGATTCTATTTCTATTCTCTCATATCAAGTACTGGTTTATCTTCTTTAACAGGCACAGGAACAACTAATCTTTCTGATGCTTGCTGCTCATGCCTAAAATAAGCAGGCACATTTTCTTGTTCAGGTTGAAGATCCATAGCAATTCCTTCAACTAAGTTGCCTATACTTGGATGAGCTACAAGAAAACGCTCAGTATAATTAATCATAGCTGAGACTGCTCCTTGATATAAATCTTTAAAAGAAGTAATTTTTTCCTCCTTTTTATCATATATCTTCTAGCGGTTCTAATCCTTTAAGAGGCCCTCTAGAAAAATTCATGTTAAAATAATTTGTATCTTTGTAATCTCCGTGTACCAGTGCATCAAACTTGGATTTCCTAATCATTTCATCAAACATTCCTTTATATCTATCTACAGCCTCACTAGACTGTTCATGTACAACAGGTATTTGTTCCCTTCTTATTCTTGCATCTTGCTTGTCTCTTTCTGCTTCTACTTGATCCCAATTTTCAAGCAATTTATGATATTCTTGTCTAGCAAGTATTGGATCATCTCTCATACCATATCTAATGTTTCTATATAATTGTGGAATATCTAAAGAAAGTGCTCTTCCAACATAGGCAGTCATTACTTTGTCCTGCCATTCTCTTGGCATTTTTTCACTGCACCATCTTAGTGTTCTATCTACTACTTTGTTTATTGTTTCATAAGTTTGATCTAATATTTTCATTTTATTTTCCTCCTTTTTCTTGTAATATAATTTCTTCTGGTACAATTGCATCTCTATATTGAATTGGATTAGCTACTGGAACAGGTTGCATACCATTATCATCTTCCTGTACTGGTTTTGGATTATAATCCAAAGATTCTGGATCTGTTCCAATTGGCATAGCACTTCCAATTAATGAGACTAATCCTACTAATACAGTGTCTCTTGCTATAGTGCTTATTTTTTCTTTGATTAAGTTGTATTTTATCATTTTTTATTCCTTCTTTTATGCAATTGCGCCTACTTGGCCACCTGGCAGTCTTCCAGTAATTGGCCTGTCTTTAGGATCATAAGGCTGCTTGCCTCCTTTTATTTCAATTTTAATAGGCATTTCAGATAATTTATATGAAACAATTTTTCCATCTATAATTTCTACTGCTTCATCTAACTTAGGATTATCCTTTCCAAAAGTATCAATTAAATGTTTTAATGTGTAAAACCTTTCTGCAATATCATAAACCCTCGTTGCAGCTCTTCCTGTAAAACCATCTTCTTCTACAACAGTAGCTGCATCATAGCTGGCGCAAAGTTCAGCTTGTTTAACTACATCAGAAAGCGGCATTTCAGCAGCTGTTTTAGAATCATACATTTCAGGTCTTGTTATTCTCTGCATTTTTTATCACCTTTTTTTATGATTAAATTTAAGTTATATTTAGCTATATCTTCTAGTATTTAAATCTTTCGGTTTTGTAGTGCCTAATAAGTGGTAACACAAAGCTTATATTGGCATTATTCAAACACCTCAAAACCTTAAATTCAGCATTCTCAGGCTCTCTAATGCCATTCTAGAAGCGTAAGATTTATAAAGAAATACATACTAAAATACGTATCTGAGAGGGTAAAATTTCTCGTCTAAAATGGAAGAAAATACTGACAAGAGCAAAGAATACGGAGCAGAAAAAATACAGGTTCTAGGAGGCTTGACAGCTGTCAGAAAGCGTCCTGGAATGTATATTGGAGATACTTCTATTAGAGGCCTCCATCATCTAGTGTTTGAAGTTGTAGATAACAGCATAGACGAAGCAATGGCTGGTTCTTGCACTATAATACAAGTCATCATACATGAAGACAATTCAGTAACAGTTATGGACAATGGAAGAGGAATCCCTGTTGAGCCTCATCCGAAATTAAAGATTCCAGCTGTTCAGGTAGTTATGACAAAGCTTCATGCAGGAGGAAAATTTGACAGCACTGCATATAAAGTTTCAGGAGGTTTGCATGGGGTTGGTGTTTCTGTTGTCAATGCACTAAGTAAGCTATTGAGAGTCCAGATAAAAAGAAATGGAAAACTATACATGCAAAAATATGAATGTGGCAAGCCTGTATCAGAACTGACAATTCTAGGAGATGCAGAAGGAACAGGAACATGTGTAACATTCATGCCTGATGAAACAATCTTTGAAACAACTGAATTTCAGTTTGAAATTTTAGCAACAAGATTAAGAGAATTAGCTTTCTTGAATAAAGGGATTGAGATAGAATTAAAAGACAAAAGAACAGGAAAAGAACAAACATTCAAATATGACGGCGGAATAATTTCCTTTGTGGAATTCTTAAACAAAAACAAAAATACGCTAAACAAGCCGATTTACTTTGAAAAAAAGAAAGAAGGATTTGAAGTTGAAATAGCTATGCAGTATAATGACGGCTTTAAAGAAAATATATTCAGTTTTGCAAACAACATCAATACACATGAAGGCGGAACACATCTAAACGGATTTAAAACAGCACTGACAAGAGTACTAAATAATTATGGAAAAAAGAATAATCTGATAAAAGATTTTACTCTATCAGGAGAAGATGCAAGAGAAGGATTATCTGCAGTAATTTCAATAAAAATAAAAGATCCTCAATTTGAAGGACAGACAAAAACAAAATTAGGAAACTCAGAAGTAAAGGGAATTGTCGATTCTTTTGTAAGTGAAAAATTAAATATTTTTCTAGAAGAGAATCCAAGCATTGCAAAAGCAGTTGTTTTAAAGACGATAAATGCTGCAAAAGCAAGAGAAGCAGCTAGAAAAGCAAGGGAATTAACAAGAAGAAAAGGTGCTTTAAACCATGGTTCTTTGCCAGGAAAATTAGCTGACTGCCAGACAAGAGAGCCTGCTAAATCTGAATTATTCTTAGTAGAAGGAGATTCTGCAGGAGGATCAGCAAAGCAGGGAAGAAACAGGGTATTCCAGGCAATACTACCATTAAGAGGAAAAATCCTAAATGTAGAAAAAGCAAGATTAAACAAAATCATTGAGAATGAAGAGATTACAACAATGATAACAGCATTAGGAACAGGAATTGCAGAAGAGTTTGATATAAACAAAGCAAGATATCATAAATTGATCATAATGACAGATGCTGACGTTGATGGAAATCATATTAGCTGTTTATTATTAACATTTTTCTACAGATATATGCAGCCATTGATAGAAGCAGGTTATGTTTACTTGGCCACGCCCCCTTTATACAAGATATCAAAAGGAAAACAAATCAAATATGTCTATTCAGAAACTGAAAAAGAAGAATATCTAAAAAAAATAGGAACAGAAGTGAATATTCAGCGTTACAAAGGTCTTGGAGAGATGAATCCAAAGCAGTTATGGGAAACTACCATGGATCCTGATAATAGAACCTTAAAACAAGTTGCAATAGAAGATGCAGTTGAAGCAGACAGGATCTTCACAATCCTGATGGGAGACCAGGTAGAGCCAAGAAGAAATTTCATACAAGAACATGCTAAAGAAGTCCAGGAATTAGATATTTAAAACAAAAGACTTATAAATAAGGCAAAACTTTCGAGATAAAATGGCAAGAGTAAAAAGAACAGAAAAGAAAACATGGTATCCAATAGTTGCACCTAAAATATTTCATAATCAAGTTGTTGGAGAAATATTATTGACTTCTCCTAATAATGCTGTTGGAAGAATCATTCCAGTCAATCTGGCAAGTCTAGTTAAAGACCCAAGAAGACAGCATATAACAATAAAACTGGTAATTAACAATGCTGCTGGAGAAAAACTTCATACTGAGATGATTGGTTATGAAATCAATCCTTCTTTTGTCAAAAGAATGGTTAGAAAAGGAGGAGATAAGATAGATTATTCTTTTACAGCTGAAACTGCTGATGATAAAAAACTTAAGCTGAAAGTAGTTTTCCTTACAAGAAGAAAGATAAAATTATCAGTTGCAACTGCTCTAAGAAAAAACAGTGAAGAAATTCTAAAAAAAGATATTGGAAAGACAAGATTTGTTGAATTAATGCAGACAATTGTTATCCATAAGATACAAGGCAGCTTGAAAAAGCAGTTAAGTAAGATATATCCATTAAAAACATTTGAGATAAGAAATATTCACATAGAAAAAAGCAAAAAGCATGGAGAAGCAATAGAAGTCAAGAAAGAAGCAGCTAAAAAAGCGCCAAAAAGAGAAGAAAAACAGAAAGAAGAAGCTCCTAAAGAAGAGACTGTTAAAAAAGAAAAAGCAGTAGAGAAAAAACCAGAAGTAAAGAAAGAAACAGCTGCTAAAGAAGAAAACAAAGAATAACTTATTTCTTATTCAGGAATTGATCCTACTAATTCATCTAATGAGCCTGAATTGCCATCAATTTTAATAGTTTCAACTCTAACAACTTTCAAATCAGGATATTTTCCATTTAATTCATCAAAAAGACTTTTAATTCTTTTTAAAGCGCCTTCATCTTCATCCAATCCCATTAACATATAATCTGATGCTTTTTCATATCTGCATACTCTTATAAACTGATCTTTCCACCACTCTGCTATCTCTTTAAATATTTCAACAGGGGTATCAGAATCTAAAGTCAAAACAGTAAGATGGTTGCTCTTGCCAGAACGCTTTAATTCAGCTATATCTCTTTCTAATTCTGTAGAAAAGTAAAAAGAATCATGCAGTCCAGTCAATTCATCATGCCCATTATATAGATTATCCCCATCCATTCTAAGAATAAATAAAAGAAAGATATTTAAAAAGATTACTGTTTTTTATTACTGTAAAGAGATAAATCAATTCCTAATTCCTTTTCTGCAAAATTTCTAGTAACTGAGCAGTTCTTGCCAGCATCTTTTGCAAGATACATAAGCTTATCTGCATTAGTAATAAAATCATCAGCTGATTCTGATCTATGAGCTGCAACTCCAATGCTTATTGTAAAGTTCATCTTTTCTCCTTTATATTCTAAGTCTGCATTTTCAACTGCTTTTCTTAATCTTTCAGCTGCATGCTTTGCATCCTCTTCATTAGTATCAGGCAGAATAGCTGCAAATTCCTCTCCGCCATATCTTGCAAAAATATCTGTTTCACGCAGAACTGCTTTAGCAATTCGTGTTAATTCCTGTAATACATAATCTCCTGCATCGTGACCATATGTATCATTAAAAGATTTATAATCATCTATATCTATAAATAAAAGAGACAAAGGTGTCTTACTTCTATCGCTTCTTTTCATTTCAGTTTTAAGTTCCTCTCTAAAATATCTATGATTGTATGCTCCTGTTAATCCATCAGTGATAGCCAATGGTCTAAGTTTTGCAGTCAGAGCTTTTTCTTCTTCTAACTCCTTCCTTAAATGTAAATTTTCTTCTTCTAAATGTGCACTTTTTTCTTCAAGCGCCCTATATTCTCTTTCTGCTTCTGCAATGGCTCTATAAAACCCAGATTCAGGATTAGCTAAATCTCTTGCTTTTTGAAAAGCAGGATGAGTCATTACTTTATCAGCTCTGCTCTCAAGATCTCCTATTTCAGAATTTTGTTCTGCATGTTCTCCCATTTTTACACCTATTTGTTACTACTTATAAGAGACAAACTAGTATATAAAGCTTTTGGTTTTGAGTGGAGCGAAAAACCAAAAGTCAAGGAATGAATATAATGAGTGACAGACTTTCGGTTTTATCTGCTATAAAATGCCTTTAAAAAGCCTGAAGCACCAGAATTTAAGCATTTCAGAAGATTAAATCCTCTTAGAAGGTTTATTATTAGGGCAAATATTAACTCCAGGGTATTCCCTGCACATCTTTGGCCTTATATTATATATTTTACATGTAATTTTCTTGCCTTTTCTAACCAAAAAATAACAGTCTTTATTTTCAAACTGTTTTATACAATTTCTTTTTTTCATGTCCTTCACAACAAAATCTTTCTTCTTATAACCTTTTAAAAGAATTCGCAGCAATTCAAAAAAACTTAATCTTGCTCTTAATGTGCAGCAATAACCGCATCTTTTACATTCGAATTTTTTCATCTAATAAGTGAGTTTATCTTTCATAAATAATTTCAATAAATCTCTTACAGTGACTATCCCAATTGGTTTGTTATCTCTTACTATGACTAGGCTGCTTATATTAAATTCATCCATTTTATCTAATATATTAGAAACAGTCTCATTCTCTTTGCCAGTTATACTAACAGCTGAAGTTAAATTGTTTATTGGATATGAATTAAAATCTCTTTCTTTTCCTCCCACATCAACTGCACCTGATTTAACACCTTTAGCTGATTTTCTTGTTCCCTGCTCTGCTTTATGCTGCAGACCTAAATAATAATGCTCAAGAACATCTGCAATTGATACTAAATTTAATAGATTGCCTCTTTTGTCAACAATTGGTATTCTGCTTATCTTCTTCTCTTTCATGACAGAAATAGCTTCTCCTATTCCGCTGTTTTCATCAATTACAATTGGTTCTAAAGTCATGATATCTTTTATCATCCCATTATGTTCAGGCATAGTTTTTAGCTGGTTTACAACATCAATTATATCCACAACTCCAACAACAATCTGCTTTTCAATAACAGGAAGAATAAATGTATCAGCAGTATATAATAAATGCGCAACTTCTGCAATATCTTCTTTTCCATTTAATTTTGGAACGTTTTCCACTAAATGAGATACTTTTAATTGAGCTGGATCAAGCTTTGTTCTGATCAATGTTTTTCTAGAAGTTATTCCAACATACTTTTTTCCATCAAAAACAACAGCAGCCCTTTTTTTTGTCCTTATAAACTCTCCTATAAGTTTAGAAACAGACCTGCTTTTATCTATTTTAGCATAATCCTTTGTCATTAAATCTTTTGCTATCATATCAATATCTTTTGAATATCTAGTATATAAACTTTTTCTCACAATATTTAAATAATAAGCTAACTTCTTTTTTTGTATGAAATGCAACCATTGCGGATTATGCTGCCGTGACCCATTGACGCAGATAAATCTGACTGTTGGAGATATATGGAGGATTTCTGATTTTCTTAAAATAGATGTTGAAGAATTATTCAAAGAAAACATTGGAATGAATCCATTTAGAGAACCAGAGTATGAAGATATCTATGACATTGACTTAGGACTAAATCTGCCGTGTAAATTCAGAGTCAATGATAGATGTGCTATCTATCCTGCAAGGCCATTGAACTGCAGATTATTTCCACAATGGGTTTTGGGAAATATTCCTAATATCAAAGAAGTTATAACAGACCATAAATGTGACTACAATATAAGCAGAAAAAAAGATTATAAAAAATATTCAGGTAAAGTTGGAAATATATTGATTGAAGAATCTAAATTTTATAGATTATTTAAAAAAATCAATATTAAAGGATTATTTGAAATCAAAGGAAAAGATATAAGAGAGACTGAATACAATACAGTTCAGGAATTAAGAAAGATGTTTAAGGATCATCTAAAAATAGATGAGATTAAAAAAGCAATTGATGAAAATTTAGACAAGATCAAGGAAAATAAGAAGAGATTAGAGGAAACAGAATGAAGAAGGTTATGGTTTTCGGAACATTTGATATACTGCATAAAGGGCATTTAAACTTTTTCAAGCAGGCAAAAAAACATGGAGATTATCTTATTGCAGTTGTTGGAAGAGACAAGACAGTTAAAAAGATCAAAGGAAAAAATCCTAGAAATAAAGAAGTTAAAAGATTAATAAATGTTGTTTTGTCAAAAACTGTTGATTTAGCTGTTTTAGGGTATAATAAAGATCCTTACAGAATAATTGGAGAATATAAACCTAATGTTATATGTTTAGGATACGATCAGAATTCTTATACAGGCAAATTAAAAGAAGAATTAAAGAAAAGAAAATTAAGAGCAAAGATCATCAGATTAAAACCATATAAAGAACATATTTATAAAAGTTCTAAGATAAGAAAATGAAAAACGAGCAAGAAATTGAACTCAAATTCAGGCTTTATGAAAAAGAATTCTCTAAAATAAAAGAAAAAATCTCTAAAATTGCAAAATTTGTAAAAAATATAAGTCATAAAGATCAATATATTAGCCCGCCTCATAAAGATTTTCTTAAGCCTAAATATCCTTATGAATGGTTGAGAATAGGAGAAAGAGGAGGAAAAACAATCTTAAATTATAAGCACTTTTATCCAGAAGAAGTTGAAGTTCATACACATTGCGATGAACTTGAATTTGAAGGAGACGCAGAACAACTAAGAAAATTGTTTTCAGCTTTAAATTTCAAGACAAATATAATAATTGAAAAGCAGAGAGAAACCTATAACTACGATGATGAATTTGAAATTGCATTTGACAAAGTTAAAAAATTAGGACATTTCATTGAAATAGAAGCACTAAAACATGCAGAAAATGTAGAGAAGACAAGAGAAAAATTATTTGAATTTGCTAAATTTTTAGGAATTGACATAGAAAATTCAGATAATAGAGGATATCCTTATCTGATGATGAAGTTAAGAAAAATGATTAAGTAAAATTAACAAAAGTTGCTTTTTTCTTTTTTATTTCCCGCTGTATCATCTCTAATGTTGCTCTAAAAAAAGGATTATCAGGATAGTTCTCAACAGCAATTCTTGCAAATTTCTCTGCTTTACTATACATCTCTAAAGACAAATAATATTCTGCCATTCTGTTATATGCTAAAGCAAAACCAGGATTCCCCTTTATAGGTAATTTATGCTCTTCTATATTTCCTATGGCTTTTTCATACCATTCCATAGCTGCCCTATTTGCACTTGCTTGGTATAGGGCATTAGCAACATCACACAAGTTTCTTGTTTTTTTAATATAGTCTTCTTTTTTTGGGGCTTCATTTATAACAATTGTTATTTCAGCTGCAGGCTGTAATCTTTCATGAACTCCAGAACAGCCACTGCCTAAAACAAGTGCTGCTAATCCACTGGCTAACCATCTCCCCATATTTAGTTAATTAGTAAAGATTATATAAAAGTTTAATTATATTTGAATATATGAAAACCTTCCAAGACAAAGTTTTGGATTTAGTTAAGAAAATTCCAAAAGGTAGAGTTTCTACATATAAAGAGATTGGAGAGGCATTGAAGAGGAAAGGACAAGTCTATAGAGCAGTAGGAAGAGCTTTGCATGACAATAAAACACCTGTTAAGATTCCATGTCATAGAGTAGTTGCTTCTGACGGCTCATTAGGTGGATATTCTAGAGGACTAAAAAAGAAAATTGTTCTATTGAAAAAAGAAGGTATTAAAGTAAAGAAAAACAAAATTATTGATTTTGAAAAGAAATTATTTACTTTCTAGATAATATCTCAAAACAATCTCTTACAATTCTGATTGCTTCATCTCTTCCTTTTTTAGTTCGCTTAGCCATTTGTTTAAGCATTAATTCGTAGGCTTCTGGATTATCTTTGCATATCTCAAATATAATTCCTACTTCTTTTCTTAATCTTTCTAAAAAACCTTGCCTATCTGAAAATTCAAACATCTTTGCAACAGCTGATTCTATGCTTCCTGCAAGATTTTTTTGCATTAATGAATAAAATAATTGATTTTCTGGAATAGAAAATTCTCTAAGCTCATCAAAATCATAGCCTAAAGGCAAAATAGTTTCAGCTGCAATTAAAGAAGTTAACATTGGAAGAACACTGGCTGTTCCAGTTATTTTATCATGATATTTAGGAGTAGCAATTTTTACATCTGCTCCATGTTTATAAAAGATATCAATAAATTCTTTAGGCAAAGTCATTTCATCCAGCATATCATAAGGCACTTTAGGAGTAAATACAACTTTTTGGCCTTCTATTACAGGGAAAGAGTCTGTAATTAAAGCATCCATTCCTAAAAATTCTATTCCATCACAATGCTCTTTAACTAACTCATCAACCATCTGTTTTTCTGATGTTGATTTATTCCATTCTCCACTTGCCTCTTTCCTTTTAATTGCTGATCTTACATACTTCTCTGTACTTGAGGCAGCAGAAAAATTATCGTCTCTGCAGCATACTGCTTCATCTACTGCTCTAACCATCTCTTCATGGATCCAAGATCTTATTCTTTCTTCTTCTCCATCTAATCTGCTTGAATTGACAACTAGCAATTTTCCAGCAAAAATCTGTTCTGCTATTGCTCTAACTGCCTGTTCTCTATTTTTTCTGTAAACATTCAATAAAATTACATTAGATGCACTTGCACATCTTCTCATCTCAGCAATATAATCTCCAGACAGCATATCTTTGCTTTCTGCTTCTGCTAATCTTACTGTCTTGAATTCTCCTTCTGGATCACCTTGAGACGTTTTAGGAGAAGTTAACCTTTCATCAAGTTTTGAAGTTGCATCTGCTATTTCAGAAGCTAATTCTCCTACTCTTCTTAAGCTTGCATTCCTTTTTCCTGTATTCTTTACTCCTGGTCTTGTTAAAGTTTTTAGTTCTTTTTCAATTTCCCTTAATCTTGCTTTCTGCTGTCTAGCAGGTTCAAAGTCTGAATGACTTTTAGCAAGAACTGTCTCATATCCTGCTCTTTCTAAAAATTCTTGCAAAGTCTTTCCTCTTCCTGAGGCAGCTCCTATTACAGCAATTCTCTGTATAACAGAAGGAAAAAAATCTTGATATTGATAACTTCCTAGATTATAAACTTCAACTTTTCCTCTAAAAGGCATTTCTGACTTCAGTGCTTCCAGACATTTCTGAAGATTATTATTAGCCTTGATATGGCCTTCTAAATCAAAATAATGGATATCCATATCTCTTCCAGTAGGTCTTAGATGATGATCTTCATATCTTAGCCCATATTTTTCAAATAATTCAAACATTTTTCCTGAAAAATTATGGATAGGAAGAACAGGAACAACTGCAACTGTTGTAATATCTTTTTTTGATTTTTTTGATTGGCCTGATTTTCCTCCTCTTTTAATAACTAAGAATCTTGTTTTATTGTATTTAGCATCAGCAACACCTATCTCATAAGGTGTTACGCCTCTCCTTTCAAAGGCTATTGGGCTTGCTAAAGCAGCTGCTTTTCCATATTCTCCTCTTATAGCTAATTCAAGGCCTTTTGCAGTTGAGTTAGCTTCAACTAATCTTGCATCTGGGAATTCTTTTGATAAATATATTCCGCATTGCTGCAATGCTTTTTTATGTGAAATAATTGCTTCAACTTCTTCTTTTGGATACGGGCCTCCAACAGCCATCTTTATATCAATTGTGATTGAATCAATAATATTGATAGGATGGCCTTCTTGATGGGATTTCAATAATAAATCTAGAGTATCTAGAACATCTCCTCCTTTAATGTTTCTATAAGCAACAATCCCTCTATCAACGCTATATTCAACAGCTTTGCCTCTATATATTGTTCCTTCTTGGACTACCTTAAAAATATCCCTAAAACTATCTCTTGGAACTAAAACTTCAGAATCTAATCTATGGGATTTACACCATCTTATGGCTGCTTCATGTGTAAATGTATCTTCTGGTCCAAGGTAAACTACTTTTCCATGAAATTTAACCATTTTTGCCCCACAAAAATAATAAAAATAAAAGAAGAATGTATAAAAAGGTTATGGAATAAAAAATAAGAAAAAATTATTTCTTTTTCTTCTTTGTTTTCTTAATCTCTTTATCAAGCTTTAATTTATCTAATAATTCTTTATATCTGTTTCTGATTGTAACTTCTGTTACTCCAGCAACATCTGCAACTTCTCTTTGGGTTCTTTTTTCTCCATGGATCAAAGCAGAGACATACAAAGCAGCAGCTGCAATTCCTGTTGGGCCTCTTCCTGAAGTCAGTTCAGCTCTCTGTGCTGATTCCAAGATCTCTATGCTTCTTGACTGGCTTTCTGGAGACAGCTTCAAAGCAGAAGCGAATCTTGCAATATAATCAGCTGGATTTGAAGGCAGTATGCTTATTCCAAGCTCTCTTGTTACAAATCTGTATGTTCTTCCTATCTCTTTTTTCTCAATTCCAGAAGCTTCAGATAATTCATCTAGTGTTCTAGGAACATCATGTCTTCTGCAGGCAGCATACAATGCTCCTGAAACAACAGATTCCATAGATCTTCCTCTTACCAGTCCTCTCTGGACAGCTAGTGTATAGATCCTGGCAGACTCTTCTTCAACTGATTTTGGAAGTTTTAGATAAGAACTGACTCTTTTTAATTCTCCTAATGCTAATTTTAAGTTTCTTTCAATAGCAGTTGAGATCCTATACTGCCATTTTCTCAATCTGAAGAACTTATTTCTGTCTTTTCCACCTAATCTTAAAAGATCAGACTGCTGGCCAACCTCTGTTCCTAATCCTTGGTCATACTGTGTATAAGTCATAGGTGCTCCTGTTCTTCTTCGCTTTTCAGCACCTTCAGAATCAAATTCACGCCATTCCTGGCCCATATCCACCATCTTGTCTTCAATGACAAGACCGCAGTCCTTGCAAATAATCTCTCCTTTCTCACGATTCCAGAATAGATTTATCCCTGCACATTCAGGGCATTTTTTGATTAACTCAGGCATTTTTATTCCCCCCCTAAATAAATATAGCTAGCATAAATAATAATTATTTCCGCACCCCATTTAACAATTATTGCATAGCTACAATAATTTTATAAATATTATTATGGCATCATTTATAAACTTTTTGTTTTTTATAGAGTTGCTACGAAAAATTTAAAAATTATGAGAGAGTTCTGGTAAGTGATAATATGAAACAAGAGCTTCCAGAAGATCTATTAAAGATTTTAGCATGCCCTATCTGCAAAAGCAGATTAGACTACAAAAAAGAGAAAAACATTCTCAGATGCAATAAATGCCAGATAGATTTTCCTATAAAAGAAGGAATCCCACATTTGCTGCCTCCTGAAAAAAAGAAGAAATAGTTAATTCTAAGAAACCTTTATAAACAAATAATTTAATTTGATTTATATGCCGCAGTGGCACAACCTGGTACCTGGCGAAGGCCTGAGCCTCGCTAGCCAAATGCGCGGGCCTTGAGTATTCAATCAAGGTCAGCCCGTTTCCGAAAGGATATCCCGGTTCAAATTAGAAGATGATATTCATCTTCGATGAAAGTCCGGGCTGCGGCGTATTTTTCAAATCCTTAGGTTATAGAGCTTGTGCTTGCAGAATTCAAGGAGTAAAAAAAGCCGTTGCACGGCGTTGGAATTCAATCCTTATCTTGTACAGTCATTTTTATATCTAATTCTCCCATCGGTATTTGGAGGGTTCAATAAAAAAGCATTTTCAACTTTAGTTATCAAATCATCCACTATTCCTGTTTTTGTTTTATTATCTAATTTAGACCAATTATAATCTTCTCTATGTGATATAAGAAATTCT
>JAHWIB010000023.1 GCA_019322815.1 Candidatus Woesearchaeota archaeon | reverse complement strand
ATTATGAAGTTTTTTTGTCTTTGTCCATCCTAACTCCAACAAAAACATCCTTGCCAATTTTGGTGTCTTGAATGAGTAAATATCCACAGTATAATCATGCCTTCCTGCATCATAAACTGCTGTTTTAACAGGGATTCCTTCTTTTATTGATGATAATGTCTCCTTATATTTTAAATCATCAAAATCTTCTTCAATCGGTTCAGCAACTGCTCTAACAGAAATAGCGAACAATGTACATATGACAAAAAATAAAGATATTTTCTTTAACATTTAACCCCTTATTTTATTAAAAATATAGTTTTATAAAAATGTTGCTTTTTTCGATAACTTTATAAATCCCCTTAAAATTCTAGTTTATATTGGTCATTTAAGACCTGCAAACTATGTTATAACACCGAAAGGTGAAAATTATTGGTGAAATGAATGGGAATATATGATGTTTATCCAAATGAATTGATAGAAAAAGCAGCTGAGGAATTAAAGAAAGTTGATTCTGTGAAAGCTCCAGCATGGTCAAGGTTTGTTAAGACAGGATCACACAGAGAAAGAACACCTATAGAAGAAGACTGGTGGTATAAGAGAGCAGCTGCTGTATTAAGGACTGTTGCAGTTTTAGGGCCAATCGGCACTGAGAAACTAAGAACAAAATATGGCGGCAGGAAGAGAAGAGGACATAAGCCTGCACATTTTAGAAAGAGTTCTGGAAGTATAATAAGAAAAGTATTGCAGCAATTGGATAAAGCTGGATTTACTAAATTTGAAGAAAAAGGAGTCCATAAAGGAAGAATCATAACAAAAGAAGGAAAATTATTTTTGAATAAAATTGCAGATTCAATTTCAAAATCACAACCTAAAGAAGAAACATTGCCAATGAAGGAGCCTGAAAAAGAGATAGCAGAGGTTCCTAAAAAGGAAATTCAGGAAGTTCCTAAAGAAGAAGTAAAAAAGGAAGAAAAAGAAAAACCTGAACAGCCAAAGCAGTTAGAAGAAAAATGAATCAAGAAGAAATGCAGAAACAGATGCAGTTACAGCAGCAAATACAACAATTAGAATTCATAGTCAAACAAAAACTGACAAAACAGGCTTTGGAAAGATTCGGAAACGTAAAAGCAGCACATCCTGAAAAAGCAATTCAGTTATTAGCAATTTTAGGGCAGGCAATACAAACAGGAAAAATAGAAGACCAAATTGATGATGATCAATTAAAGGATATATTAATGAGATTAACTCCAGAAAAAAAAGATTTCAATATTAGAAGAATGTAAAATGGCACGTTATAAACATCCAAGCAGAAAGCAAAGATTAGCAAAAAAAGGAAGACAAACTAGATGGGCTCCTTTCTGGACTGTTCCAAAAAAATATGGGAAAGGAAGAAGAGTTCATCCAGGCAGACATACTGTCAGAAAGAGAAGCTGGAGAAGAACCAAGACAAAAGCATAATTTTGCTAACGCAAAATCATGAACCTCCCCACTAATTCACAATCATCGATGTCCCACCCAAGGAATACATGTTAAAAACAACACAACATATTATGTAAAAACAGAAAAATGGCAAAACAAAAAAAATCAAAGATTTTTAAGCTTTGCCATTTAAAAAATTAAAATGGCAAAGAAAGAAAAAGAAGCAAAAATTGTATTGGAAAGAACTTATAATATTCCTTTAAGAAGAAGATTTAGATATACTCCTAAGTATAAAAAAGCTAAAAAAGCAGTAACTACATTAAGAGAATTTATGATAAAACATATGAAGCCTGGAAAAGATGAAAAAGGAAGAATCCAGCTTAAATTAGGCAAATATTTAAATGAAGAATTATGGAAAAATGGAATGAGAAATCCTCCTCATCATATCAAAGTTGATGCAAAAAAAGATGAAAAAGGAAAAGTTACAGTTGAATTAGTTGGAGCGCCTGTTGAAGAAAAGAAAGAAGAGAAAAAACCAAAGAAAAAAGAAGAAAAGTCTAAAGCTGAAGAAATAGAAAAAAAAGAAAAGCAAAAAGAAGCTTTAGAAGAACTGAAAAAAGAAAAACCTAAAGAGCATGCTCCAAAAATGCCTGTAAAAGAAAAGAAAGTTGAAGCAAAACCAACTGCTCCTATGAGCAAATGATCAATATTTTTCTAATTCTTGAACAACAGAATCAATAATAAAATCAGGAGTAGAGGCTCCTGCTGTAATACCCACATAATGCATCCCATCAAACCATTCTTTTTGTAAATCATTTTTTGTCTGAATCAAATATGTATTGCAGTTAACTTCTCTACATAAAGAATATAATTTTCTTGTATTACTGCTTTTTTTTCCTCCAATAACAAGCATAACACCTACTTCTTTTGCTAAAGCAGAAGCAGCATCCTGCCTTTCCTGTGTTGCAGAACAAATTGTATCAATTGCTTTTAGTTTATTGCATTTTCCTTCAAATGCTTTTTTAATTTGTTCATAATCAGAAGGTATTTGTGTTGTCTGGCTTACTAAACAAACTTTATCATAATGCTTGTTAGGAATATCTTCAATATCTCCAATGATTATCGGATTTTGAAGCCTGCTTATAATTCCAATAACTTCTGGATGACCTTTATCACCAAAAATAAATATTTTATAGCCTCCTTGTTCATATCCAGAAGCTTCGCAATAAACATCTTTAACTTTAGGGCATGTCCCATCTATTATTTCAAAACCTGCTTCTTTTAATTGATTGAATTCATCAGCAGTAACACCATGCGCCCTGATAATGACCCTGCCTTGCTTTTTCTTAAGAATTTCATCTAAAGATAAAGGTTCAACACCTTTTTGTCTTAATCTTTCAATCAACTGCTCATTGTGAAGAACAGGACCTAATGAATAAGCTTTGCCATTTGATTCTGCAATTTCAACAATTCTTTTTGCACCAAAACAAAAACCACATGGTTCTGCAATTCTAATATTCATAATAAAAGCAATTTAGAAGTAATATAAAAAGTTAATTGAAGCGAAGATTTTTAAATATGTTAAATATATTCAGAAATATGAACAAACTTCCTTTTGAAAAAGTTAAAAGAGAAATTTTAATAAAAAAAGAAGCAGAAACAAATAAAGAATTTGGTTCTGATCCAAATAAAAGAGAGGTTGAAGAATTAATTGAATATGGGATTATAAATCTAGACAAGCCAAAAGGGCCTACTTCTCATCAAGTAAGTGAATATATACAAAAAATTCTAAATATCAATAAAACAGGCCATTCAGGAACATTAGATCCAGCTGTAACAGGCATTCTGCCAATTGCAACTGGAAGAGCTACAAGAATTGTACAAACACTGCTAAAAGCAGGAAAAGAATATGTCGGGATAATGCACCTGCACAAAGAAGTTAAGGAAGAAACACTAAAAAAAATAATAAAACAATTTACAGGAAAGATAAAACAAAAACCTCCTTTAAAATCAGCTGTTAAGAGAGTTGAACGTTTTAGAGAAATATATTATTTTGAAATTCTTGAAATAGATCAAAAAGATGTTTTGTTTAAAGTTGGATGCGAAGCAGGAACATATATAAGAAAATTGATCCATGATATTGGTAAAAAACTAAGTGTAGGAGCGCATATGGCTGAATTAAGAAGAACCAAAGCAGGGCCTTTTGATGAAAATGATAATTTAGTTACGTTGCAAGACTTAGCAGATGCATATAATTTTTGGAAAAATGAAAATAATGAAAGATTCATAAGATTCTGCATCCAGCCGATAGAAACAGCAATTCAGCATCTGCCTAAAATATGGGTTTTTGACACAACTGTAAACAGTTTATGCCATGGTTCTGATTTAAAGATTCCTGGAATAAGCAAAATAGAATCAAATATAGAGCCTGATCAGACAATAGCAATCTTAACATTAAAGAATGAATTGATTGCTACAGGAACAGCAAGATTGACATCTGATAAAATGCTAAAAGAAGAAAAAGGAATTGCTGTTTTGACTCATAAGGTTTTTATGAAACCAGATATTTATCCTAAATTATCTTAATACTTTTTTTGATTTATCTTTTATTTCCTGTTTTATTTCTTTTGCTTTTGTTCTTATTTTTTCTATTTTTTCTTTTGTTTTATTTTTTACAGATTTTTCATTGGTTTTAGAATAAAATAATGAAAGAAGAACTGCTGAATAGATAATTGTACTGGAGATTAGCTTATTTGAAATTTTGTGCAGTTGTTTATGTCTTTCTTTATTTAAATTTTTTATACCTAACATATGCAAGATATCCAAAAAGAATCTTTTCCTAAATTTTACCTTAAAACTTTTTTTTGCAAGTCTATCAAAACAATGTGAAGGATTAATTCTTGGAATGATCTTAGATTTAATAGAAAATTTAAGATGAGGAATATTGTTATTAATATAATGCTCAAATATATCAACCAAATGGAATTCTAATTTTGTATGAGAAGGAGAAGCAGTATCAGCAAGCATGTGCAGCGCTTTTCCAAGCAAAATAAATGCCTCTTCTTTATCTCCTTTTCTATGAATATAAACAGCTTTATTAAAATAAGACAAACCTCGCTTTTTTGCATCTCCTGAAAAAGAAAAATATCCTTTTTTTTTAATAGGGTGATAAAAATGATCAGTGCCTAATATCTGAAAACCATAATCAAATGTAAAGGAAGGATGATCTTCTTTAATGCATCCTTTTTCTATAAATTTTTCATATCCTTTAAACTTCTTGCCAGTAAGCTTAAGCGCTTCTCTCACAATAAAGTTATGGGTTTCTGATAGCATTTTAGTCTACAGTGAATAATTTTGAATCATGAACATCAAATAATCCTAACCGGGCGCCTGCATCTAACCAGCCATGGGCATAATTCAATGCTGCAAAAGCATTGACAATATCCTTATTTTTCTGGAAATGTTTTGCATCTGAGATATATCTTTTAATCATATCTAGAAAATCTTCTCTTTCTTTATCCAGATTAGTATTATTTTTGCTATTTTCAGCCATTGAAAGAGCCTTTTCAGTAATCTGAAAATATTTTTCTAGCTTTTCTTCTGTTATTTTGTCCTGCATACAATAAAATAAAAGAAAGAAGTATTAAAAACTTACTTATTTTTTCTCTGGTTCTTCTTCTAGTTTTTTAGGCAAAGGCCTTCTGACTGTCAATGGTATTATTCCTTCTTTGAATTCTAGTTTTGCTATCTCAAGAGGCGAATAAGCTATTTTCTTAAGATCCTTTTCTTCTAGTTTTATCAAAAAAGGAGCGCCCATTGCTATCTGCAATGCTCTGCTTCCAAGCATCCTTGCTTTTTCATATTTTGTATAGTCTAATTTCTTTTCTCTTTCCATTTTAAAAAACCTATTAAATTTGTTTAAAATGATAAGCCTTACTCACTTCGTTCGTAAGTTCTGCCATTTTCTATAAAAATCAACTGTTTATTTATAAAGCTTTCCTAAGTTCCTTTGTTTTATCTGCTGCAATATCAACCATTTGAAGAATTTCTTCTTCTGTTAAAGGAGTTTCTCCTCCTTTCTGCAATGCATACAAATTGCCGTCTTCTCCTACTGCTACTGTTAATCTTGCATCTATTATTTTTTCTTCTTCTGTTGATGGATCTACTATAAAATGTTTTCCTATTTTGCAGATAGTAACTGAAATAGGTTCTTTTGTTAAAGGCAATGTATTTTTTGTTTTCTCTAAATAATTTACTGCACCATCTTCCAACTTAGGAAATTTTGCATTCTTCACAGCAGCTAATGCTGATAAGGAAGCTACATCAAACAGATTTCCTGCATCATTAATAGGAGCCAGGTCAATCATTACAGACCAAACTTTTTCTCCTTTTTCAATGCATAATTTATCAGCATCTATTGCTTTACTCTCACGAATTCCTCTGTCTACGACTCTAGCAAGTTCTATTGCTTCTATTGATGGAGGGCCGGATTCAAATTCTGGGTTAGCTAATGGGGATAATTCTGCACCAACCATTAGATTTCCTTTATCAGGTGTATCTGGATAAGGAGTTTCAATCGCCATTTTAACTCCTGTTATCATCTCAGTTTCTCCGATTATTACTTTTGCAGAACCTTCTGCTGATTTAGAGACATCATATTCAACTTTTACTGGTTTTCTGTATTCAAGAGGCCCTCTGCCATCTAGTCTTGTTCCTTTGTTTAATAAGTCAATAATATGAGCTTTTAATTCTTCATTCATTTTGATTCACCTACTATAAATTTTTCTTTTAAAGCTTTTTTCTGAATCTCATAGATATCTTTGCAGACTTTTTTTGCCAATTGAAGTGCTTTTTGAAGATTATCTTTTGTATTCATACCATCCATCTGAAGCAATGAGATTTTTCCTGAATTAGGAAGAACTGCAACAGGAATATCTGCTACTTCTCCTTCATAAGCTTCTTCATCATAATTAAGATCAGCAACAACTGTTCCATCAATAACACCAACCGCTACTGAAGCAACTAAATCTTTCATTTTAATTCCTGCATCTGCTAATGCCATTGATGCTGCGCAGATTCCAGCACATCTTGTTCCTGCATCTGTCTGAGGAAGCTCAATAAAAACATCTACAACTGCATTTGGAAATTCTTTAAGATCAACTACTGGAAGCAATGCCTTTTCTGTAACCATTGATATTTCTTTTGATCTTCTGCTTGGCCCTGGCCTTACCCTATCACCATGCCCTGAGAAAGGCATCATATTATAATTGACTCTTAAAACTCCTTTTTGAGGATTCTGCAAGAATCTTGGAAACATGCTTCTAGGGCCATAAACAGCTGCGTATGCAATTGTTTCTCCTATTTTGAACATTGCTGAACCATCTGCTCTTTTGACAACACCAACTTTTGCTTCTATTGGTCTTGTTTCATCTAATTTTCTTTTGTCTAATCTTTTTGTATATGCCATTTTATTCACCTGATACGGAACTTGTAATTTTTTTACCTGTTGCTTTTTCAAGATGCTCTTTAATTCTGTCTGTCAAACCAGAAATGTGTGATTCTTTTTCTATTTTTTTTATTGTCTCTACTGCCAGCAGCTCCATCTTTGGATCTTCCCCTTGCAGCCATATGATTCCATTCTGGCCTACTATAATCTTGCAGTCAGTCGCCTGCTTGATCATTGAAACCATGCTGCCTTTTTTTCCAATAATTCTTGGAACCTTATTTGTATTAACTGTTATTATTCTTCCATCTTTTAATTTTCTAAGACCCGGGCCTCTGACAGTCACATCTACTAATTTTTGAGATGTAACATTTGTTATTTTACACACAATATAATCTCCAAAATTAAAGTACTGCGTCAAGTCAGCACCTTTTGGAATAAAATCAGAAGTTGCTTCTTTCATTCCAAGCATCGCATGATAAGCTGAATTAGTCTCTATCATCCATCCACTCATCAGAATTTCTTTTACATAACCAATAATTGTATCTCCTCTTTTAGGAAGATATTTTCCTGATACAGCAATCAGTTTAATTGCTCTTCCATCTACTGATACTAAACCTAATTGAGAAGCTAAGATCTTATCTCCTTCTCTATAAGTCCCATTGCCTGGCAGATAATCCATTCCTTCTGCAAGACATTCTCCTGGAACTACAATGTCTTTTTCTTTTGCTAATAATTTACTCATTTTATTCACCCTATTTAGTTTTTAGTAATCTTACCTCATTATTACCATGAGTTATTGAACTTAATTTGTCATAAAGATCCTGTTCAAGACCTCCAGGAATTTCAATAACAGCCAAAAGGCTTCCATCTGGCTGCCATTCCTGCTTTAGAATTTTGCCGAAATTATTGATTACAGAATATGATTTGCCGGCATTTTCTGCTGGAACCTTTATTTCAACTTCTTTTACCTCAAATTTAATCGGCAATATTATCCTTATCTTCTTTAATATTTCCTGCACTTGTTTCTGCACTGGAGTGTATTCATCTACATGAATTTTTGCTTCTTCTAAAGCTAATTCTATTCTTGTAAGAGGATGAGGAAGATGTGTTTTTGGATCAACACCATTTCTGTGGATCATATCAAGAATCTGTTTTCTTTTTGTCTCTTTCAATCTGTTTCTATATTCAGCGGTCAATTGAATCTCTCCTTTTCTTATAACCTCTTTAGCTACTTCAGAAGGATCAGTTGTTCCAAATATCTGTTTTAATTGAACATCTGATGCCTGTTCTCCTTTCTTGCTGTCTGAAAAAACAGTTTGGGTTGCAAGAACATCTTTCATATCAACTTCTTTTCCTCCTTTGAAAGCTATTGCATTATTGCAGTCAACAAGAACTTCAAAATTGGCTCCATGGGTCTTTAATTTAGCAATCACTGCTTGATCTACTGTAATCATTTTATTTCTTCTTTTTAACCTCTGCTAAAATCTTTTCTATCTTTTCTTTGCTTAATTTTTTGTATTTTTTTTCATCCTGTTTTATATAAGCGCAGTCAATTCTATCAGCTGTAAATTTTTCTCCTATTGCTTTCATCAAAGCTCTAAGCGCTAATTTTATTCCTTCATCTACTGTTACATCTTCTTTATATTGTTTATGCAGAACCTCTGTTACATCTGCTTCTCCTTCTCCAATTGCAGTTGCTTTGTATTCAAAGAAAATACCTGTTGGGTCTGTCTCAAATAATTTGATACTTCCATCTTCATCAACTCCTGCAACTAATAAAGAAACTCCAAATGGCCTTAAACCTGCTGACTGAGTACAGATTTGTTTTAGATCACTGATATCCTTGACAATAGATGATGTATCAATCGGGCTGTCATATGTTACTCTATGCTGCTGCGCTCTTAGCTGTGCCCTTTCTATTAAAACACGGGCATCTGACAATATGCCAGAAGCAGTTGTTCCTATATGATCATCTATTTGAAAAATTTTCTCAGTTGCTTCTGGAACAACTAGAGGATCAACTAATCTTTTGTCTGTTACTAAAATGACTCCATCCTTACAAACCATTCCGATTGCAGTTGAGCCTTGTTTAACTGTTTTTTTAGCATATTCTACCTGCAATAATCTTCCTTCAGGGCTAAACATTGTGATAGCCCTATCATATCCCATCAATTGATGTGGCATTGGTTGCATAATTTTCACCTCATTTCAAATATTTTTTTCAGCTTTATTCAGCATTCCTGAAACACCAATACTTTTCATAACAACATTCTTATTATTTATTTTTTCTATTAAGGTTAATGCTGATTTTAATTCATCAACCTGCCTATGATTAACTTTGATAATGCCTTTTTGAAGCTCTAGGTTCCATTTTTCAGGCAAAATTCTTATTCCTGCTTTTGCTAAGCCTAATTGGCCTAAAAACAATAATGATTTTTCATGTATTTCTTTTGAAACCGCTTTGAAGTCATTAATTTTATGATCTGAAATAATCTCAAATGCTAAATATCTTGTTTTTTCCTTTAACGTAGGCAAAATCTTAATTCTTTTTTTAATTTTTGTATCACCCATAAACGGTTTTCATTAACCGAGAAATAAACCTCTTATATGGTTCTTCTCTTCTCTCAATGATTTAGAAATATCTAATAGTTTATAAAGATTACTAAATTTAGTTTTCACAATCTACAACAAAATCAAATTTTTCTGATCCCATGCTTATTTGCAGTGTATTTTTCTTTTCTTTTCTGATTGCCAAATGGCCTGAGATATCAGAACAAAAAACCTTTTTTCCTGGCATTAATGTGGATATTCTGCATTCAGGATCAACAACAATCATCCCATTCAGATGTATAACTATATCTTCAACTAATGTCAGTGTTTTATTAGTTGGATTTGCCAATAATAATTCTATCTTATTATCAATACAGTTTACATCAGAAACAACCTCAACAGGTGCTTCTTCTGGAAGTTCTATCTCAACATCTTCAAGAATTGTTATTTCAGGTTCAAAAGTTTCTGTATCATCTGACATTTCTTCAGGAATTTCTTCTGTTTCCTCATAAACAACATGGCCGGTTATTTCTTGCTTAGAATCTATAAAAGTAAGCTCTTCATCTGATGGGTTTGTAGTTACTTTGAAAATAAAAAGGATAATAAGAAGGATTATCAATGTAAATACTATAATCTTTTTCATCAAATTATATTAAGAATATTCTAATATAAATATTTTATTGTAAAAAAGAATAGAAAAAAAAAGAAAGTTTTTAATCACAAGTAACAGTTGCTTGTGCACTGTCTCCTTTTAATTTTACTATTACTAGGTTTTCTTTTCCTGCTCTTATTGGGAAAGGCCCTGAAACATCTGAACATCTAACGCTTTCTCCAGGAGCTAGAGTCATTTTTTCACATATAGGAGCTCTTACTACCAGTCCGTTTACTTGAACAATCAGTTTATCTCCAATTGTTTCAGTCTGGTCTCCTGTATTAGTTATTGTCGCTTGTATCTCATCACCAACACATACTGCATCAGAAACAATAGTTCCTACATATTCAGTTGGCACTGTTGGTTCTGGTATTACTTCTTCTTGTACAACTTCTTCTGGTACTTCTTCCACTACCTCTTCTGGCACTTCTTCTGCTGGTTTTCTCATAAATATCGCAATAAGAATAACCACTACTACTATTGCTGCTATAATATAATATAGATTTTTGCTTTTATTTTTAGCCATACTAAACCACCTTTTTATTTTTAAATAGGTATTTTTAATGAATAATATATTAAATGATATATAAAGGTTTTTATTATATGCTATTTATTCGCCCTTGTAAGGAGGTAATAATTGATCATAGTTTTCTTTTTTGATTCCATACTTTTCAAGATGTTTTTGAATTTCATCAAAGATATCATATAGTAATTTCTTTGATGAGAAAGATTCTACAACAACTACAAGTACAGGCATATTTGAAGAAGCCCTGATTAACCCCCAAGAACCATCTTCTAATATGACTCTAGATCCATTAATTGTAATTATCTCCTTTATATCTTGACCTGCAAATTTTTCTCCTTTATTTTTCATTTCTAATAATTCTTTTTTTACTTTTTCTACAATCTCATATTTTATTTTATCATTGGCAACAGCTGGCTCCATTGTTGGAGACTGGAATGATTTAGGCTGCTGTTCAATCAATTCTGATAATGGTTCTTCATGATTAGATAATATTGCACAGAAGATAGCTGCAGACATACACCCATCATCATAACCATAACCAAATTCCTGCCTAAGGAAAAAATGCCCACTTTTTTCAAATCCTGCTAATGCATCTAACTCTCTGGTTTTTGCTTTGACATAAGAATGCCCTGTTTTGCTAAAAACAACCTTATTGTTGTTCTCTTTTAAGACAGGGTCTAATGCATAAGCTCCTGTAGATTTTACATCAATAACTATTGATTTATCTTGAACTTTTTTGCTTAAAAATCTCGCAATAAATAATCCTGCTCTATCAGAGAAAATCTCTTTGCCTTTTTCATCAACAACACCAAATCTATCTCCATCTCCATCTGCTGCAACTCCTAAATCTGCTTTATTTTCCCTTACTGATTTTCCTAATTCTTCTAGGAATTTAACATTTTCAGGATTTGGATTAAATTTTGGAAAATCCCAATCAAGATCACAATTGATTTTGATGATTTCAAATCCTAATTTTTCTATCAATTCTGGCAAGAATTCTCCTGCTCCACCATTAGCTGTACTTACAACAATCTTAAGTTTTCTTTTTCCTATATGGTTTTTGTATTTTTTGATTATATCATTGATATAAACATCTTTAATTCCTTCAAACTTTTCATAGCTACCTTTTCCTTCTAAAAAATCTCCTGAATAAACAAGTTTTTTGTATTCTAAAATATCATTTGGCTCAAATGTTCTTGATAATCCATTTGCCAATTTCAATCCTGCCCAACCATTATCATTATGGCTAGCTGTAACCATTGCTGCTCCTGGCAGGTTGAAATGGTATTGTGCAAAATATAGAATAGGACTTAATGTAACTCCTATATCAATCACATCAACTCCTGTAGACATGACTCCTGCTATAAATGCAAAAGCAAGCCCTCTTGAATAAGATCTGTAATCATTACTTACAACAATCTTTTTTTGTTTTAGTTTCTGTTGAACATAAGTTCCATAAGCTTGACCTAAAACTCTATAACCATCAACATTAATTCCTGCTTCTACATCTTTTCCTCCTTTTTTTAATGGTTTTGTAGCATTTCTAAGGTCATATTCTCTGAATAAGTTCTCAGCAATAACAGGAGAGTTAGCCCATTCATAAGATTTAAAATCTGATTTAGTAAGAATCTTCTCTTTGCTCATAATAAACACCTCTAAAATATTATTCTAGATTAAATTCTTGGTCAGCTTTTTTATATTTTTCGATTGTATCCAACTGGTTACGCTCGGTTGACACGCAATGTGCGACCTACGCTTCGCTACGTCCCACTTATTTATGGACTAAACTCTTGATTTGCCTTATTATATTTTTCGATTGTATCTGTTGGAAACCACTGACCACTATGTTTATAAGAATAAACATTTCCTTGTTCTACTATTTTTTCAAAGCATTCTCTTTCAATATTTGATTTTCCTTCTGGCAAAATATCTAATGCTTCTGGATTGATTATAAAAGCCCCTGCATTGATTAAGTTGGAAGGAGCTTCTTCTCTTTTTGGTTTTTCAACAAAACCAATTATTTTTTCTCCTTCAAGTCTGGCTGCACCAAAATTTTCAACATCCTCTCTTGGAGTTAAAGCCATTGTTAAAACTGCACTATTTCTTTTGTGTATCTCCAGCATTTCATTGAAATTAACATTCATCAAGTTATCTCCCCATGCAAGAATAAACGGCTCTTTTATGTTTTCTGCAGCCTGTTTTACAGCTCCGCCTGTTCCTAAGGGCTCTTCTTCAATTGAATATTGGATATTTACTCCAAGCTTGCTGCCGTCTCCAAAATATTCTTTTATCTTGTCTGCATGATAACTTATTCCAAGAATTATGTCTTTGATCCCTTGTTTTTTGAGATTTTCAATTGCATACTGCATTATTGGCTTTCCTTTTATCGGCAGCAAAGGTTTAGGAGTGTTATCTGTCAATGGCCTTAATCTTGTCCCTAATCCTCCTGCTAATATTATTGCCTTCATTATATCAAATAGATTTAGAGATTATATTTAAAGGTTTGTAAATCTCTGATTTACAATACTTTGAAAATTTTAATTTTCATATGTTTGCTCTTAAATCAAAAGGAGTAATCTTATCTATTTTCACATTAATAATATCTCCTAATTTATAATTTCCTTTTACTATAACTGGCTTGTATGCAAAGTTTCTTCCTATCCATGTATCCTCTTTGCCTTTTTCGTCTATAAGGATATTTCCCTCCCAATTAAGCCAGCGTTCATTCTGCATCCTTGATATGTTTTGAAAAATATCTATCATTAATGTTGACCTTCTTTTTGTCTCGCTTCCATGAACTTGATTTTCCATCTTAGCTGCAGGTGTTTTAGGGCGAGGCCAGAATCTTGAGATGTTTAATACCGCAGGCCTGATTTGTTTGATCAATTCCAATGAATCATAGAACTGCTGTTCTGTCTCTCCTGGAAATCCGCATATGACATCAGTTGCAATTGTAATAGAAGGAATTGCCTTTTTGAATTTTTCAATTATTTCTTTGAACTGCTCTATTGTATATTTTCTTTTCATTTCTTTAAGAATATCATTATTTCCTGACTGAACCGGAATATGCAGGAATTTAAACATTTTATCTGATTTATAGATCTCAATTAATTTATCCAAAAATTCAAGTATATGGTTTGGATTTAACATTCCTAACCTTATTTTAAAATTTCCAGGCAGTTTGATTAATTCATTTAATAATTCTGGCAATGAAGAATCAATATCTTTTCCATAACAGCCTGTATCTTGTGCAGTAAGCCAGATTTCTGGAATTCCTTCTGCAGCTGCTTTTTTAGATTGTTTAATTATATCTTCTTTTGGATATGAGCGTAAAGAACCTCTTGCAGCTTTAACTTTGCAGTATGAGCATGGATCTCCTAAACATCCTTCACAAATTGGTATAATCTCAATAACAGGATTTTTTCTTATTTTTGGAAGATTAAGCCTTGGATAAGATTCTTTTGTCAGCATAAGCATTGGATTATCATGAATGGTTTCTTCTACTAATTGAACAATGTTTGTAACTTGTGATGTACCTAATAAAGAATAGCCTTTTAATTTTTTAGGATCTGTTTGTGAGATACATCCAGTGATTATTATTTTTTTATAAGGATATTTCTCTTTAATTTTTTCTAAATAATTAAAGAATTTTTTTTCTGTAGGTCCTTTTACAGTGCATGTATTTATGATTACAATAAAGGCATCTTCTATGTTTTTAGTTATTTCAAATCTTGCCTCTTTAAGCAAACCAGCCATTAGTTCTGAATCTGATTGGTTTAAAGAGCAGCCATAGGTTTTGATGTAAATTTTTGTCATTTCTCTGAGTAAATATAATATGTTTAAAAAGCTAATTCAATTTTAATAATAAAGAATATCCCAGTATACCTTTTTGTGTTGTTAGATTAAGAAAAGTTTAAATAAAATAAATCAAGAATAGTTGATAGTGAGGGGTGGTTATTATTACAAATTATTTTAAAGTAGATGTGATTAGAATACTTGACAGTATGATTCTCCATCAACAAATTGAAAGAAAAGACGGCAGAATGTATATGAGAATGAAAAAGAGAAAAATTGCGGTGTTTTAAAATTACTAAGCAAATAACAATAAAATTGAATGAGCGAAGATTTGATCCTCTATTCAAATTAATGCAAGAGAAAATAGATGTAAATTCAAAATCAAATTCAGAATTTGTTGGGTGGTGTGTGTATTTTTGTTATAGGTATTGTTTTGAAAAAATTCCAGAATTTGGCAATCAGACTGCGATAGAATTCAATACTAAAAAAAGAGGCATGAATGTAAAGGATGCCGTGATAGAACACATCAAAAAATATAATGAATTTATTGCTAAAGATGGTCACTAATGGTCACCATGAGTGACGGAAAGTTTAAATAACTAAATAAAAATTTTATTATTACAGTTATGGAAGAAAAAACTTTACAGCTTGGAGGCAATATTGAGCTTTCTGGATTTAGTGAATTAGAACCAAGCATTATGATTGTTCTAAAAAAGATTGTTGGCAATTATGTCAGAAGAATGAGTGATAAATGCAAAGGATTTGAGAAGCTGACAGTGACAATGAAAACAGTGCATGCAAGAGAAAAAGGAGAAAAATATGAGCTGCATGCAAAAATGATTGAAAATGGAAAGTCTTATACTTCTTCTTATGTTGACAGAAATCTATTTATAGCAGTTGACAGTTCTTTAAAAGCAATAATTAACTCTCTGGAATAGTTTTTTCCATATATTCTCTAACTTCTTTTGAAGCATATTTTAATAAAAGTTCTCTTAATCCTTGAGAAACTGACTTGATTTCTTCAAGTGTATCTCCAATATATCCATCAGTAGAATGAGGGTCAAACATAGCAAGATATCTATCTCCCTTCAGCATCAGTTCTGCTATGTGAACAGACAGCCCACTCCTTTCTAAATTAATGACCTGGCCTTGACCAGAAGGATTATCAGAAACTTTGACATTTTTCAATGTTGTATTAAGAGCTATATCTGCTATTACATCATCTATATAGTCTTTTTCAAAAAAAACAGCGTTTAATGTCTGCTGGTCCATAGATGATGCTCTTCTTTTTTCTGTAGCCATGTTAATAATGAATTATTTGTTCTTTTTAAATTTTTTTAAAGTAAAAACTATATTTTGCTTTAATTATTGGTTATCAGGCTCTGTATTGCCTGAATTTAAGGTTCTGAGCCTACAAAATTCATGGTTTTCAGAGTTTATTTGTCACTATTTGGTGACAATAAAACCGAAAGGTTTATATAGTAGTTGTTACTACTTATATATAATTAATAATATTGACCCAAGAGTTTAGTTCTTTAACATCCCCACATCCCAAATCTCTTGGGTTTTGTTTTATTTTGGGAAGAGGACAAAAATGGAAATACAAACTAATACACAATGTAATGAGCCAGTAGAAAGAAAACCTAAGACTGCTTTAGAGATATTGCAGGAATTAAGAGATAAAAGAGCAATAAAATGCCCAAATCCTTGTTCAGAGGTTCTTGAAGACGGACTTCCGTGTACTAATTGTTATGCTCAAAAACCAATTTATGAGAAATAAAAAAATGACAAAATACCAATCAAATCCAACAAAAGAACAGTTCATGAGAGATTGTCTTACTGATGCTGATAGATGTGCTCGTAATTTAGATAGAGGAGGAACTTTAAATTATCTTAAGGCTGCTATGAGAGTTGTTGGCTATGATTTGGATGAAACATTTGAAAGACAAATAGGAATATTATATTTTAATGGAGGAAAAGAATTACACAGGCAGTGTATTGAATTAGGTTCTAGAGATACTCCTAAGATTGTACCTGGTTGGAATGGAGCAGCTACTGCTTTAAGAGAACATATTAAAGAGAATGGAGTAACTTATATTCAATTATATTATCGTATAAGAAAACTAATAGAGGATTTTAATGAAAGAATAGAGAATAGAGGAGCATATTATGAATGCAGCACTATCTCACTAGATGATGTAAAAAAATTTGGAGAAAAAATTCCTGAATCAGAATTAGAAACAAAGTTAGATGATAAAGCAGTTACAAAAAGAACGATTCGTCCAAGGTGCAGAATAGAGGGGGACTGGATAACAATAGACTTTGGTGGTCTAAGTCCTGCATAAAATGGCAGAAGAAAAAATTGATTTAGACAGTATTTCTAATGTTTTATTTGGCAATGCAACTAGTGCTGAAGAACCAGCTGAAGAACCTGTAAAAGAGAAGCCTGTTAAAGAAGATGTAGAAGAAGAGAAAACTGAGGAAAATATTGAAGAAGCAGCTAAGGAAAAGGAAGCTGAAATCGAAGAGAAAATAGAAAAAGAAGAAAAGAAATCTGAATCTAAACAAAAGGAAAAGAAATCTTCTAAGCCTCTTAAATCAAAAAAGGAATCTGAGGAAAAGAAAGAATACAAAGATCCTATAACAGAAGATTATAAAAGAGATTTTAATAATAAAATGGGAAAGAAAATAAGAGGTGAAAGATATGCAGAAGACTTCTATTAACAGAATTTTAATTTGTTCCTTTTCTGCCTTTTGCTCTTAAGCTTGGCCTTATCTTTTCTGCGCCTTTGCCTTTTCTTCTTAAACCACGAGATTTTCTTGCTGCAGATGTTAAACCGCGGTAGACTCTTCTTTTATGCTGCTTTGCTGTTATCCAATTGATATCATTATCTTTTGCTATTACTGGATGAGCTTTATCTATTAATATGATTTCATACCAAAAATAGATTCCATCTTTAGCAACCCAATAGCTGTTAAGAACTTCACAATTAGGATATTTTTTATTTGCTCTTTCTTCTGCAATCTGCTGATAGTTTTTTCCTAAAATCATGACTTTTCTTTGATGTTTTGATCTTCTTCCGCCTAAGTAAGAGCCTCTGAAATGACCTCCTCTTGGAACTCTTTGCCTTACAATTAAGAACCCCTGCTTTGCTTTATATCCTAATGACCTTGCTTTATCAATCCTAGTAGGTCTTTCAATCCTTATTGTAGATGGTTCTCTACGCCACTTTAGAAGTCTTTCACGCCATAAATCTGGCATGTTTACCTTTGGTTTTTTCCAAAGCTTCCTTATATGTTTATACATGCTCATTTTAAATAGCCTCCATTATTTTTATTATTACAAGAGCTTCAGGCAAGCTACTGCCCACATTGCTCTAAAATGAGAATTTTTAACATATTTATAAATGCTTTGGATTTATATCTAATAAGTGAATAAAAATATATATAAAGGAGTATATATTTTCTAATGCAATATTGGGGGATTTGAATGACATATGATAAGGAAAATATGCTTGATAAGCTAGATAAATTTAGAAATCAGGTAGAAGAAGCTTTTAAAATTGCTAAAAAGGCTAAATTGCCTAAAATTAATAAAAATAAGATTTCTAATATAGTTGTTTGTGGAATGGGGGGCAGTTCTGCCGGAGGATTATTACTTCAATCTTTTACAAAAGATATTCCTATATTTGTCAATAGAAATTATAACTTGCCTAGATACATAAATAAAAACAGTTTAGTTTTCTGTGTAAGTTATAGCGGCAACACAGAAGAAACATTGTCAGCTTATAATGAAGCAAAGAAAAGAAAAGCTACTGTTATTGCAATAACTTCAGGAGGAAAGCTTGCTGAAAAGGAAAAGAATCTAATACAGATTCCTGAAGGGTTTCAGCCAAGAATCGCTTTAGGATATACATTTATTCCTTTGCTTATCTCTTTAAGCAGATATAGGCTAATAGCAAATCAAGACCAGCCTGTCAGAGATGCAATAAGAGGATTGGTGCCAAAAACAAACAGCAAAGAAGGATTTATGCTGGCTAAAAAGCTGTTTAACATGATTCCTGTTTTTTATGCTTCTGAGGATATGCATGGTGTTGCTTATATCTGCAAGACACTTACAAATGAAAATGCAAAGCAGCCTGCATTCTGCCATTTTTTTCCTGAAATGAATCATAATGAAATCAATGGTTTTAAGAAAAATGCAAAAAAGATACATGTTGTAATGATTAAAGACAAACAGGATATTATGAGCATAAAGAAAAGAATGGAGATTACAAAGAAAATAATAAAAGAATCCTCTGGCGGCGTGTCTGAGCTGCATACAAAAGGGAAGAGTCTGCTTGCAAGAATGCTGCATACGCTGCATATTGCAATGTACTGTTCTTATTATCTAGCTTTGATGAACAAGATTGATCCAACACCTGTGCCTGTAATAGAAGATCTCAAAGCTAAGTTGAAGAAATAGATATCCTATCATAAGAAATTTTGTGAAATTATGAAAATAGACAAATTTCTTTAGTTTAGTAAAGCCTGAAACTAAAGTTTCAAACTTTATAAACCATCAAAAAATATATTAATATAGGATTATTTTTAGTTCTTAGGGGGCATATGCTATTAAAATCAGTTAAATTAGAAAATATTAGAAGTTATTTGAATCAAAGCATTAGTTTTCCAAATGGTTCTGTCTTATTAAGTGGAGATGTTGGCAGTGGCAAGAGCAGCATACTGCTGGCAATAGAATTTGCCTTGTTTGGTGTCAGAAGAAAACATTTGAGTGGAAGCAGTTTGTTGAGGCATGGAAAAAATACAGGAAGTGTTGAATTAAGTTTTGATATTGATGGAAAAGAAGTTATTATCAAAAGAATCTTGAAAAGAAGCAAAAAAGATATCCAACAGGAAGCAGGTTATGTTGTGATTGATGGCATTAAAAAAGAAGCAACTGCTGTTGAATTAAAAACAGAGATTCTGAAATTATTAGGTTATCCAAAAGAATTGATTACCAAAACCAAAAATCTTGTTTATAGGTATACTGTTTATACTCCACAGGAGGAGATGAAGCAAATATTAACAGAAGAACAGGATGAAAGACTAGACACATTAAGAAAGGTATTTGGGATTGATAGATACAAGAAAATCAGAGAAAACAGCACAATCTTTATCAGAGACTTAAAAGACAAGATAAAACAGGGGAAGATAAGAATTGAGAATCTAGAAGAGAAGAAGAGATTAGAGCAGGAAAAGAAAAAATTGATTGAAGAATTGAATCTAAAGATAAAAGAGATTAATCCTAAATTAGATGATAAATCTGTAAAGATAAAAGAAATCAATGAAAAATTAAAACAAATTGAGGAAAAAATAAAAGAACAGTCAAATATTAAAAAAGAATTAGAGATTTATGATGTTGAATTAAGAAATAAATTAGAACAGCACGAACAAAATAAAAAAAGAGAAGAAGAATTAACAAATCAAATAGATTTATTGAAAAGAGAATTGGTTGGAAAAACAGAAACTAATAATGAAAAAATAAGAAATGATATAAATGAAACTGAAAAGAAGATTGAGCAAGAGAATAAAAAGATTTTAGAGATCAAAAATAAAATAAATGAAATTGAGATTAGAAAAAAGAATTCTTCTGAAATAAAACAAAAAATTTTGAGTATAAATCAATGTCCTACTTGCGAGCAGGAAGTCAGTAAAGAACATAAAGAATCTGTTTTAGAAAGAGAAAATGAAAATATACAAAAAGGAGATAGAAGAATTAAAGAATTATCTGAAGAAATAATCAAGATAGAAAGAGGATTACAAATATTTAATCAGGAATTAAATAATAATAAGAAAAAGGAGCAGGAATTCTCAATTATTAAATTTAAGTTTGATAATTTAAAAGAAAAAGAAAATAGCTTGAAAAATATATTGATGATGCAAGATAAGATAAAAGAAGAGATTGGAAGGATTAATATTAAAAAATTAGAATTAAGCAAAAAAATCATTGAAGATAAGGAGATGGAAGAAGAAAATAAAAAATTAAGACAGGAAAATGATTTATTGATGCAGGAGCAGAAAAAATTAGAGCTTGACAAAAGAGGATTTGAACGGGAAAAAGAAGTTATTAATCAGGATTTAATTTTGTTGGAAAAAGAAATTCAAGAAAAATTGGCTATTAAGAAAAAAATAAATTATTTATCTGAACTGCAGAATTGGCTTGAAAAATTCTTTATCAAATTAATGGGCACAATTGAAAAGCAGGTTATGCTGAATATTTATCATGAATTTAATGAATTATTTGAAAACTGGTTTGGAATGCTGATGGAAAATGAAAATATTAATGCAAGGCTTGATGATAATTTTACACCAATAATTCAACAGAATGGCTATGAAACAGATATTGAGCATCTAAGCGGAGGCGAGAGAACAGCTGCTGCATTGGCTTACAGATTAGCTTTGAATAAAGTTATCAATGATTTAATGAAAGGCATAAAAACAAAAGATATGATTATATTAGATGAGCCTACTGATGGCTTCAGCTCAGAGCAGCTTGACAAAGTGAGGGATGTCTTAGAGCAGATTGGTGTTAACCAGACAATAATTGTTTCGCATGAAAGCAAGATAGAAAGCTTTGTTGATAATGTAATAAGGATAAATAAGAATGAGCATATTAGTGAGATTATTTAATGCTGTTCCAAATAGAATTAAAAAATTGCTTATATCTTTCTGCCAATTGTTTTGAATAAATTAAATAACCAGCTGGTTTTTCTCCCCATACAATTAAGAATATCTTATCCTGGAAAATACCCATATTAGGAGGGATTATTTGATTTGTGAATTTTGTTTGTATAACTTTTCTTTTAATCCTGTCCTGGAATAAATGCTTTAATCTTAAAGGAGCTATTCCTTTAACAATCAATCCTTTTGCTTTTCTTTTTGGGTCATATCTTTTATAGAAATCCTGGATATCTTTGTTCTTTGGCTCAATATCAGCTGAAAAGAAATAAAATTCTTCTCCTTTTTTTGTATCTTTTATTA
>JAHWIB010000022.1 GCA_019322815.1 Candidatus Woesearchaeota archaeon | reverse complement strand
AAAGATAATCTACAGAAAATACTTCAAAAAAGGATCAAGCATATTAGATGTTGGATGCGGTTCTGGAAGGACAACAGTTGGATTAAAGGAGATGGGCTACAATATATTTGGTGTAGATTTGACTCCAGCGATGATCAAAACAGCAAAAGAAATAGCAAGAGAGAAACAGCTTAAAATCCATTATGAAGTCCAGAATGCAACTGATTTGAGATTCCAAGACAGTTCATTTGATAATGCTCTATTTTCATTCAACGGATGGTGCCAGATTCCAAACCATGAAAGAAGGCAGAAAGCATTGAATGAGATTTACAGAGTAATAAAACCAAAAGGTTATTTTATCTTCACAATCCATGAAAGGCATGTTTTTGGAAAAAGGCTGCCTTTTTGGACCTGGCAAGCTTTCAAAATGTATGCCCTAAAACCATTAGGACTAAATATAAAAGAGATTGAATGGGGAGACAGATTTTTTAAAGCAGTTGCTAAAGGTGTAACACAATATAACTATATCCATATCCCATCAAGAAAGGAAGTAAAAGAGATGGTAAAAGAAGCAGGATTTGGATTAGTATACAATGCAAAAAGATCTGAAATAACTGATAAAGACAACAATCTAGATAGCGGTAATTGCACATTCTGGGTTTGCAGAAAATGAAAATAAGAAAGTTCAGAAAGCAAGATGCTAAAAAAGTATCAAATATGATCAGAAAAACCTTGATGGAAGTAAATATCAGAGACAGTCCTAGATTTGCAGTTGAAGAATTATATGGAGAATATTCTCCTAAAGAACTGGTTAAATTGAGCAAAGAAAGAGAAATTTATCTTGTAATTGAAAAAGATAAAATAATTGGAACAGGCGGTTTAGAGAATAATTATATATGCACTGTTTTTGTTCATCCTGATTACCGCGGAAAAGGCATTGGCAAAATAATTATGGATTATCTAGAAAATAAAATAAAAAGCAAAAAATATTCTTTTGCAGAGTTAAATTCAGGACCTACTGCATTAACATTTTATAAAAAGTTAGGATACAAAAAAATAAAAGAAACATTTGTAAAAGGCAAAAAGACAAGTATATTGATGAGGAAGAGAATAAAATAGAAACATTTAAATATAACCTAAATAATGGTTATAATAACCTAAATAATGGTTATTTTTAAAATGAGCCTGTTAAGATTTATAAAAGAAAACAAGAACACAAGAAAAATATTTGGCAAAAGGGAATTAAAGATAATTGAAAAACAATTATTAGGAATTAATTTAACACAATCAGAAAAAAACAGGCTTTCTAGAGATATAAGACAAAAATTTGAATTTATTAAAGATGTATCAAGATTTTCTGAAGAATTTAAGCTTAAAAAAGGAAATGAAATTAAAAAGATAATTAATCAAACAAAAGAGATTATCTTAGAAGATATTCTATTCAAAAAAATTAAGAAAATTATTCTATTCGGCTCTGCAACAGAGAATAAACTTACATTCAGATCAGATATAGATATTGCAGTCAAACTTGATAAAATAAGCTTAAAAGAAGCAACAAAATTTAGAATTAGAATAGCAGGAAAAGTCCCTAATAGAGTTGATATCCAAATTTATAATTATTTACCAAAAAAAATTAAAAAAGAGATTGATATTAAAGGAAAGATATTATATAAAAAATGAGAATAAAAGACAAATTAGAAGAAATTGAAGAATTTTTAGAAGAACTAAAAGATATCCTGCCTTCCTCCTTTGACGAATATAAAAGAAATTTTGAAAAGAAAGCTGCATGTGAAAGATATTTTGAAAAGATTATTGAATCAATAATTGATCTAGCTTTTTTGATAATAAAAGAAAAAGGATTTAAAATACCTGAAGAAGATAAAGAAGCTTTTGATATTCTTACAAATGAGAATATTATTTCCAAAGAATTGGCAAAAAGATTGAAAGATGCAAAAGGAATGAGAAATATAATTGCCCATGAATATGGAAAGATTGATGATGAGCTTGTTTTCCATTCAATTACAGAAGAATTAGAAAAAGATGTTTTAGATTTAATTAATTCAGTAAAGAATATTCTAAGATGAAAATAAGAAAATTTAGAAAACAAGATGCAAAAAAAGTTGAATATTTGATTAAGCAAGCTCAATTAATAACTTTAAAGGGTTTTTATCCTAAAAAAATACTTGACTTTTTTTGTAAAAGAAATACTGTTTCAAAAATCATTGAAAAATCTAAAGAAATAGATTTATTTGTTGGTGTTGAAGATGATAAAATTCTAGGAATTAGTGGATTAAAAGAAAATCAAGTCAGAAAGTTTTATGTTAATCCAAGATATCAAGGAAAAGGTGTTGGAAGAAAGCTGATGGATAATCTTGAAAAGATTGCAAAAAAAAGAAAAATAAAAAAATTAATTTCACATAGTACTTTGTATGCAGAAGGATTCTATAAAAAATTAGGATTTAAAAGAATAAAAAGAATTACAACAAACAAAAACAATATCAAATTTGATGAGATAGTGATGGAGAAAAGATTGAAATAATATATACAATTTAGAGAAATGAAAATCTTGGTTTTTTATTGTCTCCTAGAACAGCTTTGCAGACATTGCAGATCTCAGATTTAGTTTTTTTATCGTAATGTGTTGTAATTCCCCAATCAATAGGAGTATTACAAGAAGGACATTTAGGCTTGTTCAAAAATGAGTTTATTGGATCAAACGGCATTTTTATAGTTAAATAAAAGTAAAATTATTATATAAAGGTTATGTAAATAGTGTATATAGAATGGGATTTTTTGAAAAAGAGGAATTAAAGTATCTTGGATTGTTTTATCTAGGTGCAATTATAGGGACATTATTCTCAGTTACAGAACCAATAATAATTGTTTATTTTGCCCTAAAAGGGTTTACATTTTCAGAATTATCCTTTGCAATAGCTGCATTTTTTATTGCTCCATTTATATTTGAAGTTCCTACAGGGGTTATAGCAGATATCTTTGGAAGAAAATTCTCAGTAATATTAAGCTTGATGCTGATGGGTGCAGGAGCAGTATTAGTTCCATTTATATCAGACCCATTTTTCCTGACTGCCTTATTTTTCTTTATAGGATTTTCAAAAACATTGTCAACAGGAGCTGATGAGGCATGGATTGTTGATAATTTAAAATATAATAAAAAATCAAATTTAATCCAGACATTTTTTGTTAAAGTCCAAAGCATTAGCGCAGCTGCTTTTGTATTATCCGGGCTGCTTTCAGCAGGATTAATGGTTTTATTAGGAAAAGAGGTTATTTTTCAATATCAAAATATTAGTTTGATTGGCTATGATTTATTATGGTTTGTAGAAGCAGCAGGATACTTTCTGACAGCTATCTTTGGATTATTTATAACAGAACATTTTATCACAAAGAATATCCATCCAAAACATCTTATAAAACACTCGATAGAGAAATTCAAATCAGGATTTTCTCATTCATTTGATAATCCAGTCATATTCCATCTAATACTGGCTGCATTTTTTATGGTCTTAGCAGCAAATATATTTGGAATTGTTTATCAGCCTTTTTTGATAGATTTAGGAGTTCCAACCCACTATTTAGGATACACAATGAGCATAATAGGAGCTGTTGGAATATTTATCCCTTTTATTGCTAAAAAAATATTTACATTTATCAAAAAAGAGAAGCATTATCTTTCATTTGTTGTAGGAGCCCAGGCAGTGTTGATTTTCCTTGCATTCTTTATAGTTTCTCCTTTTGCCGGCTTGACATTAATTATTATATTAGCCAATATTGGGGGACTAGGACAGCCGATTGAAAGGACCTATTTCCAGAAATACCTGAAATCAAAAGTAAGAGCAACTGTTGTATCTTTTGAATCAATGTTTGTCCATATCGGAGGAGCAATTGCAATGGTTGTAGGAGGATTCCTAGCTGATGCAGTAGGGCCAAGAGCAACTTTAGCAGTATCGGCAATATTTATAATCCCTGCAGTAATCTCTTATCTAAGCATACATGAGAGGAAGAGATGAAATCTATTGAATATTTATCAAAAGATGTGATTCAAGAATTTGGCGGCAGAAAACAAGCAGGGGTTATTGCTTTAATTATAGATGTAAAAGAAAAAAAGATTTATCCTGTGCCTCATAATTTAGAACATGTTGATTTTGCAGCTTTGCTTCTTGATAAAAAGAAAGGAGAACTTAAAAAAAATCCTCAGCTTGCTGCTCGTTTAATACCATCAACAATAAGCATAGAAGAGGGAAAGATTGTAGGAGTTCTAACTGGAGTCAGCGGATTAGAGATAGGATTAAAAGTCAAACATAAATCCTCGGATCTAGAAAATGCCCATGGTATGGTGTGGGCCTGCATTAATTTGAGTGAACAATTAAAAACAGTGAGTGTTGGAAAATTAAAGATAAATAGAATAAGATTTTAATAACTTTATAGTAGTAATTTTTCCGAAAGGTTTATAAACTAATCAAATTTTTAGTATTTTGGGATGGAAGAATTAATGCATAATCTTGAGGAACTTGAAGCTGAAAAAGGCCTTGATCTAGGTGATTATGTTGATAGATTTGCTGGAATAATCAGTTCTTATTTAGATGGGTTTACACCAGCAGAAGAAAGACATAGAAAATATCAAAAAGTTATAGAAGCTCTAAAACAAACTCAACTATCAGAAAGAGCACAAACAGCTCTGGTTTATGTTGATTAAAATGCCTGATATTATTGATGTTTTAAGCAGGGAATTGATAGAAGTATATGGTTCTAGAAAAAAAGAAGGAAGACTAAGTCTGCTTGTAGATACAACAACTAATGAAATTTATATTGTGCCAAAAGATACAGAACATATTGAATTCACAAAACAAATCGGAACAGATCCAGATAAGGTTGTTCCAGTGCATGTTGATTTTTTAGATGGCAGAGTAGCTGGTGTTATAACAGGTGAAAGCGGATTAGAGCAAGATTTAGGAGTAAGACATAGTCATGATGATCTTAATTCAGCTAATTCTACTGTTTATCAATTAATAATTGGATCAGGGTTAGAGATAAGTCCAGGACATAGAAATAAAATTTGCGTTGAATATGCTAAATGATCATTCTTTACTGTAACTTATTATAGGAACCTGCTCAAACCAATAAGTTTTTCCTCTTTTAAATAAATTTGGCAAAAAGATATTATTATAGACAAATAATCTGGCTGAAGGTTTCATTTCTTTCAATAATTTATTTTCAAGCTTTAGTTCAAAACTTTTATCTGGATTGATGAATATTATATCATAGCTGGATAGATCCTGCTTCAGGAAATCTCCCTGGATAAAATCAGCACTTAATCCTAATTCATTTCTTATCTTAACAGAAGTTTCAATTAAATCACTATCAAATTCTATTCCAACTGCCTTGACACCAAACAAAGAGGCTATCAAAACAACCTTGCCGTCTCCTGAGCCTAAATCAATAAAGGTTTTATAGTTCTGCAGCTTAATCTTTTTAAAGAATTCAAAGATATGGTCTGTTACTGCTGCTCCCCAAATCCCTTTTTCAGTATCACCTACAGGCAGACTCCCTCTTTCATAAAAGGAGTTATAGAATTCTTCATATCTTTGTTTAAGCAGTTGAAATTTTTTTACTCTAATGATATCCCACTCCAATGATCTTTATCAATAAAATCAATCCCTGTTTTAGAATAATTATAACTGGCTTTTGAATAACTTAAGTATATTTCTTGAAAAAATAATTTCATATAGTTGTTCATCATTTTAATTTTTTTACAATTCTTTTAATTATACTGATTTTGTTTTTTAAATATTTTTCTTTATTAGGTTTTTCAATCAAATAGAGCAATTCTTTTTCTATATTTGGCTTGAATTTTTTGATGTCATTTTTCAGAGCTTTAAAATAAGAAATTTGAAATGATTTATTCTTTAGATATAAAATGTCAATGATTAGATTGATAATACAATTTAGATTATGATAAAATATATAAAGATTTTTTCTTGCTTCCTTTTCAGCATAAGGCAACATCAGTTTTATTAAATTCAGTTTTTTATTTATTGCTTCTTTTTGAAATTTGATATCAAACTTAACATATTTCTTAAATTTAATAAACAAATTTTTAGGGTCATACAAAGGAATTGCTTCTACTATCCATCCTTTAACAAATGGTTGATATTTATTAAACATTTTTTCGTTCTTAAAAAGAGATTTTAAATATTTTTCAAAAGAATTTGCTTCTAAAAAATGAATAGATACTTTTTTTCCCTGCAATACAAAATGAGTTCCATAAAAATCAACAAAATCATTTTTCAAAAAATAATCCTTTTTATCTAGAGATGTTTCTTTTCCTATAAGATCAAATAATTTAGGAATTCTTTTTTTAAAATTGCCTCTAAATAAAATATAATAGTCCAAATCGCTGTCCTTAGCTGCTCTTCCAGCAGCTCTGCTTCCATGGAAACAGAATAAATCAACATAATCTATTTTTTTAAGCAAACTGACTAATTCATTACTTAATGTTTTAATCTCTTTTTTAGAAAACATTTTATTCCATTGGAACCTGGCTCCACAAAGTCCAATCTTGAGACGGAGCATAAGGTCCAAAGACATAGTAAGGAGCTCTTGCCTGCCCAAAATAACTGTATTGAATATTTGTCCATGAATCTTTTGTCCAGCCTGCTTCCCTACCAATAGGACCATGCGCGCCATAAACAGGGCTTCCAAATAATCTCCAGGTTTTCATCAAACCATGAAAATCAGACAGATCAGTAGAAGCATCTGCTCCTGGCTCAACTGTCAATGCTCCTTTATATCCATGTTTTTTTAAAATGCCAACAATCTCTTTTACAGGAGTTGTTCCTTCTCCTGGAGACAGATGATCATCCTGATAACCAAAGTTGTCTGTTAAATGAACATTTCCTATCATTCCTGCTTTTGCAAGCTCTTCTGTTTTTTTTAACATCCAGCTATGAAAATCCTTATCATTTTGCTCTAATGGTTTACTAGGATCATTCTGCCAGTATTTTCTCCACATATTAAAGTGACCTGTATCTAATGTTGCTTTAATATGTGTTTCAGCTGCTTTTCTTGCCTCTGACTCTGAAAGACCTCTTTGCTGGACAAGAGCTGCTGTCATCTGTTTTCTGCTGTTCTCAATAAGGCTCCTAAGCTCGTCTGGATGTGCTCCATAACTTTCTGGAAAGATATTTTCCATTGTTATTATCAAAGGCCTGTCTAATTTTTTTTGTCTGGTCATATCAAATGCATGCATTCCTGCTTCTGCATAAGAATTATAAGATTCTCTTAATGCATATTTCCTGGCGCTCATTATATGCTGCTGAGTTTCCCTGCTGTCTTCTGCCTGCTGCTGCTGAGAAACAGAGGCCTGATGTTCAAATTCCATTCTCCTTACTGAATCCCTTATTGCATCCCTAATAATCTCAGAAGGAAGTTTATACTCTTCAGGCACCATGCCAGGGACACGCGCTCTCTGTGCTGTACCTACTGCTTCTCTTTTTAATTTCCAAAGTTCGTCTTCTGGAAGGCCTTTTTCTATTTTTTCATAAAATGAAAGAGATTTTCTTAATTTTAATAAATCTTCTTTAGCATCTTCAAAACCTTGTGAATAATAACCAGCCCAGCCACGGCTGTGGCCTTCATTTGTTTCTAATGTAGCTCTTAAGAAAGCTTCTTCTGGCAGCATATATTCATTAGGATATTTAAATTTAAATTCCTGTATTGTTATGCCTCTTTTTTCTGCTTCTAATTTATTTCTTTCTGCTGCTTCTTTAATAAAATCATCCCATGTATTATACTTAACTTTAAATCTTCCAGTACTAGCATCATAAACAGGAACTCTGTCTTTTATTTCTATCTTATTTCCTTCATAATCAAGATAATCTCCTGGACTAACTGTATTGCCGTTTGCATCTACATAACTTGCTCCTCCATGCTTATCCCAATATTCTTTATTATCCTCTTCATACCTGTTCCAGACTGCTCTTGCAACTTTCTGGTTTTTTCTGACCTGAGTCATAACTTGTCCTGTTCTTTCATCAACAACTCTGATTACTGCTCTTTCAGGCTCTTCTCCATGATGCATGAATTGATAACCTTTATTAGGATTATTAGGATCTTTCAAAGCCCATGCTTCTTCTGAAATAGGCCTTTGGAATTCTCCTGTATGTACAACAACAGAACCTCCTTGGGCTGTGTCTGCTGCAAATTCAACTGCTCTTTTTATCTCATCAACAGCTAATTTTCTCTGTTCTTTTGAAAAATTTCCCTGCTGGTCCATTCCAGCCAAGCCCATAATGCCATAAGAAGCGTGAGTTGTCAGTTTAACTTCAGCAATTTCAGCTAATTCTCTCATAGCCTGCCTTTGATCTTTTCCAAACATTCCAGGTGTCTGTGCCTGTCTTTGCCCTCTTACAGCTCCTGGAAATCCAATTTCAAGTGCTCCTGCTCCAGCTCTCATTTTAGCTGCTATGCCCTGTACATTTGCAGCTGCGATTCCCATTGGAACTGACTGGCCAATGTCCTGCACTCCAATTCCAACATCATTTGTTGAAGTATCATCTACAGAAGGCTTTCCGTACTGCCTGTCCATTGGAGTTACATATGAGCTAAATACAACCATGTTTATGCTGCCCTCCTTCCATATGAATCTTGCAGCCAATTTTTCATTTTTTCAGTTAATACCATCTCTCTTGCTGCTTCTTGTGTTACTTCTGTATATCTGCCAGACTGTATGTCCTCCATTTTTCTTCTGTTTGCATAACTTACATTATTAAGTTCATTCATCTGCTCTGGAGTGATTTCTCCAGTTGCTTTGACCTGCTGATAAATATCTTTTACCCTATTGTATATATCTTCTACTGGTTTTTGGCTTAATTGATCTAAATATTGTGCTTGAGCAGCTTCTTCTTCCTGACTTAACCTAGGAGCCTGTTCTGCTATTCTTTCTAATTCTTCTCTTTCTTCTGCACGTCTTGGTTCTTCTGGCTTTTCTTCTTTTTCTTTTGCTGGAGCTGCTGTAAATCTCTTTGCTTTGAAAAGCTCTTTTTCTTCTGTGCTAAATAAAGCACCTATATCAACTGCTTTTAACTGAGGAATCGGAATCTTTTCTAATTCTCTTTCTCTTCCAATCTCATCTTCTGTTTCTTGTAATAATTTTTGAGCTTTTTCTATCTCTTCCCTGTCTTTTTCCTGCAATTCTTTTAATTTTTCTAGTCTCTCATTTGGTGAAAGCTTTTTCAAATCTTTTAATTTATCTTCATCTGCCATAAATTAAGTATAATATTAATTTTTATATAAAGCTTTGTCAAATTTAGTTAGTTGTGTGGAAACACTCTCTTTGTCTGGGCGGGACACACGGTAAATTGTGCGGATATGGGGAGGCTGTAAATTTCACGAAGTGAAATTTACCACATTATCATTGCATGTGCTTTTTTATAATTTTTAAAGCAATAAAACATAAATGTTTTAAGCTCTTTTTTTGCTGCAGATTTTTCTTTGGTCAGTATTAATTTAGATGTTTTCTTTTCTTTTGGTTTTTTTGGTTTTGAAGGCCCGATAAATTCTGCTCTAAATCTTTCTAAAAATCCAGGAGGCCCTTTAGGCTCTTTTACTTTCGCTGATTCTTCTCCTGCCTGCGCTAAATATTTTTCCAATTCTCCTCCTAAAGCTTCCATTGCAGCTTTTACTGAATCTGACACTGATTTCATCAGTTCCATATCCTGCTCTTCTTTCATTTTAAGGTAATTTTCTATCTGCTTTTTATCCCAAACATAGCCTCTTAGATTCATCTCCATTTTACCAACATGGATAGGACCTCGCTGATAACCTTCCTGCTGGTAAGACATGCTTGGCCTTGTTCTAAACATGAAATGAGCTATTATACAAGCATGTATATGCTTATTTTGTTTATGGGTTGCTTCACTCATCGGAAGTTTTGTTGCCAAAAATTCTATTTCAATCAAACTTCCTTCAAAAGCACTAATTAAATCAGGAGTCATTGTTTTTTCATCATCTAATGTTAATCTTCTGATGTGCCTTAGATAAGGTCTGACCCAAGTCATATACATCTTTATTATATCATAATGTTGCCTTAAATATTTCAAAGTGAATGTTTTTCTTGTTTTTAATTCATCATAAGTTCTGTCTTTCCATATTAAAAATGTCTTTAATTTTCTTTTAAGAGCATTTCTTACCATTTTATTAAAGCCTGCTCTTTGTGTATCAACAACTGAATCTACTTCATCAGCTTTCTTTGGATGCGTGCTGAAGAATAAATCAGGCAAAGATGTGAACTGGACTTCCCTGGCCATACCAAATACAGAACCTGGGTTCTTGGCACCGCCTTCAACCATATCTATCCAGATTCCTTTTAAGGTTATTTCTGAGCTTTCAATTCCTCTAAAGCTTTCTTCATAATAGATCATTCTTTCATCTATTATTCTTAGTTCCCTGACTAGCTGGAATAATTCTTTGATCATCTTTCCAATTGTTGCCAGGAATTGGCTGACTTTATCCTGTTGCAAACCTATTCTTTGTTGGGATACACCAAAAAAAGCAGAATTTTCAGCTGCTGAAAATGCATCTATTGTTTTATAGACATTAGGAAACCCTAAGTCTTGCTTAATATAATTTAGAATCCAGAAATAAGACTCTTCCATAGATAGATTATAGACTTCCCAGATTATTCTATATCTTTTAATAGATTGAGGAAAAGGGCCCTTTAAAAATTGATTTTTAGATTCCTCCCAAACCTCAGGTTTAAATTCATATTTCTTTAATATTTCTTCGTCAGACATTTCTATCCTCTTTTTTATTTAAAATAAGTTTTTTTCTTTATATATATTTCGCTTGTAACACAAAGATTTATAAATAAAACTCTGTTTTATACTTATATTCTTAGCTGAGTCATAATCACTAAATATGTGCTCGGAATGGAGGTATGATTAACAATGGTTGAATTTAAACTTACTATAGGAGATCCTAAAACAAGAAAATGTTATCAAAGAACTGTAAGTGAAAATGCTGCAAAAGCATTTATTGGCTTGAAAATAGGAGATACAATTAAAGGAGAATCTATTGACTTAACAGGATATGAATTCCTAATTACGGGAGGCAGTGATTTCTGTGGATTTCCTATGAGAAAAGGAATTTCTGGGGCAAGAAAGAAAATATTGGCAAAAGGCGGAGTAGGCTTCAGAAAATTAAGAGGAATAAGAAGAAGAAAAACTGTCTGTGGAGAAGCTATAAATGACAAGATAAGCCAGATTAATCTGAAGATTATTAAACATGGAAAAGCTTCATTAGCAGCAGAAGGTGAGAAAGAAGAAGCAGCTAAAGAAGAAAAACCAAAGGAAGCTGAGAAAAAAGAAGAGTCTAAAGCTGAAGAAAAAAAGGAAGTGCCTAAAGAAGAGCCAAAATCTGAGGAGCCTAAAAAATAAATGACTAAGAAAAAAGAATTAATACCTGAGATCAGTATTGGTCTTGTAGGCCATGTTGATCACGGCAAGACTACATTAGTAAAAGCGCTTTCTGGCGTATGGACAGATACTCATTCTGAAGAGATTAAGAGAGGGATCACAATAAGATTGGGATATGCTGATGCTGTTTTTTATAAGTGCGAGAAATGCAAAAAATATGGAGTTAAAGAAAAATGCGACTGCGGCGGAAAAAGCGCTCCTTTAAGAAAAGTTAGTTTTGTCGATGCTCCTGGACATGAAAGCCTGATGGCTACCATGTTAAGCGGAGCTACAATAATGGACGGCGCTCTGTTATTGATTGCTGCAAATGAAACATGTCCTCAGCCCCAAACAAGAGAGCATCTGATGGCTTTGGAGATCAGCGGAATAAAGAATGTTGTTATTCTGCAGAATAAGATTGATCTTGTCAGTGAAGAAGATGCTATAAAGAATTATAAAGAAATAAAAGAGTTTATCAAAGGAACCAGCTATGAAAAAACACCAATAATACCGATTTCTGCCCAGCAGAATGTCAACATTGATGTTTTAATTGAAACTATTGAAAAGATCATTAAAACACCAAAAAGAGACCCTGCTGCTGATCCTATAATGTTTATTGCAAGAAGTTTTGATATCAACAAACCAGGAAGCAACTATAATGTTCTTGTCGGCGGCGTGCTTGGAGGAGCTTTAAAGCAGGGGGTTTTGAAATTAGGGCAGGATATCAAGATAAAACCAGGAATTGCAGTTGAAGAAAAAGGTAAAAAGGAATATAAAGAAATTTCAACAAAGATAATTGGATTAAAAAGCGGCAGTTTAAGCGTCAAAGAAGTCGGGCCAGGAGGAACCATCGGAGTTTTAACTTCTTTGGATCCGGCTATTGTCAAATCAGATTCCTTGGCAGGAAACATAATTGGCTTGCCTGAAAAACTTCCTCTTGTATGGAATGAATTCAATTTAGAAACTCATTTATTAGAAAGAGTTGTTGGAGTTGAAGAAGACTTAAGTGTTGAACCTATAAAAATCAATGAAGTATTAATGTTAAATGTAAATTCCGCTGCAACTGTTGGTGTTGTTTTTGAACTTAAAAAAGATATTGTAAAATGCAAATTAAAACTGCCTGTCTGCGCTGAAATTGGCTCTAAAGTTACAATCTCAAGAAGAATAGGAAATAGATTCAGATTAATTGGTTATGGGATTATTTCCAAGTGATTTTTAAAAACATTTATATACTGGTTTTTCTAAATTATCAATATTTTAGCAAATATTGCTATAAAAAAGAGGTGAACTCAATGAATGATGAAGTAGGAAAATACGCATATCTAGTAGGCGTAATAATAGCATTAATTGTGGGAATTCTAGCAAGTTATATTCCTGCTACAGCGATTACTTGGCTAACATCTATAATCATATTAGCAGGATTAGTTGTTGGTTTTATGAATGTAGGAACAAAAGAAGTAAAAGATTTCTTGCTGGTATCAACAGTGCTAGTAATCACAGCTGGTCTTGGTGGTGCTACAGTAACTTTAGGAGCAGTAGAAGTAGTAGGCCCTTATTTAGCAGGAGTCTTAACACAACTTATGGCTTTTGTTATACCTGCAACAGTTGTAGTTGCTCTTAAAGCAGTGCTAGAACTTGCAAAGAAATAAATTTATTTTATTTTTTTTATTTCTTTTTTTGTAGTTGATTGTTCTGGGTTTTTATCATCTCTGAATCTTATAAATCTAGGAAATCTTAATGCATATCCTGATGAATGCAATGGACTCTTAGTAATCTCTGCTCCTAATACTTCTACAACAATTCCTGGCTTAAAGAAGAAATCCGGCTTCATTTCTTTTTTTAGAATAACTCTTGCTGGTTTTTTTGATGTTTTGTATTTTTTCAGAATTTTAGGCAGCTGTGCAAGAACCTTATCTGTAAAACCTGCTCCTAATTTTGTAAAGGTTTCAAACTGATCTTTTTTCTTATTATAAACTGCACATAACAGTGCTCCATATGTTCCTGTTCTTCTGCCTTTTCCATAAAATGCTCCGACAACAACAAGATCATAAGTATCTTTCACACCTTTCATGTATTCTTTTTTCCATTTTATCCAGAACCATCCGCGGGTTCCTGCTTTATAGATAGAATCTTTTGCATTTGATTTTGCAATTATTCCTTCTGCTCCTCTTTGAAGGCATTTTTTAAAGAAATCTTTTACTTTTGTAATATCTTTTGAATTAATCTGTCTTGCCAGCTTTGTAATTTTAGACTGTTTTGTTATCTTTTCTAATGCTTTTCTTCTAATTGGATATGGCTCATTTATATAGGATTTTCTGTTTAAATAAAGCAAATCAAACAAGAACAAATTAACAGGAATCTTTTTAGCATATTCTTCTATTTTATATTTTCTTCTTCTCTGCATTAATAACTGAAACGGCTGTAAATTTCCTTTTTTATCAACTGCAACTGCTTCTCCTTCTATTATACATTCTTTTGCTTTTATAGATTTTTTTAGTGATTCTAAAACATCTGGATATTGATGAGTTATATTTTCCAGTCTTCTTGAAAATATTATTATATCTTTGCCATGCTTATGAACCTGCATCCTTTCTCCATCATATTTTTCTTCTGCTGTTATTATCCCTGGAATATGTTTCTGCATCTCTTCCAAGGATTTTACTCTCTGGGCAAGCATCATCTTTATTGGGATACCTATAGATATCCTTATATTTATCTTCTTCTTAGAAGCAGCAAGTTTTGCAATCAGTCCGATATCAGAAATATTATCATATGCCCTTTCTAATTCTGTCTTATCTTTAACTCCTTTGAATGCAATTGCCAATGAATCCAAGATAGTTGCAGCTGCTACTCCTAATCTTAATCTTCCTAATGCAATTCTTATCAAATATTTTGCTTCTTTTGAATTTGCTTTTTTTAATAAAGAAATTAGAAGATTAATTTTTGCTTCCTGTGATCCTGTTCCTTTAGTTGTTGATATTTTTCTTAGTGTTTCTATAATCTCTTTTACAGTTAGTTTTCCTTTTTTATTGATTATCTTTTCTGCAGCCAATCCTAAATCTCCTGTCTTGCTCTTTATTTTCTTAACTTCTTCTGCACTTTTGTTTGATGCTTTTGCTAATGCCCTGACAACCATTTTATCTGCCAATCCTAAATCTGTTTTTTTGTATTCTGCATCAATCTTTCCAATAGTTAAATAAGCAACTGAATCTATATCTTCCTTTGATATTTTTTTGAAAAAATTTGAAAGAATTTCCCTTAATTTATTTCCTGAACTAATTTTTTCTAAATCTTCAAAGATTTCAACAAGTTTTGAAAATTGCAATGACATTTTTCTCTTTTTTTATAAGAAATAGATATATACATTTAAATATTTATCTTAAAGCAAAACTTGATCTTCTTTAGAAGCCACATATTCAATTATTTTTTTGAAATTATTTGCTTCTTTATCATCCCTGGGAATAATCTTCTTCTTTTCTAATGCTTTCTCTAACTCATCTGCACTATATAATTTTCCATTAGATAATATCCAGTAATTTACAGGCATTGGATCCATTTCTGGATCATGTGTGCTCTGGAAAATTCTTAAACCTTCAATTTGTACAGGAGCTGACGAAGTTATTTCCCATACATGAGGTTCTCTATTTTCATGGCTTTTTTTATTTATTAGTTTTTTCAATTTTTCTTCTTTCATTTTTCTTAAAAAATCAAACTATAACCAATCAAAAAAAATCCAACAGCCAAACAATACCAGCTGAAATATTTCAGCTTATTATTCTGGACAACTTTTATCAATAGATTCAAACAGAAATAACTGACAATTATTGCTGCAATGCTTCCAATAATCATATTTGTATTTATTCCTGCTTTAATATCTCCTAATTTTAAGATAGTGGCTCCAAGTATAGCAGGCATTGCTAGTATAAAAGAAAACTCAACAGCTTCTTTTTTGTCTATGCCTAAGAACTTTGCTCCTGAGATTGTACTTCCGCTTCTTGAAATTCCAGGCATTATAGCTAATGCTTGAAACAATCCAACAATTAATGATTTTTTATGATTTAATACATCTTTTTTATTTATTTTATCAGCAAAATGCAGAAATGTTGATGTTATCAAAAGCATAATCCCAACAATTATCATGCTGTTGAAGATTCCTTGTATATAAGGTTCAATCAATAATCCAGTTATTGCGATAGGTATTGTTCCAATTATAATGAATCCCCAATATCTAGGAGTTTTAATAACTTCAATTATCTTTTTCCTGAAAACAAATGCAATAACAAATAAAGTTGCAAAATGAAGCAAGACATCATAAGCGATGTTTTCTTCAATTCCAAAAAAATGCTGCAATATTGCTAAATGCCCTGAGCTAGAAACAGGAAGCCATTCAGTTATTCCCTGTATAATTCCTAATATTATTGCTTCAAATAGATTCATGAACTAGAAATTAGTTTAATTATTTAAATAATTATCTATGTCTTTTCAGAGCAGCTAAAATAACATCATTTTCAACATAAGTTACATATGCTCCTTCAAAAGGATTCATCTTTCCATTTCTTATTGGAAGAGCAAATCTTGCTTTTCCATTCTTAGCTTTCTTGTCAGTAGTAGTTATCTTCATTATATCTTCGTTTCTCATAAAAGCAGGAATCTTAATTGGCTGTTTTAGATTTTGTAATACTTTATTTACTATTTGACGATGTTCATCTGGATAACCATAATGTGTTGCGATATCTCCTGCTAAAGCCATTCCAATTGCAACAGCTTCTCCATGCAATAGGTAATCATCAGCTAATCCTTTCTGAAATCTATCTATGCTTAATTTTTCAATTGCATGTCCAAGAGTATGCCCATAATTAAGCTGCCTTCTTGGCCCTTTTTCATGAGGATCCTGCTCAACAATATTTCCTTTGACCCTGCAGTTGAATGCTGCAATCTCATCTAATAGCCTGGCATTTCTTTTTAGAATTCTATCAACATTTCTAGCTGTAGAACAAAGGAATATATTATCATCGATTACCATGTGTTTAGTAGCTTCAGTGAATCCACAAAGATATTCTCTCTCTGGTAAAGTTTCAAGAGTAGCTGAACCATTTCCTACCCATCCAGGCTGTCTAAATGCACCCATCAAATTCTTTCCATAAGGAGTATCAACTGCAGTTTTTCCTCCAACAGCAGAATCTGCCTGAGCTAAAGAAGAAGTAGGAAGCTGAAGTATGATAGCATTTATCATTTCTGCTGCAAATCCAGCCATATCACCAGTAACTCCTCCTCCTAAAGCGATCATTGGAAAGCCAAGATAACCTGCTTGCTGCATCTCTTCTAATATCCTTTCGCAGGTTGCAAAAGTTTTATTAGGTTCTCCTGCTTCAAATGAGAATATTTTGTATTCAAGATCTTTCCGCTTCATCTCTTCTTCTAATTTGCCTGCCTGGCATTCTTTTACATTTGAATCAGTAACAATAGCATATCTTGAGAATCTTGAACCTGGAATTGTACCATCTGCTAAACCCCCTGCAAGGTATTCAAAGATATTATATAAAAAAACAATATCATAAGAATCATCTACTGATTTTTTTAATTCAACATGTTTATTTCTTGAACCTAAAAGATCATATACTCTTCTTGGCACCTTTCTGGCTTCTAATTTTGGTGCTCCGCTGCCTGTTGAAGATATATGAAATCTTGTATCTACATATCCTCCATTCTCTAAAGTTATAAGGTTTATCCCTCTGTTGAAGTATGCAGCAATGAACCCAGCAATATTGTTATTTCCTACTGATAATACAGCAGAATCTCTTCCAAATCCATTTCTAGACATATCTCCCATCACTGCTAATGCCTGTCTTGGAGTATTTGCAAAAATATCTTTATAGATTATCACATCTGGTCCTTTTAATTCTTCTACATCAAAGGATGAATGAAAATCAGGAGAAACAATAACTGCTAGTTTTGAACCATATTTTTTACTTTCAACATCTTCTCTAAGCTGTTTTACTGCATTATCTCCTGCAATTACATCATAAGAATCATCAACTTCTCTCTTGAGATTGATTGTCATTACATTGTCTTTTATAGTAACCATTTTTCTAAATTAACTAGAAGTTATTTATAAAAATTCACTTTTTTCAGTAATCTTTAAAAACACATTAAATAAATAACAAAATATGGAAAAAAAGCATAAAAAACAAAGCTGGATAAAAAGATTAACTGCAAAAATCACAAACAAGCTTATTGGAATGGCTTTTATTTTATTTGCTATTATAATGATTGGAATTCTTTTTCAGCTTTTGGAATTATTTTACGGCTTTTCTGTTATTAATTGGTTTAAAGATTTGCCTTATATCTATCCTTTGACTGTTCATATCTTTAATGAGATAGAAGCTTTGACAGAAAGAGGAATCTTTTATATCTATGCATTTGGAGGATTATTTATTTTTCCTATACCTAATGAGATGATTTATTTAAGACTATTAAAGAAATTTAGTTTTGAATTTTTGCTGCCAATAATATATATTGGCCTGTTTATAGCCCACAATATAAATTATTTAATTGGAAGAACATTTGGATTTATTCTGAAATATCTGTTCAGCAAATCTTCAATTAACAAGATAAATAATTATTTGAAGAAATATGGAGCACCAACAATAATAATCTTTAATGCTCTTCCTCTGCCTTCTCCTTTTTTCAATTTCTGCTGCGGTGTTTTCAAGTATAAATATATCAAATGGGTCTTGACTGCTATTCCTGGCCAGATAATCAATTATATAATTATTACAGCAATCTATATTCAATTTCTAGCTTAAGAATATTTTTATCATAAAATATTTAAACTAATCAAATAAAAATAGATTTATGAAAATCCCTAAAATAATTGAAATAAAAAAAACAAAAGAAAAGGGAAAAGGGTTGTTTGCTTCTGAGGATATTAAAAAAGAAACAGTTATTTTTCATTTTGAAGGAAAAATAGGAAATGATGCAGAAACAAATCCAGAATCTCTCCAAATAAATGAAGATAAATTTCTGGAATCAACAATGTTATTTGATGATAATCTAAATCATTCTTGTGATCCCAACTGTTATATTGATTGGGATAAATTAAATTTAGTTGCGTTAAAGGATATAAAAAAAGGAGAGGAACTTACTTTTAATTACTGCACTTCTGATTGGGATGATGCAAATCTTCTTGAGGATTGCAGTTTTGAATGTAAATGCGGTTCAAAAAATTGCATCGGTAAAATGAAAGGATTTAGATATTTAACATTTGAGCAGAAAAAGAAAATTGAAAAGTATCTTTCTCCTTTTTTAAAAAAAAAGTTCAATCAGAATAAATAGATTCTTTCTCAGAAAAATAAGGAAGGTCTTTTTTAACTTCTTTTACTCTTTCCATAACAGATTTCAGGATTATAGGCCATGCAACAGTTGCGTCTGACAAGACTTCTGCCCATCTTCCGCCTTCTGATTTTGGAACAAATTTTCCCCAGCTTACACCTTCAGAGTATGTGCATCCTGACAAGCCTCCCCAATGCACAGGCTCTGGGCAGATCCTTACTCCATATTTGAATCTTTTCAAAGATTTGGCATCAAAATATTCTGCTCCTTCTTGAATTCTCCATCTTATTAAGTCTAAGAAAGGTCCTACTTGCTGGGCCCAATTTCTAGGAACTCCTCCACCAATTGTGAAGATCCCTATTGTCTTCTGTTTTTTAATAGTTCCTGTATAATTCTCTAAATCTAAAAAAGGATTGAATCTAAGCAAAGGTTTTTTCTGCATTTTCATTCTTATATTATGAAGAGCAAAATCAAGCCCAAATTCAGAATCACTAAATGCTGGAATATAAACAGGAATTTTCTTTTCATATGCTGATTTTAAGATTCCTTTTCCTTTTACCTTTTCTTTAAGATATTTTCCTAATTCCCAGTTTAATTTATAGCTGCAGGTTGTTTTTGAATGATCAATGCCTCTGAATACTTCCCTAACAATTAATTCAGAATCATCTAAGTTTTGCTCTAACTCTAATGTATCATAGACCCTATCATATCCGCTTTTGTATAATTTTTTATCATCCATTTCCTGATGATACTTGAAATGTGTGTATCCTGCAGCTTCTATAAATCCATGAGCCATCAATGCTCCTGTGCTCACAATTGCGTTTACAAATCCTTTATCAATCATGTCTGTTATCATCAATCCCATCTTTCCGACAGTCATTGCTCCTGCAAGAGTCATAACAACAAAACAATCTTTGTCTTTAATCATTTCATATAAAATATCAGCAGCTTCTCCTAAATTTCTTCCTTGAAAAGATGTATTGCTCATCGCTTTTGTCAAATCAGAAAAAGATTTTACTTTGTTCAAATCCAAAGATACTACCGGCTCAAATCCATCTTCAAAACCCTTGCCTTGTCTATATTCATGCCTTTCGTCTTCTTCCATATAGAAAAAAAATTTATTATATTATATAAGTTTTTTTATTTTTCTCTTTGTTCTGGTTTAAGATATTTGACTCCAAGCTTTTTGCAGATCTCTTTTTCTGTTTTTCCTGCAATCCTTTTTCCTGTCTGCTTGTCAAACAATCCATATTCGCTAAGTTTATATCCTTTTTTTATTGCAATCTTTCTCATCTCAATATTGTAATTTTTGCTTCCAGTAAAATAGAATAATCCTGCTCCATAAGATTCGGCAGAAAATACTCTAAGATCAAGCTGAACTCCTGATTTTAGGATTATTGTTGCTTTTCTTGGGCCTTTTGCAAGGACTTTCTGGATATTTTTTAATTTTGTAAAGGTATCTATAATCTTTTCTGGCTTATTAGAAGAAGCAATTATATCAATATCTCTGACTGTTGATTTTTTTCTTCTCAAAGAACCAGCTGCTTCTATTTTCTGAATTTCTTTTAATTTTTTTAACTGGCTGATAATATTTTTTGAAATTCTTTCTGCCTGCTTTAAAGGAATCCTTCCTTTTGATTTTCTCATTAAACCAATCCCTTCTAAAATATCCTGCTCTGATTTCTCTCCAAAGCCAGGAATCTTTGCTATTTTGTGGGCTCTTGCTGCTTTTTCCAAGTCAGAAACAGTTTTTATATTAAGAAGCTTATTTAATTTTCTGACTTTTTTAGAGCCCATTCCTGGAATTTTCATTAGTATGTTTATATGAGAAGGAACTGTTTTCTTTAATCTTGCATATTCTTTTACTTTTCCTGTTTTTAGAAATTCGATGATCTTTTTAGCAATGCCTTCTCCTACACCTGGAATCTCCTCAAGAAGTTTTATTCCTCCTTTTTTGTAAATTTTTTCTACATCTTCTGGCAAAGAAGCAATTGCTCGTGCAGCCTGCCTGTATGCTCTCGGCTTCCACTGGATATTTTTCATTTCAAGAATATCAGCCATATCAAAAAATATTTCCGAAATATTTTGATTTTTCATTAAAAATTTCCTCTTTTAGGTATATTTTATTTTTCCATAATATAAATTTATTGTTTTAAAAATATTTCAAAAAATAATTATTTTTATTATTTATTGATGCCCTTTTTATCGTCTTAAAAATTAAATATCAAAATCAGAGACAACAAAAAAATAAAACTTAGAAATGTTTTTTCCGTCTGAAAATAAAATTTTTAGAAATATTTATATATGTTAAAATTAATTTTATAATAAATAATAGTTAAAGAGGTGTAGAAATGGCAAAAAAGAAAGCAAAAAAAGCTGTTAAGAAAAAGAAAGCTGTTAAGAAGAAAGCAGCTAAAAAGAAGAGATAAGATTATTTTTCTGCTGCCTCTTCTTTTTTTGGGGCAGTTTTTTCTTCTATTTCTCTGAGATAAGGTATTCCAAAATAAGCAATTATTGCAACAGCTATAAGTATTATCCAAAACAAGAACAAGTCAATTAATCCAAAAGCAAGCAGGGTTATATTTAATATTACAATAATTGCTGCAAGTATTGCAATAGTTTTGACAAGTTTCATTGTAAATATGAGTAATCTTTTTATATTTAAATTTTTATGGTTATTTTATGAGAAAAATAATGTTATTATTAATCTTATCATTAGTATTAGCCGGCTGTTTAGAAACAGATAAAGAGATTAATGTTATAGAAGAACAAGAAATAATTGAAGAACCTGCTGAAGTTGAAATCCCTTT
>JAHWIB010000069.1 GCA_019322815.1 Candidatus Woesearchaeota archaeon | reverse complement strand
ACTTTCAAGACTTATTTTGACTCTTTATGGGGGCAAGAAACTAAAACTCTAAGGGGTATAGATAATATAAAAGACTTATTTGAAGAAATGTTAGAATTTGGAGAATGTGATTTTATAGGAGCAAGAGGATATTTTGTTGATAAAAGACCTAATTTTATTGATGACTGGGAAAAGAGAGCAATCAAAAAAGGTTTCAAAATGAGAAACATTGTTGACAAAGAAGCCAAAGGGCATAGAATTACTAAATTCCCTTTTGCAGAGACAAAATATACATTACCAAAGGAGTTTAGTGAAATGTCTGTATTCTGGATATATGGTGATAAGGTTATAATTGATAATTGGACAGAAGAAGAGCCAATCATTTTAGTTATAGAAAATAAAAAATTACACGATACCTATAAAAGGCAGTTTGAGTTATTGTGGAAGAAGGATGTTTTTTCTAAATAAAACGGGCCTAGGAGGATTCGAAAATTTCCACTGGACATTCAACCACAATCTACTTAAATATTAAAATCATTTATCTCTTAATTAGTTTATCCATTGAAATCCAGAAAGTTGTTCAATTGGTGATTTCAAATGAATTTTAAAAATAAAGAAATTTATAATAAAGATTTTAAAATAGATAATAATATAGCTTATTTTATAGGTATTCTTCACTCAGATGGATGTATATATAATCTATTTGATAAAAAAAGAGATAGGAAAATTATCAGATTAAATTTGACAATAGGAAAGAAGTCTATTTCAATGGCTCTTAAATTTAAAAAAATTTTATTTGATTATTTTAATAGAACAGTTAATCTACGTAAAGTACCAAATAAAAATAGTTATGTAATCCAAACATCAATTAATAGGATTAAGCACGTCCTAAAAAATTGGAATGAAAAAATTCCTTTAGAAATAAAGAGAGATTCTTCATTATTTGGAGCTTATTTAGCTGGGTTAATAGATGGAGATGGATATATTAAACTTAAAAATAATACAACTGATAGAATTGTTCCACAATGCATTATCAAAATAGCTAGTGATCATCCTATGGTTGATGTTAAGAATTCTATTATTAGTCATATTGGATGCAATGTTCATTTTGAATATAAAAAAGGGAACAAAGGAGTGGATACTTGTTTTTATATATCAAAAAAGAGCATTGGTTATATTAAAAATTATATTTTTCCTCATATTGTTATAGATTATAAATTAAACACTCTAGAAAAATTCTTCAACAATAAAAATACGGGCCTGCCCGGACTTTCGTAGGTTTAATTTCGAACCGGGACTGAGTGGTTTCATCTGAAAACAGCCGAAGCCACTAGGTCTATCCATTAGCCTACAGGCCCATAATAAATATAGAATTCTAAGAGTTTAAAAAACTTACTTATGCAGCAGCCTTTTTCTTCCACAGCTTGCTGAACACACCAACTGTTCCGATTATTTTCTTCTTGCTCCAGGTTATCCCTCTTTTAGTTAATACATCCTTTCTTTTCTGCTGCAGGTAATACATCAAATAATGAGCATCCTGCTCTGCAGGAACAAACTGATTTACTCTCTGAAATCCGATCATTCTTATAAAATAACTTTTATCTCTGTCAGACAAGAGCATTCTTATATACTGCAGCCATCTTTTATTAATAACAATTAAATGATTTAATTTAGAATGTTCTAGCTTATCCAAATCTTCAATCTTTCCAGTGATAATCTCTTCATTTAATTCTTTTTTAGCTGCACCTTTTTCTTCAGCAGCTTCTTTTTTCTCAAGAGCTTCTTCTTTTTCTTCAATTCTTTCTTCTTTCTTGACTTCTTCTGCTTCTTCTGCTTCAACTGCAATCTCCCTTAATAAAAGGTCAGCTTCCTGCACTAAGCTTTGCCTTAATTCTCTCATTCTATTATAAAATTCTGTTCTGCTTTCATTAAATTCTCTTCTTTCTTTCAAAGCCTCTTCTTCACTTCCATATCCATGCCTTCTGTAAGCTTCAACTATCTTTTTTTGCGCTTCAAGAAGCATGACTATTATGTTGCAGAGATGTATTTGTTTCTTGTCTTCATTCAATTCCTTTTTTTCTAATTTTTTTTCAAACCTTTGTTTTTTCTTAAGATCCTTGTTGATATGCTCTAAATCAGTTTCTAGTCTAAATTCATCATCTTCTAAACCTCCTCTTGATTTTCCAAATCTGTCTAATAATCTTCCTCCATGGAAAAAAGCACCTTTGTGATGCAAAGCCCAGAACAAGATAAATCCCACTATTCCAATGCCTGCTATTCCAGCTATACCTCCAAAAATATTAATCATAAGATAAGAATACAAATTCTACTATTTAAAATATACTCAAAAAAATAAAAAAGAAATTAAATTTACTTCTTTGCTAATGTTATTTCTATTGTGGAAACTCTTACGTTTTTTCCTTCTTTGTTTGTAAACTCTTCTGAGTCTATCTTTATATCTTTAATGCCGGCGTTTCCTTCCAGAAATCTTTTTGCTGCAACTTCTGCAACATCAACTGCTCTGCTTATGAACTTTCCTCTTGCCTTCAGAATTACTTCTTCTGCATTCTTTGTTGTAAACTGCATAACTACAGCAGTTACATAGTTCATAAACGGCTTTCCGCCGATAAAGATACTGTTGTCATTTCCTGCCATATGTTCTTCTGCCATTTTTTAGTCACCTCAAAGTATTTTTAATCTTCTTTTATTTGCATTAGTCTAGTTACATAGCCAGCAATAACATTCCTAATCTTCTTGCTAGGAATAACAGCTAGTTTTGCAACTGCTTCTTTGTTTTCCTTAAAATCCTTTTTTAACTCGTTCCTATGCTCTGTAAAGAGCTTATTGCTTATTCTCTTAATTAACTGTGTTTTGATTCTTCCCATAAATTTCCGCCTCACTACCCCTCAATAACGCTTATTTATTTATAAATCTTTCTTCATATAGTTGTAACTTAATAGTAGTTAAAAACCGAAAGATTTATAAAGGTTCTGAATTGCTATGTATAGAATATATACAAATGAAAATCAAAATATTAGATGAAAATTCAGGAAATCCATTTCCACATAAAGTAACTGTTTGTAGTACATTAGGTATAGGAATGTCTCCTTATTCTACTGAAGGATATGCTGAAAATGATCAGGCTGTTAAAGATACTACAAAAAAACTAGCTCAAATTATAGGATTAATTCCAGGCCAGAGAACAATGGATGTTGGTTATGGTTCTTGTTTAGCTGTTGCAGAAACATTAAAAGAATTAGGCATGGATGCTTTTGGACTAGATTCTCAGAAAGGATTGGATCATACTAGATTTGATAACCCTACATTTGTCCCTCCTTATTTTAATGCAGAAGAAAAAGGAATTAAAACATACTGCGGAACAATAGAAGAATTGTTACACCCAAAATCACAACTAAAAGATCAAAAATTTGATTTATTTACATTTTGGGGAAGCTGGGATTCAGCAGGAAATAACTTTGCGATTAGTTGAGAAATGGCTTGGTTTAGAGCATTTGAACAAGTGAAAGCTAAATATGGAGAAGAAATAAATCCTCATAGACATCCTTATAACACAGAAATTGATAAGATAATGAAAAAAACAGAAGATAATATTCTTTCTGATTGTGCATCAATACTAAATGAAGATGGAGGAATTCTTATTGTATCTTCAAGATACGCTTATCATGGCGGAGGTTATCCTACAGATAAGCTGCCTGAAGAAAAAAGGATGAATTTAGGATTAGTTAAAAGATTTCAAGATTTAGGAGCAAAAGAAGTTTGTTTAATTGGACTTAGTAAAGATAAAATATCTCAGGATTTAAGCACCCAAAGAATAAATGAAATAATTGAAGAAATGATACTTGAAGTAATGATGGATAAAGAAATGAATGAACATAGTGTATCCTATTTAAGTGATAGTTACAGGAAATCATTGCCTCGCCTGGAAGCAGTAGCACCTTCTTTAACAGATGATGATGTTTTGTTTTCTAATTATGGCAGATCTCAAAAAAGGCCTGATTTAGAAACAGTAAAACAGATCAAAGCAATGAATATGCCATTAGGAAGAATTGATGCTGTTTATGCTAGATTCTAGAGAAAAACTTATATACCAGACTTCTAATAAATAATATATGCAAATAACATCAGTTGCAGTATTTA
>JAHWIB010000021.1 GCA_019322815.1 Candidatus Woesearchaeota archaeon | reverse complement strand
TGATAGTTGATTAAATCTCTTACGCATGTTGCATTAGGTATTATATGATAATGCATATGATCTTTTATTGAAGAATGTCCTTTATCAAAATGAGATAATAAGAAAGGAGGTCTATCTGGATAAATCTCAGCCAATTTATCTTTCATCTTAATACAGGCTAAATTTAATTCAAACAGTTCTCCAAGAGTTAATCTTTCTGTTGTTGTATGTCTTTTTGGAAGAACTAATACATTTCCTTCTGTATAAGGATAAAGAGCCATGATTGAATAAACTAACTTATTCTCATATAAGATAACTCTTTTATCTTTCTGTGCTTCACATAATTTGCATTTCATGTTGTTAATAAATCTCCCATATCTAAATCTGATAAATCTCCAGTATCTGTAAGATTAACATCAGTATATGTTGGTTCTATTTCTTCCGTAATAACTTCAGTAATATTTTCTTTAGGAATGATAGTTACTATTGATTCTTCTGTTTTCAAATTCTCTATATGTTTTTCTAAAGGATCTGAAAGTGCTAAATTTGGAAAACCAACTATATCTTCAAACATATCTCCTAAACCACCAATGTTAAACATAAACATAGCTGTTAAAATAGTTACTACTCCTGCTGGACTTAAAATGAATCTTGTTAGATCTCTCATTTTAAAAAACAAAAAAAGTAGGAGTTTATCCTACTACTCCTGCTCCTAATAATTGATTCATATTCATGACTCCTAGTCCAATTGCGTTTGGATCAATTATCATAAGTTTTCCATTAGCTGCGTTTGCCTGCAATGCTTCTGCATATTTAACAGATACATACGCCTCTGGCATTCTCTGATAAGCTGTATTAACTTTCTGAATACCTTCTGCTTTTGCAGTTGCAACTACCAATACTGCTTCAGCTTCTCCTTCTGCTTTTAGGATTGCCGCTTGCTTAACTGCTTCTGCATTAACAATCTCAATCTCTTTCTGTTTCAATGCTGCATCAAGTTCATATTGTTTCTTTTCAGCAAACTGCTTTGCTTCCTGCTTCTGGATTATCTTCTCTTCAATCTTTGGATCGAATTGTGTATTCCTTATATCAACAGCTTCTACAATTATATATCCTTTCTGAAGTTTTCCACTTGCTTCACTATCTAACCTTTCTTGTAAAGCAACAATTATCTCTGCTGCAATCTCTGATCTTTTCTCTGGCACTTCTTCCTGCGCATACTTACCAATAACACTTCTTGCAGTACCTCTCAAAGCTGTAACAACTACTTCATTTATATTCTCTCCTTTCAACTCTAAGAACTCTGCTAGCTGTTCTCTTGATGGTCTAAACCTTACTGCAATATCCTGATTAAAGTTTATACCATTCATATCTTTTGGTGTCAGTGTTGCATAGTTCTCAACATTCTTCATCTTCTCACTTACTGCCTCTCCAAGATAGATTGTCCTAGTCATAAAGCTCTGTTTATAAACACTCCAAAAGAATGGAATCTTTATATGCATACCAGGCCCTTTTTCTTGGTAGTCAAAACCTTGCACTCCAACTGCTTTTTTATAGATAACACCAACTTCTCCTTTTGGAACGTTGTAGATAAATCCTGCAAATAGGACTAAAAGGATTATAACAACAAAAGCAGTGCCTCCATATTTCATCGCTTTCGCAATGATTTCTTCTTCTTGCTTACCCATTTTGTTTTTCCTCCATTAAGCTTTTTTTTGATCTTTTTCTTATGTAAAGTTATACTACTATTTAAATATCTCGATTTATATAATATAGCAACAAATATTAAGATTAATCCAATACATTCTATAAATAATTCGATCAATGCGTCGTTGCAGCTTGAAACTAAGAATGAAAATCCCATTATTGATACTGGGGTTCTTTGTAAGCAAGTTGGCATTGTTACCTGTGTTAACATAAAACCAAACCAAACTAATAAAGACCTTTTCCAATCTTTAAGGAAGTAAAAAGGAATAATAAAGAATATTGCAATATCAAATATTGCAAGTATATATAGATTCATTTTTTCTCTAGGATCTTATTGCAGAAGGAACACATCCTTAATCTCTTTCCTGTGCTATGTCCAATCGCCCACCATTCATCTGCCCAATATTGATGCTTCTTTAGATGAGGACATTTCTTCTGCAAATCTTTTACTGCTTTCTCAAAATCTTTTTTGAGATAATCATACGCTTTTAGTTTTTCTTTCTTTATCTTCTTTTTCATCTTCTATCCACTCATTCAGATCTTTACAACCCTTGCTTGAATTGTAGCTTATTTTTTTCTTTTTCATTTTAAGGTACATAACTTATATAATAATAAATAACATAAATCCAACTTAATACTCCATGTAATATTGCATATAAGATAGATTTATTTATATGCCATGATAAGATCATAGCTAATGCGCTTCCCATTCCTATGCCTGCTGAAGCAGCTGTTTCTCCTTTACTCATTCTTCTTTTGACAATATATTTTCATTATCTCTTGTTTTGCCATATCTAGTTCAGCCATAAATAATCCTAGTTCTGCTAATGAAGCTTTTTCAAAATCCTTAACAACTCCAATACTTTTCCCTACTGTTTGTATTGCTAATTTCATATTAACCTCCTACTTCAATAATTTTAAAAATCCTTGCTTTGGAGAATATATATCTCCAGACTTCTTTAATTTTTCTATTATCTTATCAAATTCAAATCTTGAAAGTTCTGTTTTATTAAATATCTCTTCTTCCTCTACTAAGTCTCCTGCTTCTTCTAATTCTTCCAATATTATTTGATATGCTTTTTTAATCTCTTTTACTGGCTCTCCTTGAAATGAATTTATATTAAGAGTATTAGATTCATCTATCATCTCAAGTGATTTGAATGAAGTTATAATCAAATCTAGCGCTGCATCAATATCTTTTTTTCTAAGTTTATTTGAAAGATAAAGTCTTGCATGAGCTTTTGCCAATCTTAAAACATTCCCTATGATCCTAAATGATACTTCTTCTTTCTTTTGTGTTTTTGGTCCAATAAGTTCATCTATCTTATCTAATATATAATTCTCAATGCTTTTAGTTATTTCTGGATTTACATTCTGCCAAGTATAAGCTATATATTTTGCCATCAGATCAAGATTTATTTCTGGCTTCATTTCTTTCTTATGTCTTCTGATTATCTTATGGATTACTTTCTTTCTAAAATTTTCTTCGTGATTTTGGGTAACTGCAAATACTAAATCAAATCTATCTAATATATCTTGAGGGATTCCTAATTGTCTAAACTTTTCAGTATAACTATCAAATACTCTGTTTGTAGGATTGCCGCATAGTAAAACACAAACATCTGTCTTCAATGTTTTTTTGATATTTGCTTTTGTAAAAGGAACGCATAAGCTTGACATTGCATTATTAAGATAAGCCATATCTTCACTATTAATCTTATCTGCTTCATCAATACAGATAATTCCTTTATCACAAAATGGAAGAGCTCCTGCATCTAAAACCCATTTATTCAATGATTTATCAAAACTAACTGCTCCTACTAAACCAACTCCAGATATTCCTCTTCCAGAAGTAAATATATGGATTGGATTCAATTTGATTGATTTGCTTGCAATAAAAGATTTATTTGAACCTGGATTTCCTACAATACATATATTGATAGTTCCTCTATCATCTAAATGCTTTTCTCCATCATAAATATTCTCTGATCTAAAGTGTTGGAGAATAAGTGCTTTTCTAATTATATCCATGCCTTCTGTTCCTGGACTTAGTGATTGACACATCTTTTTCATCAAATCAGGATCTTTACTTAGCTTCTTTATTTTTTCTTTTTCTTTATCTGTTATCTTTAAATTATAAAAGCTATGGTCTTGAGGAATAATATTATTTATTTCAATATAAAACTCTTCTTCTACACTATCTTTAGATATTGGTTTTGTTTTAATGATTCCAACAACTTCTACTCTATTTCCTGGCTGCAAAACATTTGGTTTTATTATATTTCCTCTAATAACTCCCATTCTCATAACTGGATTATAATCTTCACTTATTTCATTAACAAAATCTTCCAACATTATCTTCTGTATATTCTCTTGTGTTTTTTCTTTAGGCTGAAATGAATTTTTTCTTTTGCAGGAACATATAGTGGGTTTCTTAACAAAATCCAAAGGTTGAGTAATATTTATTTCATTTTCACAACCAACACAGCGATATTTAATAGAAGTAGTTATTACATTATTATCACATACTCTGCTAACTACACAATCAAAAGTATATAATCTTTCAATCCCTTCTTTCTTTATCTGTTTAAGTTTTATCTTATTAGAATCAGGCAAATTATAAAAATGAAATGATACATCTCTTCCTGTCTTTTCTTTAAATATAAAGCTAAATAAATGAAGTGTTTCTTTCGGATTATCTAATAACTGTTCTGCTATAATTGAATTAAAATGTCCGCTTAATAATCTTTTAAAGTCAACAAAAACGTTTTTCTTCTTTATTAGTAATAAATCTTCATTTAAACTATCTTTAAAAAATTCTTCGATATAATCTATTACTCCTTTCATTTTGCGAAATATTTTTCTAACCTCTTATCCACTAAAAAAAAATGTATTGTATTGTATTCGAATACACTACGTCCCATTAAACACTTTTTTTCATATGGAAATATATTATGTATTCTTTTTGAATACATTTGGTCATGTATTCATTTTGAATACATGTATTTATTTTGATTACACAATATATATCTAATTTTTTAGATTAGACACAATATCTAGTATGGTAACTATGTATTCATATTGAATACATGTATTCATATTGAATACGTAGTGTATTCATTTTGATTACACAACATATAGTGTTTTTGATAGTAATTTTAATAACCTCAACCACTATATCTAGTAATGTATTCATATTGAATACAAATTGATTTTTTCACCCGGACAGGCAATTTTAAATTTTTCCACAGGAAATGAAGGTTCCTTACATCTCTGATTTTCTAAGTTTTTCTAAATGTTCCATTGCTCTTTTTTGTAAATCATTTCCTGATTCCTTGATCTTTTTCTTTTCTTCCTCTTTTTTATCCAATTCTTCTATCCTTTTTTTCTTCTTTTCATACAATTCTTTATGATAATTCATATCATTTGTTAATTGTTTTTTATTATTATTTATATTATCTAATAAGATTCTGACAGCATCAGACATAGTATGGCAGTTCCTTTCTTTCATAAATTCAAATAAAACTTCATATTCTTCAATAGTAAGCCTTAGAGTTACAGGTTTATCCCTCATCTTCAGCCTCCCTGCAAGGTTCAATAAGACCAATCATAGAACAGGATATAGGTATTTCTAGATCATATTTATCTTTAATTATGGCTGTTCCATCTTTAACAGAAAGGATAAAGCCAGTATACATTCTATGGTTATTTAGAAATATTTTAACCTTAATACCTTTAAATCTTCTTACATTATCTTCATCCATCGTCTAATCCTCAATCAAAAAATATAGAAAGCATAACATCTATTTAAAACTTTCTAATTTGCAGAAATCAACACAGCAACATAACCATGTTCAGTTATATGCGTCTGGATAAACTTCCACTTTCCAGTAGCATATTCTTCATTAACTTTCTTTTCCCAATCATTCAGATCAGTGTCTTTAATTACTTTTATTTGTGGCATTTAATCACCCATACAATTCTTTATATATCAATCTAGCCCGTTTCATAGTTGTTCTTCTAGAAACTGCTATATGTGCAATTGCTTGACCCTTAGGCATATCTCTTAAATCTTCTTCAGGATAAAATCTTAACCTATCAATTTCAGAAGCAGCATCTCTTGTTTTATCCCATTCAGATTCAATTTCTTGTTCTATCTCTCCAATAGAACCTCTATCTCTTGCTCTTTCCCAAGCATCTGCTTTTCTATGTCTTATAAGTTCAGAAGGTCCAAATCCAGAATTAAGCTGTCTAATAGCTGATCTCATTCCTCTCTTTCTAGCTTCAGCTGCTCCATCTATTGTCATCTGTCTTTCTACTTTTTCTTTTATTCTATCTTGGAAATCTTCTAATGAAACAGTATCATCTAGAACTCCTTCTGGATCAATTACTGAATCAACCCAGTCCATAAGACCATCATAATTTCTATTAACCATTTTTCTTAAACTTAACTTTTACTTTCTTGACTTTGTTTTTGCCTTCTGTCTTTTCAGGCGAGTATTTAATAAAGCAGTTGATAACAGCAGAATGACCTTTGCTTTTGCACAATGATTTAAAAGAGTGCTTAACGACGACATCCAGTAATATGGTTTTTGAATTAACTGCAAAGAACTGTTTTCCAAATTTACTCTGCTCAAACTTCTTTGTTGATTTGCTTGCATTTAAGATTTTCACCAATCTTCTGTGTGCAAATGTCCTGCAGCAGACAGCAGTTATCTCCTCTTCATCTTTAAAGACAAACACTTCTCCTAATCTATATATCTTGTCTAACTTTTTAATATCTCTCTTATATTTCTTTGTTCCTAGAGGATAATGTAAAAACAGAACATATCTGTCTTTGCATCCAATAACTTGATTTGTTATGAAACTCTCAAAATAAAATTTAGGAGCAATGGTTAGATCTGCTCCCTTTGCTCCCAGATTCTTTGCCGATGGTGTTACCGAGCTATCAGTAACTCTTGTCATTTGTTTAGCTTCTCTTTGAATGCGGCTAAACATCCCAGATCTATGAATATCATCTATGAAATCAATATCTTTGATTAATTTGTTAATTGGCTGTTTCAACTGCTCTTCTGTCAATATTTGGACAACTGAGCCAGTTTTAGCAGCTAATGTTCCAGGCACTTTAAATACCTGTCTAGTGTTTAAGCTTCTTCCAACATCAAATTTAATATCTCTAAGATTCTGTGATATATAAATCTTTCGGAAGTCCGATAACTTTTCTTCTCTTTGAATTTGAGCATTTGACAAGTTTTGAGTATCTTTGAAAACAAGATGAAATCCCTTTGATCCAGAGAAAGCGATATATAACAAAGGATAATCTTTCTTCATTATATTCAATATTTTCAAAGCATTCCTTCTTGCAACTTCCAGATTTGGATCGTCAACATCTATTCCAAAATCTAAGCTTAGGAGGTTATGGTCAGAAACCCTATATCCTTTTGTTTCTCTTTTAGAACCAAGCTTTACAGGGTTCTGCCATTTTCCTAAGGTGTAATAAATGGACAATGGTTTATACTTTTCTATATAAGGCAAAAGTTGTTCTGGTCTTCTAATCTGTTTTCTGATCTTTCTCCACTCTCCATTATAGCAGAGAAATTTATATTGCCTTTTACTAGAATCTAAAGGAAGCTGTATTTTATTTATATTCAAAAGATACCATGTCTTAATATCTTTTTTAGAAATCATCTTTGTATAATCGTTACAGCTTCATCTCTAGCTTGGTCATATTCTTCTTCTGTTAATCCAGGAGAAGCAATACCCATCATAGCCAAAGATTCGGTTACGGTTAAAACTTTTCCATCAGGAACATATGGGCTTATAGCTGCATATACTCCTGTAAACAAAAGTCCTAGAACTCCAACCAAAATAACTATTGTAGCTATTCCTTTCATTTTTGTACCTCCAATATTATTCTTTTCATTTTAGAACATTTATCACACACTTTAGAATATTTGTGTGTAGTCTTATAAGTCTTATTACATCTTCTACAAACCCTTAAATAATATCCTGTCACTCTCATAAAAATGTCTCAAGGATACCCACTACTTTAGTGGTGGGATGAATTGAGACTTCACCTCATAAGATTTGATTAAATTTTGGTTTGTGTGAAATTACCAAATTCTTTCTCCCCCAAATATTCTTCCTCCTGGTTTCCAACCACATTTCGGACATCTATCTGTGTTTTTGCCCTTGATTAATTTTCTACCACAGCTTGGACAATATTGTCTTTTTGTTTTAACCATTTTTCTTTTCCTCCTTGTTTTTTTTCAAAAACCCCACACTTTAGTGTGATTTATTTTGGGAAGGTGTCATTTTAATTTATTATAACTATCTAATCTTCTTTTCTTGATATGGCAATCCCAACATCTTTTAGTCTTTGATTTTTTTTTCTTTCCACAATCTATACACTTAAACTTCCCTTCTCTATTTTTATATCTAATCTTTCTTAATTTAGTACATCTTTCACAACACTGATAATTAATGTTCCTCTCTTTTATCCTTTTTAAGAGATGATGATCTTGAAAAGGTATTTTTAATTTTATCCCACAATCAACACATCTACCTTCTTCAATATACTTCCTTCTTCTTTCTTTACAATATTTTTTGGATTTTTCTTTATATTGTTTTTTCTGCTTATATCCTTTTACCTTTTCAGGATTTTCTTTTATCCATTTTATAGATTTCTCTGATTCTTTCTTTTTTATGTTTCTTATAATACTTTTTTGCATATTCTTTCCTAGCTTTTTTGTTTTTTTTATAATAGTTTTTTTTACTCATAAAATTTGCCCAAGGATACCCACTACTTTTAGTGGTGGGATGAATCGCAACCTCGCAACCAAAACATTTAAATACTTGTTCTGTTTCTATATTATTATGCGAACAACTGTCACTGCAAAGATTAGGATCAAAGCAACTCTTGAAATAGTCAAAACTCTCAATATCTACGGAAGAGGATTGCAATTCTGTATTGATACTGCTTGGGATAAACACATTAGGAATAATATCAAACTCCATCCTTTCGTTTATCAACATCTTAGAGATATTGGTTTGCAGAGCCAACTCGCTGTCGCTTGTATTAAACAAGCCTGTGGAATGGTTAAGAAGGCTAAGAGTAAACCGATTATCAACAGGGTGAGTATGCGATATAACTTCCCTCGCAGTGCTTCTTTCAAGAACAATGTCTTGAGTTTGGCTACTGTTAAAGGGAGAGTTAAGATTCCATTCACTATCCCTGACTGTTACAAAGAATATTTCAGTTGGAATGTCAAAGAAAGCCTTTTGAGGATAGATAAAAAAGGCAGATGTTTCTTTCTGTTCACATTCTCTAAAGAGATTAGTGCCACTGAGCAGAACAGTTGTTCGCAAAACATTGTTCTGGGCATTGACCTCGGAGTAAACAACCTTGCTGTCTGTTCTGACGGCAGGTTTTATAATTCTACAAAGGTCAAACAAATCAAGAGGAAGTTTAAATACTTGCGTGGTAAACTTCAAGCCAAAGGCACAAGAAGTTCCAGGAGATTGCTTAAAAAAATCTCTGGAAGGGAGCAACGGTTTATGGCTTGGTACAACCACAATATCAGTAAAGACATTGTTTCCAACTTTGATGGAAACAAGATTGTAATGGAAAACCTCAAAGGTATCAGGAAACAACGAAAAGGAAAGCGGATGAACTGGATACTTAGTAATTGGAGCTTCTTCCAGTTGCAGAGCTTTATCCAATACAAAGCTGAACGAAAAGGAATTGTTGTTGATAGAGTTAAACCTAACTACACTTCCAAAATCTGTTCCAAATGTGGACATCTTGGTTCTCGTTCCAAACATAACTTTTCTTGTTTGCATTGTGGTTTTTCCTTAAATGCTGATTTAAACGCAAGCCGAAATCTCGCTCATCCCATGTTGGTTGAGCGACAGGCTTCAGTAACAAAGCCATACATCCAAATGGATGACTTCAAAAGCAACTCTCAGGTTGCGATTGCGAATGACATTATGGATAATCAATCTGAAAGCGTAAAGCCCCACACTTCAGTGTGATGGATAGCTTTCAGCTATTTTGAATGTTACTTAATCAACATATTCCAGAAAGGAATAATATTCCTTTTTATATTTTCTTTCATCTCTCTCTTTTGTTCTTCAGTTGCTTTTTGAAATACTTCTTTAGTTAGCACCATTCCTATTGAGTCAAGCTTTGAATGGATAACTTTAAAGAAAGACGGATTCAAGTTTTCTATTGCATCTTTTGCAACTAATGTTTTTCTAAACATTCTTAATTTATGTCTTAGCTGTGGTTTTTTATCTACCTTCTTTCCTAGCTTTTTTCCTTTCTTACTAGCAAGACTTAATGCTTTGTTGATCATCTGTTCTCTATACTTCTTTGGTGTATCCAATACTTCATCAAATACATCTGTTCCACATCCTGCACTTTCTAGTTTTCTTGCTGTTGTTATATTTTCCTTTGCCATACTTTCTACACATCTTCTTGCTTGAGCTAGGCTGATTCCTAACTTCTTTGCAAAGGTTGAATATCCTTTATCATTCTTTCCTTTAAATTCATATACTTCACAGAACTCATTCCAATATATATCACTGATTGCTTTTCTGTTTCCCCAAGCATCAAACTTTTCTTGTGTTGCATTATCTCCTATTAAGATTGCGCTTTTGCTAAAATCATCTAATCCAACAAAAACATCACATCTTAATGAACTCCACTCTAATTGTCTAGCAGCTTCAAATCTTCTATGTCCAGATAAGATAGTTCCATTTTCATCTATCTTAATTGGAGTTAGCTGTCCAATAGACATCAAACTCTCTTTTAATATTTCTAACTTTTCTTTGTCGTATGTTCCTTTTCTTGGATTCTTAAAATTTGGGTGAATCATCTTTAAAGGAACATCAACACTCTTTTTGTTGTGTTTCCATTTTTTCATTTTTGTACCTCTATATCTTATTTGTTGAATATTATCTTGTATGTCAAAAAGATTGTTTTTAACACTAAAGGGATCGTAGTAACTAAAACAATAAGTTCAAGTTTTGCTTCCCCCCATTTGTTTATCTGTACAATTGTACTTTTTGTTGGATGATAATATGCAGTGATAAATAGAAATATAAAAAAAATATAAATTGCAAACAACACACTGATTCCTATTAGATATAGGATAGGATATTTAATCTTGATTTCCATTAAGCTTCCTTTCCATCCACTTCTTTTTATTATACTCTTTTTGTCTTTTAAGATGTTTTTCTCTGTTGTTCTTATACCATTCCCTGATCCTTTCTTTCTGCTTCTCTTTTAGTTTGTCTTTATTATTCTTATAATATTCTCTCTGTCTTTTTAATATAACCTCTTTGTTTTTCAGATACCTATATCTATCAGAATGTTGCCTGCAACAAAATTTCTTCTGTTTGCCTTCCAGTTCCATGCAGCAGTTATCTAATTGGCAAATCTTCGCTTTTTTCATAATCTATTCCTTTATTCCATAGGTGTTACAGAAGAACCTAAGTTATTTACTTTGCTTATTGTTTCTAATTTCTTAGAAATTTCTCCAATCTCAACAGGAGAATCTAAAACCAACTTAGCTGTCATGTCCTGATTTACTCTTACATATAGTACTTGTTTTTCCATTTTCTTCTTCCTCCATAGCTTCTTTTAAGGCAAGGTTTCTTACTAATGTTTCTATATTTTTTTCTATCTTAGCAACTTTAAGATAATTGAAGAAACCAACCAATACAGCAAACAATACACCCATTCCAATAGTCAATTCAAATATAGTTGCTACATTTGTAATCCCTAATAATATCTGTTTTGTATAGTCCGCAAACGAAAGCCAAATAATTGCGCCAAACCAAATGAATATCCACATCCATCCTTTACCTTTATCTACCTTACCTTGTTTGATATAGATATATGAAACATAAGCCATTAACAAGCTTAAAAATATCCCAATTATCTGGATTCCGTACATTTTAGAATTTAAAATACCTACTACTATTTAAATGTTTCGTTATAAATCCAAATCATTCTCTACAATAGCCTGTGCCAATTCTATTTTTGTATTTTCTCTAAATACTTTGACAAGCCTATTTACTTTAGAACTCTTTGCCATATCTATCACCTCAATATATTTACCACGAACTTGAATATTCAAGATCCCAATCATCTGGCAACTTTAAACAAGCATCTATTATTTTTATTGTTTGTTTTAAATCCTCAATATAATATTGATCATATTCTTTGCTCCCAAAAAAGAAACCATCTTGTGTTGGTAATAATTCTTCTGCTTTTTCAATATCCTTTCTTTTAATAGCTTTCAAAGCTTCTTCACACATATTTCTTAATTGCCGTAATTTTTCTTTACTAACATCATAACTGCCACAATCATCATTTCCATCTTGAACATTATCTACAAACCATTTATGTATCTGATTTGCTTTTCTCCAATATCCAACTTCAAAAGAAAGATAATTTAAATTGAATTTTTTCATTTCTGGAAATATTCCTTTGATGATTAATTCTTTTAATTTTTCATCATCATTAGCGTTACTCCAAAAATATCTTTTTGCTATTAAAAACATATCTAATCCCATTTTAACCTCCTAATATATTTCATTCTTCATCACCTTCCTCATCTAGATAATCATTAAAACATTCTAAAAATTGTTCTCTCTCATTATCATCACTAAAGGCATATAAAATAAAATGTATGCTCTTTGAATTTAGTGTTCATTCTTTTGCCTCTTTAGTTTATTTATTAATCTATAAATATAATAAAAAAAAGTTATAATCATTACAAAAAGTATAAAAGGATTTTCTGCAATTTTAATTAGTGTTTTTATCATTTTTTATTCACCTTAATTATAACTTTCTCCACAAGTCATTGGAGTTAATGGAATCAATTTATTTGGCTTGAATGGATTGACATATTCTTTTTTTACTTCATCAGTTTGTGGGTCATATAATCTTCTCATATAATAGTTTGGCTTTCCCATTATCCACAAACCATCTCCAAAGCTGCTTAAGTATTTCCAGCCTTTATTAACCAAATCATCAAGTATTGGTCTTTGCATCTTCATTTACCTTTTAAATCAACTATATATTCTATCTTTTTTATCTTGAGTTACATATCTCTGATTTGTTATAAAACTATAAATAAACAAAAAAATAGACAAACAAGGAATCAAAATTAAAATACCTTTTGATATAACAACAAAGAAATATAGAGACGTTAAAAAATTTTCTAATAGTGTGAAGTGTTTAGCACCAAATAATCCAACAAAAATTGCAATAATAAAAGCAATAGGAAATCCTATCAACATTATTAAACTAACAACAAGTGCCTCATCTAATGCTATTTTTAATCTTTTATTCATTTTTCATCACCTTTTAAATAATCCCATCTTCCTTTAGGTTTCTGGAATTCCATTCCATATGTTTCCTCCAATCTATCATTTATTTCTTTCTGTTTCAATCTCCACTCTTTCAATCTCTTTTTATAAAATATATGGTGTCCTATATGTCCTACTAAACAAACAGCAATGATTGAAACTTTCTCTTGTGTGGTTATTGTAGTATTAACTGCAACATAACTCATTATAGAAAATAATGCTGCTGTTGATATTAAAAAACACCAACCAAAAAAAGTATGTTTAACTTTCATCTTTTCTTCTTCCTCTTTTTTCTATTATCTTTTTCTTGGTTTTATTATTTGATTTCCTTTTTGCTTCTCTACATCTTTTGCAATAAACATCAAATTTAAAACCTAACTTTTTCATATTCTTAAATTGTTTCTTTTCTTTTACATATGGAATATGGGTATCTATCTTTTTTCCGCAGATAATACATTTACTTTCTTTTAAATATTTATCCATGAGAGCTTTTTTTCTTTTATATATTTTTTCTTTGTTTTTTTTAGAATATTCTATATTATACTTTCTCCAATACTTTCTCCATTTCTCTGGGTTAGCCCGATATTTCTCTTTTCTCTTTTTGTATTCTCTTTCCCTCATCTCTTTTAATTTTTCTGGATTGTTCTTTTTCCACTCATTAACTTTTTTATTAAGTTTAGCCCTATTCTTTCTGCGATATTTTCTTTCCCATTCTTTCTTTTTTTTTAAGTCTTTGTATGGCATTTTACAAACCTAACAATTCTTTTTCGTGTTCAATCATAAGCATACAAGCTTTAATATGAGAACATATCTGTTCTTTTAAAGAAAATCCTTTACAAGTACAACTCCATCTTTTTCTTGTTCTATTGTAATGAATATCATATAAGTCATTATCTCCTTTAACAATGAAATGAATAATATCTCCATGAGAAGACATTAGTTTTACTCTATCTTCAGTATACATTTTTTCTGCCTTTTTTTGTGTTGTAGATTTCATAACAAATCAACCATCAATTCTTTTCTATTTTTTGGTTTTGCTTTAACTATCTTTTCAATTTCTTCTTTTGAAACAATAGATACATTCTTTGAATAATTTTTAAATAATTTTTTCAGATATTCATATTCTTTATTTATGACTACAAAGTCTTCTCCTTTATATACAGCAAAGATTTGTCTCTCCCATTTCTTAAATAGATATTCCTGCGCTTTTGAATGTAATGTATCTCTATATCTATGCCCATATAAGATTGGATCTTTTCCACATTTATATCTAAAGACAACTATAATCTGTTCAAAGTAGTCTATTATTGGATTGATTAAGTCTATTATTGGATTGATTATATTATTAACAAATGAATTAAAAAGTCTTAATTGATATGCTACACCCACACCAATAAAACAAAAACCAATATTGTTTTCTCTAAATATTAATAAAGAATAACCAATAGAATAAAATAAAAAACAAACTACTATATTAATCTTTCTTCTACTATAACTCCTCCGCAGCCTTATCATTTTTAACTTTCCTTGTTATTTTTTCTATATTTATATATTTATTGAATTCTATATTCAATCCAGTCCTTATAGGTTTTTCTTCATTTATTTTTTTAACTAAATCTATAATCTTTCTTATATCTTCTTTTTTAACTCTGATAAAAGATTCTAATCTTTCCATAGATAATCCGGCTCTTCTATTATCTACATCAATCTTGAAATCAAATATAATATCACCATTATATCTTTTGAATAAAATAGTCATACTAGTTAAAAATGAATCTTTCATATTAAAAGAAATCAAATAATACTCTTTCCCATTTATCTGTTCATATTTTAATCTTAAAGGTATCTCTTCTTTGATCTTAGACTGCTGATACAAAATAACTTTTCCTATTTTCATAATTCATCAACCAATGCTTCGTGTTTACAATTTTTTACATCTTCTTCGTCTTCAAAGAACTCTCCACATTTAGGACATTTAAATCCATCAACTTCTTCTCCGTTATCACAACATTCTTTTGCTTCACTTTCATCTTCATATTTTTCTCCACAATTTCCACATTCCCATAAAATAACTTCTTCTGGAGGACAACACTCTTTTGCGTCTTCTTCATCTTCATGAAGTTGGTCACAATGGACACACCTATATCTTGTTGCTTCAATAAGTTCATCTTCCTCTATTTCTTCATCTTCTAATTTAGTTTTTTGTTTCATTTATATCACCTTTGATTATAATGAGGAGAGCATAAGGGTTTTAGAAATAGCTTGTTTGCTCCCCCTCTTTTTTAGTTCCAAGATAAGACTACTTCATAGACTTAGCAGCTGAAGGTTTCTTTCTCTTGTATTTGAGAAATAAACTATAAGGTTCAATATTTAAATGATAACACCAAAATGCAAACCAATAATCTCGATTAGCATTAAATTTTGAATTACAACTTTTACAAACCCATATACAATTTTTATCGTTTTTGTTATAATCAAAATGGTGTGGACAACCTATTCCCTTTAAAGACAATTTTCCACAATATTGACAAATATAATTATATTCTTCAGCAATATTTTTTTTCAATTCTTCACTTCTAATGAATATTCCTTTTGGCATTTTATTTCCTTTTATATTTATTAATCAATATTCCTAAAACTTTGAGGAAGTCTTTTATCTTAATAGACTTATTAGACATAACAAATCCTTCAATCTTGTTGAATAGATTTTTCTGTGCTTCGTTTAAATCTTTATATTGTTTCATAACATCTCCACAAGCATATGTTTTTTAAATTCTTTTTGAAACTCTTCAAAAGAAGAGGCTTTCATATCTTTTAAGAAATTTAAAATATCAATTTTTGGAGCAATTATTGTGTCTTTAGAATTACGCCATTTCTTTCCCATGTTAATATTTAATTGGTGTGTTTCAATTATCTTTTTTATATCTATAATTTTTTGATTTACTCCTCTAGGTTTTAATATCACATTTCCTTTTCTTAATTTAATAGTTCCTTTATCATTAATTTCTTCTCCTTCCCACCAAACCTGTCCATTTGCTGTTTTATCTAAATAAGAGATAATAAAAATAAGTGTTAATGTTGCATCACAATAATCTTTGAAATCAATATAATTTTCATCACCATCAAAATCCAATTCTCCTTTTTCAAAATTAATAATATCTAATGGAACACAATAACCTATCCATTCATCTTCTAAATAAAAGGCATGAGTTGTATGTCCCATAGTATCGCTTCTAGTTAAATAATTACAAGGAGAAGACTTCCTTTTCAAAAATTTTAGAAGATAGATTAATATTTTATTTTTTGGATTAAAAACTATCTTCCCATTATAAGTTGTTCTGTATCCCATTTTAATTCTTTTTCATAAGCCAAAGAAAGCTAATTCTTTTTTCAATTTTTCTATTATATTTTTTGGTAAGAAGAAGTGTGCTTTATCTTGTGCTAAATCTTCATCTTTATCTATGCTTATACTAATTCCTCCATGTTCTTTATGTATCCATAAATCAAGATATAAATCTCTTTCCAAATATCCAAATTTTTCTCTAATTAAAAAATGTATTCTATCTCCATCTTCTTCTGAAATTATTATCTTATGTTTTATATCTGTCATCTTAATTCAACTTTATACTTTCTCCTAACCAATCAGGAATATTATCTGTATTACAACCATCTTCTGTTATAACCCAAAGAGATTTCAAATTATATGAAACATCTTTCTTCTCTGGAAACTCAGTCCAACCATCTGTGAAATTAACTAATATTCTTGCATTAGGTTTATTCTTCTTAACCCATTCATAAACAGGCTGATGAGAAGTACCTCCTCCACCTTTAATCTTCATAGCTAATATTTTTGCTACATTTCCATTAGTTACTTCAATAACTTCCTGAATCTCACAATCACAGATAACCATTGTCATCTTTAGATTAACAAAAGACTTTGATATTGCTACACATTCAGAAACAAAATCAGTAAGTTCTTTCTGCTGAATAGAACCTGAAGTATCTATTGAAACAACAACATCTAACATCTCTCTTAACATATGAGGCATATAAAATCCTGAAGATACACTTTTCTTGTGAGGCAGAGTATATGAATAATCAAAAGGAATCATTGAAGTGATATACTTCTGCAACATATGTTTCCAATTAACTTTTGCGTCTAATAAGTCATCAATCATTCGTGCTATTCCAGCAGGTAAATCCCCTCTTTGTTTACAATGAGCTGCTGCATTAACTACTGCCTTTTTCCATTTCTTTGCAATCTTATCAAAATCTTTTTGGCTCACTTTGATTACTTTATTTCCTTTTCCATCTTTTCCACTTTCTCCTTCTTTTCCGTCACCAACTTGAACAATTATATGTCCATCAAAACCTTTCATATTTTTAAGCCACTTCTTAGGAAATTTTCTTTTCAATTCATCATACATCATCTCTGCACTTTTCTTGTCTATATCTTTGACAACAATCTGACTTCCATTCTTACCTTTGATTTTCTTTCCTTTTTCATCTTTGAATTCATATACATTGTTATAAGGAACAATCCCCTCATTTGGCAAAGACATTCCATCATTAGTAAGAATATTGTTTACTGCTAAATCAACAGCTATATTCCATAACTGAGGATAATGTTTTTTTCCTGTTCTTAATAGACAATGCTGTAATGCAACATGAAGAACTTCATGACAAAGAACTCCTTTCATCTGTTCATCATCTAATTTATTAAACCAACTTTTGCAGTAGTAAAGATTTCCTTTTCCATCAACACCTGCACTAGTTGGCATACCTGCTGCTTTCATCATCTTTTCTCTTTCCTTATCCATCTCTTGAATATTAAGGTTCAAGATAAGATATGCAAAGAAAGGCTTCTCTTTCTGAAGCTTAATCCTATTAGCCAAAACTCTTTCATTCAATTCCATTTTATATCACCAGAATCAATGGATTAAGTATTTTCCATACTTATCTACTATCTTATCCCAATTCTTTAACTTAGCTAGATTCTTCTTGAAATCATTTACAGAAGTGTGCATACTCTTTAACATCCTCATCAAGAATATAGCAAACTCTGGGTCTAAGTATAATGCTATCTCTGTCGCAGCTTGAAGTATCTTCTTGTCCTTTCTATACTTCTCACATATTTCAGATAACAAGCTGTATTTCAAATCTATATCTTTTATAGTTTGAACTTTCTTTGGATTCTTTAACAAATCAGCTAGGTTAATCTTTTTCTGCAATTTCAAGAAAGCAGTGAACTGATTAGCAACTGCTTCTCCAACAGCAGAAGAAATTGCTATCTCTCTTTCTTCTTCTTTCATATCTTTATCTTTGATTAACTTGCTTGTTATCTCCCACATTCTTGGAGTTGGGAAAGCATTATCTTTTGAATCAGATTTTGGAAACTTAAACAGATTGCTTCCTTCCATCTGAAGATATGCAACTATTCTTGTATCAACTCCATTTTCCAAAGCCCACTCTGTCCAATCTTCTGGAGTTGGAACTTTTAGTGTGCAGTGTATAAATCTGTTCTTTAAAGGCACAGGCAGTTCAAATACATTTGCTCTATCCTCTAATCTATTTCCTGCTCCAAATATAACCCAACCTTCTGGCAGTTTATATTCTCCTAATCTTCTATCTAAGATTAACTGATAAGCTGCTGCCTGAATACTTGGTGGAGCTAAGTTAATCTCGTCAAAGAACAATACTCCTTGTCCTTTTGTAGGCAACCAATTTGGTGGCAACCATTTTGTTGTTTCTCCTTGCAGAGATGGAAGTCCTCTTAAATCAGATGGGTCTAACTGAGAAATCCTTATATCTTTAACACCAAACTTTTTCTCATCTCCATTCTCTCCAACTTCCATATTTAATCCTTTGGCAATCATCTTAGCAACGTGCCTTACAGTTTGAGATTTACCAATACCTGTTGTTCCCCAAATCATTAAGGGACATTTTGTTTCATAAGCTCTTATCATCAGAGCTTCTAGTTGTTTGTGGTTTATTTCCATTTATTTCCTCCTAAGTTTTATTTTCAATAATCATCTTATCTATACATTTTTCACAATATCCAGAAGATAAAAAGGATTTAGGTTCTTTATTACATTTTTCACAAATCCCATTTCTCCATATTAAAAATCTCTTAATTAGATTCATCTTTCAATCACAACCTTTTTCTTCATTCCCTTCTTGTTATCTATCTCTCCAAAGTCAGGTTCTCCATTTCTTACATAACCTTCATCTTTTAAGCAGTTCCAACAATTAGGACAATCCTCATCTATCTTATGAGAAGTGCAACCACAATCTGAACATACAGGACACATATGTTCCATTGGGCTTCCTTTCTTAAAGCTGCATTTTTCCTGATTACATTCTTTTATATCTGTCATTATAATCTCCTCGCAACTAATGTTGATTTTAATTCTTTATTTAATGGTGGAAGATTATCATTGAAATCTTCTGGAAGATGTTCTGACCAATCCATAACTCCTGTATGAATAATACACTTACCACCTCTAAATTCTATATAACCACCTTCATCATTAGTTTCAAATTCCATTGTAACTTCTCCTTCTAAAAAAACAGCAATATCTCTTAAAAACTGGACAAACATATCATACCAATAGCTTATTATCTTCCATCCATCAAGTCCCATAAAATCTAATATTTTTTCCTTTTCATTTAATTTAACTGCTTCTGCATATTGTTTTCCTCTATTCTTTCCAAAATCTGCCCATGTTTTATCCTTAACAATATAATCTTTATTCTTTCCTGCTTTTAGATTTTTGAGGAATTTCTTTAGTCCTTCCATATCTATTACATTTACTTCACTATCTACAATTGTTGTATACATTCCCATTTTATCTTTCACCTATTGAGCACTCATAGTTTCTCCTAAATCATCTCCAACCATCCATTCTTTATGCTTCATTGATTTTCTTATATAGTTAGGCATTTTCTTCTTTATTGAAATCAAGCCAAAAGCTTTTCTAACACCTTCTTTAATCTCAACCATCTGCTCTTGAGCCTGTTTCAATTCATTTTCATCTATTTCAATTTCTTGTTCAATTTCTTGTATTTCTTCCATTGTGTTTAGAACTCCAATCTTATATTTAAATGTTTCTACAATTCATCAATAGTAACCATTCTCTTTGCTTCTTTAAGAACTTCTTCTGGAACATCATATTCTGTTACTTTATACTCTTCTTTATCAAGATAATTTAAAGCCCATTTAAGTTCTACTCTTTCCCATTTACTATTAAAATTCCAATATGGTGGTTTTTCTGCTCTTAACATTCCACTTCTTAGTCTTACAAATCTTATCTTTCCATGATCCCATGAGCTACTATCCTTTTCTTTATTTTTATAAGAGAAACCTCCAAGAACAGGTCTTTCATATCTTTTCTTTTGCTTCCCAACTTCTTTTTCATCAAACTTCTTGCAGATAATTCCTTCTTCTTTTGTCTTTAAGAACTCAATAGCTTCATCTAACTGAATTTTATGAAAGCTAGAATCCTGATAACCTGAAGCAAAAGGTTTCTTAGTTGCATAGGTATATGCGTGTAAGAATCCATAATAATCTTTAAAGATTACTAAAAATCCACTATACCATTTTGCATAAGCTAATGGCTCTTTTTCTAAATATCTTAATACTACTCTGCTTTGTCCATAAGATACAGATTCATATTCTGATCCAATTTCTTTCATTAATTCTCTTATTGTTGGCATTTTATAATTCCTCCAAAATTCTTTCTGTTTTAATCTCTTTTTGAAATTTCCTTTGGTGTGCTTTTGCTTTTTCTATTGCTTTGTTTATTTGCTTTAATTCTATATTTGCACACTTCATACAAAGAAATCTATAAACTAATGTTCTTCTATAAAGATAACCATTTTCAAATTCACATCTTGCTTCGTGTTTATATATCTTTTTTTTACATTTATAGCAAGTGCATTTCTTTTTTGCATTTTGAAACCAAAAACTAAATACCATTATAATTTCTCCATGCAGATATATCTTTTCAATGTTTCTTCTGCTTCATCTATAACCTTAGCAATCTTCTTATTAAAAGAATCCTGCAACTTATCTTCAAAAGATTGTATCTGCAAATCTTTCTTCTTTTTTGCTTTAACATATTTTTCAACAATATTAAGCCACAATCTTAATTTCCTTTTTTCTTCAGTTCTTAGATAAGGATTCAATTCTTTCTGATATTTTTTTAAATCATTATAACTTCTATCTAATGAATAAGAAATAAGGTAGCTTACATTTCCTATTGGCTCACCGCTTGATTCGTAATAATATCTCCAGCCAAAACCTTTGTTTCCTAAAACAATATATAAATTTTTATTTCTAATATCTGTCTTAACAATCTTGCTTCTCAAATTATTAAACAACATTTTGTAATAATCTTTTATCTTTCCATAATAATCATTTGAATATATCATTTTTAACTATTACCTCACAAACGATTGATTCTTTCAACAATATCTTTTCAATCTTTCTTGCTAATTGTTCTTGCCTTTCTATCGGCATATCTATGCCAGTAGAAATAGTGCAAACTTGTATGTCTTTTAAGATTATCATT